>JAGCDD010000454.1 GCA_017651345.1 Bacteroidales bacterium | reverse complement strand
TCGCACAATATCTATCCTGTATACGGCGGATATGGCTACCATTACCGCGGATTCTAAAAAAAAAGAGCCGTTTGGCGATATTTTTACAAAAGATTGATGCCTAACTCGTTTTTTTTTAGTAAAATTGCACTATGAAATTTATATTAAACACACGGCAGAAAATGGGCTGCAAAAGGCTTCGCAACAAGGCGGAGAAAGTGCAGCGGCAAAAATCGTATCACAATATCGACTCGGCTGAGTCTATCGGATTGCTGTTCGACTCAACTGTACAGGCTAACTATTTTTCGGCTCGGAGGTTCATCACCGGACTTGTAGAAGCAGGCAAAAACGTTGAAGCCCTTGGTATGGTGCTCAACGAAGAGATGCTACGCTACTACACGCCAAGCCCAAACATCCATCTTTTTTCGTTAGAAAAAATTACATTTTTTGGCTACCCCGACAACCGTGAAGTTGAAGACTTCATCAAAAAAGATTTCGACATACTTATTAATATATGTACCACCGAAAACCTCAGTGTAGACTACGTGATGGGTATGTCGAGAGCCAAATTCAAAGTTTCGGTAAAATTTAAAGAGAACGACTTTGCCGATTTTGCACTCGAATTCAAAGACGACAGAGTGCCCGAAACAGATGAACTTATCAACCGCATAAAACAGTATCTCACTGCCATATCTCGAAAATAATTACCCTCGTAATAATCTAAGACACAATATTTTGTACCAATAATCAAAAGCACAACTCCAATATGCAGAGTGAATTATTCAACGGAACAGGCGTTGCACTGATAACGCCTTTCGACAACAGCGGAAATATCGACTACCCTTCGCTACAAAACCTTTTAGACTATATAATAGACGGTGGTATCAACTTCATCGCTATGCAAGGCACCACAGGCGAGCCGGCTACCCTCACCCCACAAGAACGCCAACAGTTGCGAAAATTCGTTATTGAATACGTAAACAACAGAGTGCCAATTATGTACGGCATTGGTGGCAACAACACAGCCGCCGTAGTAGACGAAATTAAAAACACCGATTTCAAAGGAATAGACGCTATATTAAGCATTTCGCCATATTACACAAAACCCAATCAACGAGGCATTTACGAACATTTTAAGGCAATAGCCACAGCAAGTCCTCTGCCTGTAGTACTCTATAATGTACCCGGACGCACATCGCGAAACGTGGAAGCGCAAACCATTGTACAACTAGCCAACGACTGCCCCAAAATTATAGCAGTAAAAGAGGCAAGCGGCAATATGCTTCAGATAATGAGCATTATAAACAATAAGCCCGATAGTCTTGCATTAATTTCAGGCGATGACGCTCTCACTTTGCCAATGTATGCTCTCGGCGCTACCGGCGTAATATCAGTAGTGGCAAATGTGGCTCCCAAAGAATTTTCTACAATGGTAAACCTTTGTGCTAAAGGTGATTACGAAGCCGCAAGGAAAATTCACTTCAAACTTCTCGACCTTATGAACACATTGTTTGAAGACGGAAGTCCCGCAGGTGCAAAAGCTGCACTCGCACATCTCGGCATTATTAAAGAGAATTTGCGCTTGCCATTAGTACCTGTTTGTGACAGCGTTAGAGAAAAAATAATAACAGCACTTGCCAATGCCAAAAAATAAAGGTCCTCAATGGGCCAAAGATGCTGTTTGGTATCAGATCTTTCCAGAAAGATTCTGCCGCACCAACAGCCACAACCCTATTACAGCCGCCGACATCGAAGGTACAACTCCATTTTCGCTAACTCACAACGATCCTTGGAAGATACACAGTTGGACAGCAGATTGGTACGCCACCGATGAATGCGAAAAACAAAACGCCGCCGACCTAAAAACCAACATACTTAGGCGGCGGTTTTGCGGCGATGTAAATGGAATCATCAGCAAACTCGAATACCTTAAAGATTTAGGTGTTAACGCACTGTATTTCACTCCGTTGCAATATTCGCCATCTCTACACAAATACGACGCAACTAACTATCTGCACACCGATCCTTTTTTTGGCAGCAATCCTCGCAACGACATCAAAACTATCAAAAGCGAAGATTTCGACAACTATACCAACGCCACTTGGACCACAGCCGACCGCGAAACACTCAACCTGATAAAACGCGCCCACGAATTGGGTATAAAAATAATTTTCGACGGAGTGTTCAACCACATAGGCTACAATAGCGTGCCATTTCAAGACGTGCTTAAACATCGCGAAAAGTCGAAATACGCATCATGGTTTCACATCAACTTTGAAAAATCAACACCAAAGCAACTACAATACGACAAGTTTTGGGGCTGTGTAAAAGAGATGCCCAAATTAAACTACGGATGCAAAGAAGTTCAGAGATATGTATTTGCAGCTTTGCGCCGATGGTTGCGCCCCGTGGTAGACGGCAAAGAGATACAAGGCATCGACGGATGGCGAATAGACCACGCAATTGGCGTTCCGATAGAATTTTGGGACAAAGCCCACCGATATGTAAAAATGCTCAAAAGCGATGCTTTGTTTATTGGCGAACTTATTGAGCCTGAGGATATTATTAAGCCTTATCTAAACAAAGGCGTTTTTGATTCGGTGATGAATTACGGATTTTTGGAAGCCGCCTGCAGATTTTTTGCGGCTGAAAAAAATTATTATACAGCAGAACAGTTTGACCAAAGGCTCAAAGAGTTGCTAAACCTCTACCCTACTGAATGTAACTATATGATGCAAAATATGTTAGGTACACACGATACTGAGCGTATAGCATCGTATATCGTAAATCGAAAACTAAAACAATATGGCAGCATAGGCAAATATTTTGCCAATTCGCACGCAGACGACAAACATTACAGCACACGTAAACCATTTGAACGAGAAAGACTTATCCAAAAAATGATGATAGTTTTTCAATTCGCATTTGTGGGTGCGCCAATGATTTATTACGGTGACGAAGCAGGAATGTGGGGCGCAAACGACCCCGATTGCCGCAAACCAATGATGTGGAGTGAAATAAAATTCGACAACGAATATCCTGTTTTCAACGGCATCAGAGGCAGAAAACCCGACAAAGTGGAATTTTCGCCAGATATGCACCACTTCTACAAAAAGATAATAGCATTGCGCAATAATTATCAATCACTTAGAACAGGCAAGTGGCGCACTCTTACCGCATCTCACCAAGGGAGATTATATGTCTTTGAGCGTTATACAAATCAGCAGAAGGTAATATTTGCATTCAATCGCGACAAAACTCAGCAATCGTTTACCCTCAACGATAAATCACGATCAACGTTAACCGACTATCTTACAGGCAATAAGTATTTGAGTGTTGAAGGAAAATATGAGATAACCTTAGAGCCATCAACCGTCATTGTGCTTATTTAAATGCACTATAATAGCATCACACTTGCATAGATTCAATCATACGGGTTAATTTTTAAAGAATGGCATAGTATTTGTAAATTTATTTTTACAAAATAGCAATAATTCATAAAAAATTTACCAATATGGAAAATATATCAAGCGGAATCATCCGCAAAGGATTTGTAAAGATAAAACTCGCATTTGATGCTGAGGTATGCGAAACAGAAAGGCTCAAAATACTTGAACGGTGGGCAGAAACAATGACACACTCAGATATCAAGGTAATAGAAACCCGCCATACAGAAAAAATGAGCGCAATGATAGCTCGCATCAGCCACCCGCACCGCGTAAGGTAATATCAAGACTTAGTCGTCGAACTCGTCGTCGTCGTCGTTGAAATCGCGTTTGTCTTGCAACGAACTTGGCTTAACAAGGTCGAAATATGATTCGATGGTCTTGTTGAACTGATTCATCAATTCTTTGCGCTGAGCTTCGGTGAGTTTTGGCTTGTCGGTTTCGTTTTCTTCGAGAGTGAGGTAACTTACCGTTACGCCGAGAACGTCGGCTATCTTGATAAGAGACTTAATGCTGTAATTGTTGGGATCCTCGCGGCTGAGCATAACGCGCAAACTCACTGTAGGAATGTCGGTTTCGCGTGCAAGCCTTGCCACCGACCATCCTTTCTCTTTGCGCAGACGTTGGATTTTTGTGGTGATGTTCATAGTTAAATGCTTTTAAATCAATTAATTAATAATTATATACTCAGTGATTTAACCACTTAAAGTATTCCTACAAATATAATAAAAAATTATTTAATCCAAATATATTTTTATGATTTTTTTTAATTATCATAAATTTTTTTCAAAAAAGCAAGTGCTTTAGCCGGTGAAGTAATTTTATCTACCACAAGGCAAGGTTTTCCGTTGACTGGCTTCAGCACCGAATCTTTGCCGTTGTGATGTGCAATTATACGCGAAAAGACATCTGATTGATAATACGGAGAATCTTGATCTTCAACAAGATAGCATATCATCTTACCGCCTTTCAATATAATTTTGAGCATACCAAGTTCGATGGCAATCCACCGCATACGCACCACATTAAACAACTGTTCGGTGGGTTCGGGAATTTTGCCAAAACGATCGGTGAGTCGTTGAATTATCTGCTGCAGACCCTCCTCGTCTTTTACGTTATCAAGTTTGCGGTAAATTTTTAAACGTTCGGTGATGTTTTCCACATAATTTTCGGGAAGAAGAAGTTCCATATCGGTGTCGATAATGCAGTCGGATGTAAACTTCATATTGGTGGGCAATGGCACAGCCGAAACATCGCCGACGTCATCACTGTTGAGTTTTTCTTGATATTCTTGTTCGCGGATTTCAATAATAGCCTCGTCGAGAATTTTTTGGTAAGTTTCCATACCGATTTCAGAGATAAAACCGCTCTGTTCGCCGCCGAGAAGATTGCCTGCACCACGTATGTCGAGGTCTTGAAGGGCAATGTTGAATCCGCTACCAAGTTCAGAGAAACTCTCGATAGCCTTCAAACGCTGACGTGCCTGCGGAGTCATATTTTCCTCGGGACGCGCAAAAAGATAGCAGAACGCCTTTTTGTTAGAACGTCCTACACGTCCGCGAAGTTGGTGGAGTTCGCTAAGTCCAAAGTTTTGAGCATCTAACACGATGATAGTGTTGGCGTTAGGAATATCCAAACCGCTCTCGATAATGGTGGTGCAGATAAGCACATCCGCCTCGTTGTTGATAAAGCCGAGCATAATGTTTTCGAGCATAGTGCCATCCATCTGTCCGTGAGCAGTGATAGTTTCGGCGTGAGGACAGAGTTTTTTTACAAGTGCCTCAGTTTTATATAGTTCCTTAATCTTGTTTTGGATAATAAACACCTGTCCGTGGCGATCGAGTTCGTAGTCAACAGCCTCTTTAATTATCTCAGGATTAAACGTATGTACCTCGGTAACAATAGGATAACGGTTTGGTGGAGGAGTATTGATGATACTGAGGTCGCGAGCGCCGAGAAGCGAAAACTGCAATGTTCGCGGTATAGGCGTGGCAGAAAGCGTCAGAGTATCGACATTGAGTTTGATCTGTTTGAGTTTTTCTTTAACTGCCACTCCAAACTTTTGTTCCTCGTCGATTATAAGCAAACCTAAATCTTTGAATACCACGTCTTTGCCAATAATCTTATGCGTACCAATCAAAATATCAATATCGCCATCGGCAAGGCGTTTGAGGATAGAGCGAATATCTTTTACAGTGCGCAAACGGCTGATATACTCCACATTACAGGGTAAATCTTTGAGTCTTTCTTTAAAAGTATTATAGTGTTGCAGAGCGAGAATAGTGGTAGGAACAAGCACAGCCACTTGTTTGCCGTCGGTAGCAGCCTTAAAAGCAGCACGAATAGCCACCTCGGTTTTGCCAAATCCCACATCACCGCAAATAAGACGGTCCATAGGTTCGGGCGATTCCATATCGGCCTTTACCGCAGCCGTTGCTTTTTCTTGGTCGGGAGTGTCCTCGTAAATAAACGACGCCTCCAAAGCCTGCTGCAAATAAGAGTCTGGCGAGAAAGCAAAACCCTTTTGCTGTTTGCGCTGCGCATAAAGTTTGATAAGTTTTTGAGCGATATCTTTAACTTTGGTTTTTGCCTTTTGCTTAAGTTTGTTCCAAGTGTCGCTGCCAAGTTTGTAAATTTTTGGAGCTTCGCCGTCCGCTCCTTTATATTTTGAAATCTTATGAAGAGCATGAATGCTAACATAAAGTATATCGTTATCTTTGAAAACCAATCTGATAGCCTCTTGCGGATGACCATTTTTGTCGATAGTTTCCAAGCCTCCAAAAGTGCCTATACCGTGGTCGGAATGGACAATATAGTCGCCGGGCTTAAGGCTGTTCATTTCGTTGAGGGTAATTGCCTCACGACTCTTGCGGATCTTAGCCTCCTTTAAGCGGTACTTTAAGTAGCGTTCAAAAATCTGATGGTCGGAATAGCAGCACAACTTCAAATCATTGTCTACAAAGCCCTGATGGATAGTCATTACAATGGATTCGAAATTTACATTTTCAATCGACGAATCAGAGGAGAAAATATCGTGAAGGCGTATGGTTTGCTTTTCGTTGAGAACCGACACAAATGTTTTGTATCCCGAATCCTGATAATGGCGGATGTTTTGGGCAAGAAGGCTGAAATTCTTTTGAAAAACTGGTTGCGGTGTGATATAGAACTTGATTACCGAAGGCATTTGAGCTGTAGAGCCATTATCGATTAACTTTTTCTGTTTCAATGCGTTATCAAACGTAGCAGCATCCATAAAATCGGGAGTATCGGTATCAACATCGCCGTCTTCGGTAACGAAAACATTATCTTGTCCAAGCGATTCTACCTGCAAACGGCAGTAATCGAGGTCAGAAAACCAAATTACACTGTTTTGTGGAATAAAATGTAAAAACGGAATCTTCTTAATATCAGCATTATGCTTGCAGATGTCTGGAATGATGGTGATGCGGTCAACCTTGTCGATAGAGAGTTGGTCGATGATGTCGAACGTGCGTATCGACTCAATCTGCTCGCCAAAAAAGTCAACGCGGTAAGGATTGTCGTTAGAATACGAAAAAATATCAATAATACTTCCACGAAGGGCAAACTGTCCGGGTTGGAAAACAAAATCTACCTGCTGAAAGTCGTAAGATTCAAGCACTTCGGTAATAAACTCGGTGTTGACCTCGAGACCCGTGCGCAGTTCAAGGGTGTTTTTTTGAAGGTCGGCAGATGAAATAACGTTTTCGGCAATTGCTTCGGGATATGTTACAAGCACAAAGTTGGAAGATTGCTGAATTTTGTCGAGCACCTCGGTTTTTGAAAGCAAGAATTCGGGGCTGAGAGTGTTCTCAGCCTTTTTCAAAGCAGATTTTTTGTGCGAAAACGGATA
>JAGCDD010000453.1 GCA_017651345.1 Bacteroidales bacterium | reverse complement strand
TCTCGTGGCCAGTGTTAGACAAGGTAGTATTCGACAGTTTTTATGTAGGCTACACCGGCGGAATCCGCTTAATAGAAGACATTTACACTGTTGCTGTAAGACGATTCAATTAGTTTTTTTATTCATTTTCTTTAAAGCGGCTCCAAAGGTTTTGAGATAAAACAACGAGGGGTCGCTTTTTTAAAACACTTAAAAATATGGCACAAAAAACTGATACATTATGTCTTCATTTGGAGGAAGACGAGGGTGATTGTAGATTCTACGGCGCGGTGAGTTTCCCGATTTTTCAAACTGCCACTTACGCACATCCGGGACTTGGACAGTCAACGGGATTTGATTACAGCCGTCTGCAAAACCCTACAAGAGAGCATCTTGAAAAAATTGTGGCGCAACTCGAAGGCGGAATCGACGCTTTTGCGCTGTCGAGCGGAATGGCGGCTGTGGCGCTTCTGTCGGAGATTTTTCATCAGGGCGACGAAATTATCGCCGATTCCGACCTCTACGGCGGCAGCATCCGACTCTTTGACAATGTGCTGAAAAACAAAGGTGTAAAGGTCTGTTATACCGAATGTTATAAATCAGATTTCAACCACCTTATCACTTCCAAAACCAAAGCCGTGTATATCGAAACGCCCACAAATCCTATGATGAACGTTACCGATATTGCCAAAACCGCCGAAATCGCTCACAATCACAATCTTCTGTTAATCGTAGACAACACGTTTTTGTCGCCATATTTTCAAAATCCTTTGAAACTTGGTGCTGATGTCGTTATCCATAGCGGCACCAAGTTTTTAAGCGGTCACAACGACACTTTGGCGGGATTCATTGTTACCAAACGTGTTGATATTCAAGAAAAACTGCGCTTCTTAATCAAGACCACCGGTGCGGGACTTGCGCCGTTTGATTCGTGGCTTGTGGAGCGTGGCATCAAAACTCTCGCCGTGCGTATGGACAAGGCGCAGTCAAACGCTTTCAAAATTGCGCAATGGTTTGAAAATCAGCCCAAAATCCGCCGAGTAATCTATCCCGGTCTGCCCAATCATCCGGGTTATGAAATTATGAAACGTCAGGCTCGCGGATTTGGATCAATGATAACGTTTGAGGTTGAAAATAAGGCACTTGTAGAAAAAATTCTTAGCCAAGTACGCCTAATAAAATTTGCCGAAAGTCTTGGTGGAGTTGAAACACTGATAACATATCCCACAACTCAAACTCACGCCGACGTACCCGAAGAAACACGATTAAAAAACGGCATAACCGATTGTATTTTACGCCTTTCGGTGGGAATCGAAAACGCAGATGATTTGATAGAAGAGTTGGGGAAATGTTTTAATTCATAATTCACAATTCACAATTCAGAATTCGTAATTCATAATTCATAATTGATAAAGGATGGAAAGAAACTTAGATTTTGACACAGTAATCAACCGCAAAGATACACTTTCATTGAAGTTTGACTTTGCCAAACGTCGCGGACTTCCTGCCGATGTGTTGCCTCTTTGGGTGGCGGATATGGATTTTAAAACATCAAGTTATATAGTTGACGCTCTGCACGATGCGGCTGAATATGGCGTTTTTGGATATAGCGAAACTCAAACTCCATATTACGAAGTGGTGCGTGATTATTTTCATAGAAAATATGATTACGATTTTACCGAACGTGAACTACTAAAATCTCCGGGCGTGGTTTTTGCTATTGCGGTGGCTGTTAATGCGTTAACCGAAAAAGGCGATGCCATAATGATTCAACAGCCTGTATATTATCCATTTTCGGAAGTTATCGAAGACAACAATCGAAAACTTGTAGACAATACTTTGGTTTACAATCCACAAGACAACCGCTATTATATTGATTTTGAAGATTTTGAAAACAAAATCGTTGCCAACAATGTAAAACTTTTTCTTCTTTGCAATCCTCATAATCCTGTGTCGAGAGTTTGGAGCAAAGAGGAACTTATCAAAATAGGTGAAATATGCTTGAAACACAATGTTTTGGTCCTTAGCGACGAAATTCATCAAGATTTCACATTTGTGGGCAAACATCACATTTTTGCAAGTTTAAAACCTGAGTTTGAGGATATTACATTGACCTTTACATCTCCTTCCAAAACCTTCAACCTTGCCGGATTGCAAACTGCACACATTTTTATCAAAAATCCAAAAATTCGCCGCAAATTTTGTCACGCATACAACGCCTCGGGTTATAGTCAGTTAAACGTTATGGGATTGGTTGCTACCATTGCCGCCTATAAGTATGGCGATGAGTGGTTTAGCGGTGTTTTTAAGTATATAAAAAACAATGTGGAATTTATCAAAAACTATGTAGAAACCAATCTGCCAAACGTGCGAATGATAACCCACGAAGCCACCTATTTGGTTTGGTTAGATTTCAGAGGTTTGGGTCTCACTCCCGCCCAATTAGACGATGCAATTATCAATAAATCAAAACTCTGGCTCGACAGCGGCAAAATCTTTGGCAAATCTGGCGAAGGTTTTCAAAGAATCAACGCCGCCTGTCCACGCAGGCTTTTGGAAGATGCAATGGCGCGGTTATCCTTAATTGTTTAACGCAGCCAAAAAAGCGCACACTGCCACGCCTGCCGTTTCGGTTCTTAACCGAGTGTTTCCAAGCGATACGGGGCGAAACCCTGAGGATAGCGCCAAAGATATTTCTTTATCAGAAAAATCGCCCTCAGGACCAATTAACGTTATCGACCTACTGTGAGGCAAAATTGCGTTTGAAAAAAACGTTTTTTCACCTTCTTCGCAATGTGCTATTAATTTGGTTTCGTCCGAAACTGATTTTATTACGTCGGCAAATGGAGTGAGAGGATTGATAGTGGTTACCACAGCATTGCCGCTCTGTTTAAACGCCGAAAGAGCAATTTTTTCTAATCTGTCGGTTTTGAGTATTTTTCGTTCGCTATGGTCGCATAGGAGAGGGGTGATGGTGTCAACGCCAAATTCTACCGCTTTTTCTACAAACCATTCAAAACGGTCGATGTTTTTGGTGGGTGCAATTGCCACATGGTTGAAATAATTACGACGGTAAATATCTGAAATAATGCTGGTTGTTTGTGCGGCGCAAGTGTTTTTTGAACAAACGGTTATTACAGCGTTGTATACAGTACATCTACCGTCGGCAATGGCTATGTTGTCGCCTGTGGCAAGTCTAAGCACTTTGCAGCAATGTGCCGCCTCCTCGTCGCTGAGGTATACAGTGGCGTTTTCGGCGGCATCAGGTGCATAAAATATGTGAAGGTTTTCTTTCATTTTTAATTGTCGATAAAGTCTTGTTCTTCAAAATCATCCTCGTCTGAAGGTTGCGGCGCGGGCTCAGGCTGCGGCTCGGGTTGCGGTTCAGGCTGTGGCTCAGGCTGCGGTTCAGGTTGTGGCTCAGGTTGCGGTTCAGGCTGTGGCTCAGGTTGAGGCTCAGGCTGTGGTTCGGGCTGTGGCTCAGGTTGAGGTTCTTCCTCAAAGTCAGACTCTTCGGGTTGTGGTTGAGGTGCAGGGGAGGGTGAGGGCTGCGGTTCTTCCTCAAAGTCTGATTCT
>JAGCDD010000452.1 GCA_017651345.1 Bacteroidales bacterium | reverse complement strand
GTGGAAGATTGTTGCTTTTTGAAGAATTTATGCTTGCATCGGCGGGCAACAAATTCCATAACAAATTGTGCGACACGAAACTCCACGGCACAAAATGGTCTAAATCGTATTTCTTAGGATAGATTTCTTTGCCGGTATAAATACAGTTGATTTTGCCAACAGATTCGATGTAAGTGTCCCAAAATTTGCGCTGTTTTGTCAGCGACTCGCGCTGCAAAGGTTTTACAAGTTTTGCCGGAAGATTTGGAACGGTTGGATTGCGTTTTTGCAAAAATTCTGTCAAATTCCAAAATGCAAAATATCTGAGAATTACATAATTCTCTGTCAGATAATCAATCCAAATTGGATTGATTTCGATTTCTTCGCTGTAAATGGAATACAGACAATTGTTTGTAAAACTCTGCGATTTTGCAATCACATCATCATCGTATGTATATTTTATCCAAGGCGAGAGAAATCTGTAAGGCACATTTTTGGTGAAAATCCGAAGATATTTCTTCGTATTTTCAAGATTATTAAGCAATTGACCTTTGATTTTATCTTTGTCGGCATCAATTGAAATTTGCAAATCATTTTGAATTTGCAGCGAATAATCAAACAAAGAATCTGATTTGCCAAAGGAAATCTTGAAATAATGAATCGGATACCACGATTCGGCTATCATCGAAGCAATTATCTCCCAAAACGAAATTCTTGTTTTGCGTTCCTTAACAACAATATCAAGCATCGCCACAAACCAATAGAATTTGTATGTGGCTGTCGTATTGTCGAATATCTGCGACAATGTGCTGATATTTAGTGTTTTACTATTTGGGAGGTGCATAATACTTGTTCCTTTAACAACGGCAAATATACAAATTATTCCTTGACGTGGCAAGGAATAATTTGAGTTTTTTAAAGGCGGGGAAATGTGTCATTTGGAATGACACAATTATAAAAAATTGATTTATAATTACATAATCACTTCCCAATGACCGCCTTTATTAAACCCAATATATCTCAACACACCCATTTCTTGCAAATTCCGCAGGTGTTTGCTGATGCCACTGCGAGCCATACCAAGTTTTGTGGCAATCTCCCTTGATGTAATGAATTGGTCTTGGCGTATCAATTCCAAAATCTTTTCGGCTGTATTTTCTGGTCCACTTTTACAGTCCACTTTTTGTGTTTCTGGTCCACTTTGTGAGTTTTCTGGTTCACTTTCTGGTCCACTTTGAGAACTTCCGACAAATGTGTTATTTTCCACATCATTTATCACCCATTGACCGCCAAATTTGCCTCCTAAACGCTTCAAAATGCCTTTCTCTTGAAAATCTTTCAAATATTTGGCAATCATCCTGTCGGAAATACCTATTTCTACCGACATTTGCTCTCTTGTTATTAATGAATTTTGTTTCAACAAGTTAAGTATTCTTCCTGAGGTAGTTCGCGAATCTCTTTGTGAACTTGTTTGTGAACCTCTTTGTGAACTTGTTTGTGAACCTCTTTGTGAACTTGTTTGTGAACCTTGTTCTTTTACGTTGGAATTGAGTCTAACTTTCACCATAAACTCAATTTGTTTGTATTCAGGCGCAGGATTGCCTGATTGTTCCATCTCCCTGAACATACGGTCAACGCCTTCGCCAAATTCTTTCACCAATTTGTATTGCTGCAAATACTGCACAATTTTGGGATTTCGCGAAAAATGCATCTGCCTTATATTGTCAATCCTCACCATTCCCGGCAATATACCCGGACTTTCAACAATATAATGATGGTCGAAAATCTTGACCATAATATCCGTCCCCAATATGCTGTAATCGCGATGCGCCACGGCGTTGACTATCAGTTCTGTCCAACAAAATTGCGGATACTGGGGAATTGTAACAAACCGTGCGTCTTCTCCTAAATATGTGTATTCCTTGATTTGTGTCTCAACAAAATCGATGGCTTTCTGTGTCATTTCCAAAATGCGACCTTCAAACCACACATCTTTAATCACATTCATTTCTCGTCCAAAACGTTCCTCGTCGCCTGAATAACGGACGATGCGGATTCTTGCACGTTGGAAAAACTTTTGCGGATCTTTGCCAAACAAGAGTATTGCCGCGCCCGATACTTTTTCCACTCCGTTTACCGTGGTAATATACCCCTTATTGGTGCGCAAATAGGTGGCGGCATCCTTGTCAAATCCAATTTTGTGACAATATTCGGACACAAAGTCAAGGTCAATATCATCAATTGTGGCACCATACACCGGCTCATCCTCGTAGTAGCGTCCGCCTTTGGCATAAAACAACTGCATACGCATCTCAAAATTGAGTTTCTTCGACTTGTCGCCAACACGGTAAAACGCCTCGTCTGATTGGTTGGAGTGTACTTTCATACTCGGTTCGATGTGCATTACCATCACACGGTTAGGATTGCCATTGACATCGTTGCAATCCAAGAACTTAACATCGGCTTGAACAGACGGCACACAAAAATCGAAGGGTACACGCAATAGTTCGTTGAGGTGCACATCATTGCCGTTAATTCCTGTAATACGACCGTTGTCCTCAATACCTATCGCGATATCGCCACCATCGGCATTTGCAAAAGCAACGGCTATCACCGCCAATGTCTTCGCCTCTATGCGAAAACTCTTGCGGTCGAATTGCTGACCTTCGGGTTGCGTTTGAAGTGTTTGTATGTCGATAGTTTTCATAACGATTCTGTTTTGCAAGTGCAAATATAAGAAATATTTTGGAATGTTATACAACATTTTTCCCCAATCCCAAAAATTATTCCTATCTTTGCCCGACAAAACTTAATCCGTTATGACCGAAAGACATCCGTTGAAACCGTTTTTGCCCTCAGGCTCAAAAATCCTGATGTTGGGCAGTTTTCCGCCGCCGATGAAACGTTGGAAAATGCCGTTCTATTACCCTAATTTTCAGAACGATATGTGGAGAATTTTTGGTATCGTATTCTTCAATGATATCAACCATTTTATCGACCTCAGCCAAAAGTGTTTTAAGCAACAGCAAATCGTTGATTTCCTTATAGATAAAGGCATCGCCATCTACGATACCGCTGTGGCAATTGTGCGCGGAAACAACGATGCTTCGGATGCCAATCTTGAAATTTTGGAGCGGGTGAATCTTGCCGAAATTCTCTCGCAAATTCCAGACTGTAAGACGATTGTATCCACAGGAGGAAAGTCGGCGGAGGTGGTTTCGGAGATTTTGGGTGTCAAAAGTCCTGAAATCGGCGATTATGTGGAGGCGGATTTTTGCAACCGTGTGATAAAATTTTATCGTATGCCGTCGTCGTCGCGGGCGTATCCGATGAAAGTTGACAAAAAAGCCGAAATTTACAGCGTAGTTTTCAAAACATTGTAGAGCATCAATATTTAACAGCCGC
>JAGCDD010000451.1 GCA_017651345.1 Bacteroidales bacterium | reverse complement strand
TGACGGTCGCTCTTGGCAAGTTGCGAACTCCAAAGCACTGCTATACGTCCGTCGTTGTACTCAATGGTGATAGATTCTTGAATATCAACGCCTGTGGGATATTTGATGCAGTGCGACGATGTAGACTTGATGTCGTCGCCAAAAAACATATCTGCAAAGTTGAGCACATAAACGCCGAGGTCTAAAAGTGCTCCGCCGGCAAGCGCAGGGTCGTACATACGTTGCAGGGCGATGTTTGGATAGCAGAGGTTTGCCGAAAGCATTTGAGGCTTGCCAATGACACCGCTATTGATAGCGTCGGTAATCATTTGACGCATAGGTTGATAGCGTGTCCAAATGGCTTCGGCGAGAAACACCTTGCGTTCGTTGGCAATTCTGATAAGTTCCTCAGCCTGAGGAGTGTTTACGGTAAACGCCTTTTCGCATAGCACGGGTTTGTTTTTCAAAAGGCACATCTTGGCGTTGTCGTAGTGGTGCGAGTGCGGAGTGCCTATATAAACAAGGTCTACCTCCGGGTCGTCGGCTAATGCTTCGTAACTGCCGTAAGCCTTTGGAATAGAGAATTGTGCGGCAAAATTTTCTGCCTTTTCGGTTGTGCGTGAAGCCACTGCGTAGGCACGTGCGGTGGTCATTCCGGCGAGAGTTGTCGCCATTTTGTCGGCTATCCATCCTGTGCCGAGGATGCCAATGTTAAATATTTTCTGTGACATATTAGTGATTTTTTGGGGTAAATTTAAGAATTTTTTTCAAATAATAACATTTTATTTGCATAAATTTGACTCGAAAATTTTTTTAATCACTAATTATTATAAACTATGAAAAACAAACTCTTTTTATGTCTTATCGCATTGATAACCTTTGGGTTATACTCTTGCGAAGATACCATCAGTGTGGGTGTTCCCGCTACGATAACCATCAATGTGCGTGATTATGGGCAGCCTTTGCCAAACGCCAAGGTTTATTTGTTTGAAGACAATCACGACCCGTCATCGGCGTTTTTTAAACCGTTTTACGCTGATACAACGGCACTTACCAACCATTACGGAGTGGCAGTTTTTACTCCCGAAGTTTTCGACGATATTGAAACATTCTATTTTGCAGTTTTTGATGGCAACGAATGTCTTGGTTATGTGCAAGTTAGCACCTCAGGAGGCGATACTCGCAGTGCCGATCTCTTTATTGGCGGCACTCCCGGATATTGCGAACTTAAAGAAGTACTTAACGAAACAACGCTTACTGCACACAGTTTGAATTACTCTGGCGATGCTAAAAATCGTACTTTTGTACCCATCAAACTGCCCAAAAATACGGTAAGTTTTGTTTACTCGGTTTCGTCAAATTATGCCGACAACACCTCTCCCACTCTTAGACTTTTGGCAGATCTTGTGGAGCGTTACGACCCCACTCACGGACTTTTGGCAGACATTGTTAATAGTTTAGACGACCCAGTGGGCACGGCAGATTGCTCCATTTACCTTATAAAGGACAATGAAAATCTCGACAAATTCAACGATAAAAACTTTAATTTTCAATATTTTCCCGAAGGAACGCGCAAAGGCATCAAGAGCGGCATTGTGGAGGTGGAATTAGACGAACCTCTACCTGAAAATTATCAATGGTATCTCGGAATTGAAAACCCCGATTCCAAAAACGATATTTATGTAACAATTGAAGTTTGCGCACTTGTATTTCACGAATAACTCTTTATGAACCAGATGGTTTTGCAGTTGGAACAGTTAGATTCTGTTCGACTAAATTTTGGAAACAACGGCGGATTGATACTCAGCATAGTTCAAGCGTTTGTAATGTTTGGTGTAGCGTTGGGAATCAAGCCGTTACATTTTAAAACAGCATTTAAAAATCCCAAAGGAGTAATCACGGGAATAGTATCGCAGATAGTGCTACTTCCCCTTGTAACTTTTATTGCTGTTTATGTTTTTAAAAGTTACCTTACGGTAACAGTGGCGCTTGGAGCAATTCTCGTCGCTAGCTGTCCCGGAGGAAATGTCTCAAATTTCATATCCTCAATCTCGCGAGGTAATATTGAACTTTCTGTATCGTTGACGGCGATTTCAACTGTGACGGCGGTTGTAATTACTCCATTGAATTTTACTCTGTGGGGTAATCTTTTTATTAATTCGTCAGAGCTTGTAAGGGAATTGTATATTCCTATTAGTGAGGTATTTAAAACGTTGTTTTTTGTAATAGGGCTACCGCTTTTGTTGGGTATTTTATGTTCTGCTAAATTACCCAAATTCACTCAAATTATTGCTAAGCCTATTCAACGAATATCTGTGGCTATATTTATGTTTATGGTTGTAGTAGCATTTGGCGCTAATTTTAGTAATATCATACATTATATTCAATACATATTATTAATTGTGTTGATTCATAATGCGTTGGCGTTTCTTGCCGGAAATACCGCAGCCCGTGTAATGCGCCTCAACGAACGCGACCGCCGCACACTTACCATCGAAACTGGCATCCAAAATTCGGGACTAGCATTGATGCTGATTTTTAATCCTGATATTTTCCCTCCCGAAATTGCAACAGGAGGAATGCAGTTTATGGCAGCTTGGTGGGGCATTTGGCACATTATTTCGGGCTTAGGACTCAGCGTGTTTTGGAATCGCAGCCGCAAGGCACGTTACGATAAGGCATTGTCGGAGCGCAAAGTGCAGACACAAGTGATGTAATCCGCTAATGCACTGTTATTTAATAGCCTTAAAAATCAAGTCTGCCATCTTTTTAGCACCCTCTCCGTTTGGGTGGATGCCGTCGTCGAGATAGTCGGCTGGGTTGCTGCCATAGAGGGTGTTGAGGTCGATGATTTCCAAGCCGTATTCTTGCGCCGTGGATTTAATAATCGGGATTATTTCGTCGGAAATAATGCGCTCGTTGATGTCCCACGATGGTTTTAGGGCGTGAATTGGCGTGCAGAGATATATTTTGGGATTGACATTTGGCAATGGAGCGGATTTTTTGCCCTTCTTTTTGGTGGGTTGCGCAAGGTCGGGACGAAGCGATGTAATCATCTGCTGCAAATCGCGTTTAAACTCATCCTTGTATTTCCAATTTTGCGGTTTTGAATCGTTGGTGCCCAATTTTATAACCACAATATCGGGTTTAAACGCCAAAGCGTCGCGCCAAGCCAACTCTTTCATATAAGGTATGTCGCCATTGTTGAGCATAGTGCGACCGCTGAGTCCGAAATTTTTTACCCAATAACCGTTGCCCAAACTATTTTGCAGCAGAGCGGGATATCCGTGTTGAGTGGCCACGTCGATGCCGTGTCCGTCGGTGATGCTGTTGCCCACGCAAGCCACTTTGATAGCACCTGGTTTGGGAGTTTGACGGTTGGAGAGCCAATTGCCAAGGTCGCTGAGCATTTGGTCGTGGTATTTAAACCCAGATCCGAAGCCAAAACCGTGGTCGCCAGTGGGATAGATAAACATTGCACATTCGTTGCCTTGGTTTCGCATAGCCGAATAATATTGAATGCCATTGGTGACAGGCATTACCACTCGGTCGTCGCTTGCCATAATGATAACAGCGGGTGGCGTAAGGTGGCGGCGCACAGAGTTTTGCGTAGAATATTGACTCACCAATTCGGGGTTTTTGTATCCCT
>JAGCDD010000450.1 GCA_017651345.1 Bacteroidales bacterium | reverse complement strand
TATGCAGGAGGATATCGAAGACTATATGATCGATACTGGATTGAATATCAATATTATACCATTCTAACCATCAGCCACGATGAATGATATCCACATCCAAGAGAGCCGTGACAGTTACATTATACCCGCGGTAGATTTTGTGGCTTCAACGGGTAAATGTATTATAAAAGGCGAATCGTTTTTGGAAGAAACTTCAAAGTTTTATACCGAACTCGTGGATTGGTTGAAGGATTATGTGAAGAATGCAAAAGAAATTGAATTTATCTTACAGCTCAAATATTTCAATACAAGCACTTCAAAATGGATTTTGAAAATGCTTAGCGTTTTGAAACAATTTGAACTGGATGGTGGCAAAGTAAAAGTTTTGTGGTATTATTATCAAGACGATGCCGATATGCGCGATGATATTAAAGACTATATCTACGGCTCAAATTTAAATATCGACATGGTTCCGTTTTCAGACAATTAATTATTCCTTTTCGAAAATATCAGGCGTGAGGCCTGATTTAGCATCCGGAAGACCAAGCCGGATGCTTTTTTTTTGCTTTTGTGCAAAGAAAATGTCCGTTTGTCCCCCTCCAAATGCTATTTATTTTGTTCTTTTGTGCATGTTTTAAATCTACTTTAAAAATTTTAATTTATGAAAAAACAGTTAATAACCACAGTTGCATTGGCGTTAACTCTTGCCGCTAATGCGCAAACGCACGTAATGGATGTGCTTACCGCCAAACCCGGTGCTCCCGTGCAAAACACTATGTACGGCATTTTCTTTGAAGACATCAACTACGCCGCCGACGGTGGATTGTATGGTGAGTTGGTAAAAAACCGCTCGTTTGAGTTTCCCCAGAGCCTTATGGGATGGCAAACTACCGGCAAGGTGGAGGTGAAAAACGATGGTCCTTTCGACCGTTGCCCGCATTATGTAACGCTCTCGTATCCAGGACATCCCGAACGCCGCACGTCGCTCACCAACGAAGGTTTTTTCGGTATCGGATTGCTCAAAGACGAAGAGTATCGTTTTTCGGTTTACGCTAAGGCTACCGATGGCGATGCCACTATCCGTGTGCAGCTGATCGACCAAAGCACTATGGAAGAACATCAGGAATTTGTTGAAAAAGAGATTGTTGTAAACTCTAAGGATTGGAAAAAATATCAAGTGATTTTAAAATCGCCTAAAACCGACAACAATGCCCGCTTGCGTATTTTCCTTAAAGGTAACAATCCTGTTTGCTTAGAACATATTAGTCTTTTCCCTGTTAACACATTCAAAAACAGAGAGAACGGTATGCGCCGCGACCTTGCTCAGGCTCTTGCCGATATGCATCCCGGTGTGTTGCGTTTCCCCGGCGGTTGCATTGTGGAGAGTTTTGAACTTGAAACCCGTTACCAATGGAAAAACACCGTCGGTCCTGTTGAAAACCGTCCGCTTAACGACAACCGTTGGATTAGCACTTTTGATTATAAACTTTTCCCCGATTATTTTCAGAGTTACGGACTTGGATTTTTTGAGTATTTTCAACTTGCCGAAGATATTGGTGCTGAGCCGCTTCCGGTGTTGAACGTGGGAATGGCTTGTCAGTTTCAAAATTGGAACGACGCTTCGGCTCATTGCCCCATCGACCAACTTGAACCCTATATCCAAGACTGTCTCGACCTGATTGAGTTTGCCAACGGCGACAAAAATTCAAAATGGGGCAAGGTTCGCGCCGATATGGGTCACCCCGCACCTTTTAATCTTAAATTTCTTGCAGTGGGCAACGAACAATGGGATACCCTTTATTATCAGCGTCTTAAACCTTTTGTAAAGGCTATCCGCGAAAAATATCCCGAAATCAAAATTGTTGGCACATCGGGTCCTGATTCAGAAGGCGAGATGTACGAAAAAGGTTGGCAAGCTATGCGCGAACAGAAAGCCGACTTGGTTGACGAGCATTTCTACCGTCCCGAATCGTGGTTTCTCGACCCCAAAAATACTCTCCGTTATGAAAGTTACAGCCGAAAAGGTCCGAAAGTTTTTGCTGGTGAATACGCTTGCCACGGTAAGGGTAAAAAATACAACCATTATGAAACTTCGCTTTATGAAGCTGCCTTTATGACTGATTTTGAGCGCAATGCCGACATTGTTCACATTACCGCATACGCACCTTTGTTTGCACATATCGACGGTTGGCAATGGCGTCCCGATTTGATTTGGTTCGACAATACAAGAATGTTTAAATCAGTAAGTTACTACGTTCAGCAAATGTACGCCACCAACAAGGGAACCAATTCAATCTCGCTTACAATGGATAAGAAACCAGTGGCAGGTCTTGCAGGTCAGGACGGACTTTTTGCAAGTGCTGTGGTGGACACAAAGGAGAATGTTGTGATTGTAAAAGTGATTAACACAAGCAAACAGGCTCAGGCTATCAAATTGAACCTCAATGGATTGAAAGATAATCACGATGTTTCTACCATTACTCTCACCTGCAACGATTTAGATGCAGAAAACACTCTCGACAATCCTACGCGCATTATTCCGCAAAACGGAACTACCAAAGCCTCAGGCGATAAAGTTTCGGTTATTGAGGACAAGTTGGATGCTATGACTTTTAGAATTTATAAGGTGAAAAAGTAGTAGTTAGTTATTATAGTTAAAAAGAAAACGCCGTCTGATATATTCAAACGGCGTTTTCACTTTATAATTCTTTAATGCTATTTTGCCATTTTGTAGATATTGATCATATCTTGGCGGTTGAGCACTTTGAGAGCACCGATGGTTTGTGTGCCGTTGTTGCTGCATTTGTCGGCCATTTCTTCTATTTCTTTGTCGGAAATTTCTTTGCCGATGAGTTCGTGGATCGATGTGGGCATTCCAATTGAGTGGTAAAATTCTTCCATTGCTTTGATGCCTGCCTCGGCTGTGGCTTCTTGCGAATGAAAATCTTGTTCCACGCCCATAACGTTTACGGCAAAGCGAGCAAAACGTGCAATGTTTTCGTGCATTGTGTAACGCGCCCAACTTCCCCACATTGCTGCCAAACCTGCGCCGTGACTAACGTCAAACATTCCACTGAGTTCGTGTTCGAGCATATGTGTTGCCCAATCGCCCGATGTGCCGCAGCCAGTGAGGTCGTTGTGTGCAACGCTGCCTGCCCACATTATTTGTGCGCGGCTTGTGTAGTCGGTGGGGTTGGCAAGGGCAATTTTTACCTGACTTTTGGCTGTGCGCAAAACGGCTTCGGCGAGCGAGTTGGTGATTTCCATCTCGTCGTCTTTTGAAAAATAGCGTTCCATAGTATGCATCATAATGTCGGTAACGCCGCACGCAGTTTGCCAAGCAGGAAGTGTGTATGTAAGTTCGGGGTTCATTACGGCAAATTTGCATCTGAATTCGTCAACGCAGTAGTCTTTTTTGAGTCCGCCGTCTTCGTTGGTGATTACCGAGCCGTCGCTCATTTCGCTGCCCGCTGCCGGAATAGTAAGTACGCATCCCAAAGGAAGATACTCAGTAGCAACGCCTTTGCGAAGATAAAGATCCCAAACGTCGCCATTGTAAAAACGTCCTGCGCTGATGGCTTTGCACGAATCAATTACCGAGCCGCCGCCCACTGCCAAAAGAAAGTCGATGTTCTCTTTTATGCAGAGTTCGATTCCCTCTCTTACCAACGATACACGAGGGTTGGGCACAACGCCACCGAGTTTTACAAATTGGATTCCGCTTTGGGTGAGTGAATCTTCTACACGTTTCAAAAGTCCTGATTTAATGGCACTTTGACCGCCGTAATGGAGTAATACTTTTTTGCCACCAAATTTTTTTACTAATTCGCCGGTTTTTAGTTCGGCGTCGCGTCCAAATTGCACGTAGGTTGGAGCGTAAAATTTGAAGTCTTTCATTTTAATGTGAATTAAAAATTAGTGATTTTGATGAAATTATTTTTTCCTTCCTAACCCAACCATATTGCCGTCGTAGGTGGGTACAAACAGCATTTTGTTGTAAAACGACGGTGTGGCGTCGGCAGGAAGCGTTGGAATCAAGTCTAATTGTTTGAGATTTATCTTGCCCGATTTATCTTTTTGAATATCAAATAGATAAAAACCTTTGTCGGTGGGAGCGGCAATGCGCTTGCCATCGGTAACGGGGGTGGCAATGGTAAGGTAAGTTTGTTGTTTGCAAAGCAGTTTGGGAGTGGGGTAGAGGGTTAGGCTATCGGGACCAAGTACTTTTTTATCTCCGTCAAGTTGCATATAATCAAGTATATATAGATAACCTTCAAGGTCGTTGAAAATTGCCAAATTATCTTTCTTGGAATAAGAATCGGCAATCGTTACCGAGCCAATAACGCCGCCGTCCCAATGCGAATAATGCAGATCGGCAACAGGGAAAAACCATTCCACAGCATTCTCCGGACTTTTTGCTGGATTGATTTTCATAACACCTGCCGAGCCATTGATGTACTGTTTTTCCATAGCCACAAGCAGACAGTTGTCGCGGGTAACGGGCATTGTGCCGTCGATGTCGGGACCAATAAAGATTTTCCAATCAATCACACCTTTATTAATATTATAACCGTGAATCCAACCCGTGCTGCAAGGTATGTAAATGCGGTTGCCGAGCAGGGTGGGGGACGCCTCGGGGACAAGGTCGGTGCCTCGTGTGGCTATATCTTGCTGATTATAAAGGAGTATCTGACGGTAAACTTCGGGTTGCAACACGCCGTCTTTCATTGTGGCTTTTGCTGGGTCGGGGTTGAAAACGGTGAAATATCCGTTTTCGAGCGGTATGTATGCCGTGTCGCCAACCACAAGAGCCGAAGCGTCAACATCGCGACTGTAACAATCTGTGGCAACGGAGTTTAACTGCCAAAGTATCTTGCCAGTGGTGTACGAAACTGCCCTCAAACTTGTGCAGAGTGCGCTCGACGAATCTTTGTCCCAACCTTTGCGGCTGCCTTGAATTATTATGTAGCGGTTTTCAATATCTTTGGCGTGGCGATTTACGCAAAATGTTCCTGTGGCTTTGAGAATGTCGTCGAAAACTGTGCGCCAAACTACTTCGCCGGTGAGTGCGTCGATTTTGCGGATGCTGTAATCAAATGCGCCTTGTATCAAAAATGTGCGACCTTTCTCGTTGATAATCAGCGGCTGACCTGTCCATCCTGCGCCCTTCCATATCTTGTTGTAGCCGTATGCGGGACTCACGCCTTCGCCGAGAACTATCTTCCAAAGCGTGTCTAACTTGTCGGGCAGGTTGCTGCCGTAATAGTTTCGAGAGTTGCCTCCCAAAAAACTTATCGATACGGGTTTGATGCCGTCTTTTTTCATCAACGCATTCTGTTCGGAGGTAAACGATGATGTAACGCATTTTTGGGCGTAAATTTCGGCAGCGCAGGTTATCAACGCCAAAAATATCAACAATGTCTTTTTCATTTCACCAAATCTTTATAATAATTTATAAATCGAGAAATGCCCTCTTTTAGCAGTTCGGGTGATGTGGCAAGGTTAATACGCATATATCCTTCACCTTCTTCGCCGTAAAGCGTTCCCGGATTTAGCCAAACTTTATATTTTGTTATCAATTCTTTTTCGATTTCAAACGCTTTGCGCCCTATTTCGCTGCATTTTATCCACATAAGGTAAGTGCCCTCTAACGGCGTGATTTTCACCGAAGTCTGTGTTTCAAGCAACTGTTTTGCCATTTCGTAATGGTTGAATATTGTTTGGTTAAGTTGCTTGATGTATTCTTTACAATCAGCATTGGTGTAACCTGTGATAAGTGCCTCAAAACCAAAAGGATTAACATCGCAACATTCGTTGATGTTGATAGCGCGGTCGATTTTTGCCCTTATTTCAGAATCTTTGCAGATGATGTTGGCAATTTGCAGACTTGCCGTATTGAAAGTCTTTGAAGGTGAGTTACATACTGCATATTTGAGTGGATATTTGTCGGCTATTTTGCCAAAAGGCGTATATTCAAAACCGGGCATTACGATTTCGCAATGTATCTCGTCGGAAATTACAAAGATATTGTATTTCAGACATATCTGCACAATTTTGTCTAATTCTTCGGGAGTAAACACCCTTGAAGTCGGGTTGTGAGGATTGCAGAGCAAAAGTATTCCGCCTTGGGTTTTACAAATGTTTTCAAATGCTTCAAAATCAATATGATAAACATTGTTTTCGTCGGCAATTAGCGGACACGAAACCATTTTACATTCGTTGTTGCGTATCGACGAGTAAAAATGATTGTATACAGGTGTAAAAAGTATTACATTGTCGCCAGGCTTTGTAACTGCCTTAATCACAGCCGAAACCGCAGGAATTACGCCTGTGGTGTAGATAATATCATCGTTATTGAATTTCCATCCGTGCTGAGTGTCAAACCATTGAGTTACAGCGTCGTAATATCTTTTTGGCACTTTTACATATCCGTAAGCGGGATGTTGAGCGCGGTTTACAATAGTCTTTACGATAGGTTCTGGCGTGGCAATATCCATATCAGCCACCCACAGCGGCACAAAATCGGCGTTGTTTTTCACCGAATCCCATTTGTAACAGTCAGTATTTCGGCGGTTTATAAAATGTATGTGGTTCATCATATCTTTTTTCGCAAATATAGGGAAAAATTATTTATTTAGTTCCTCTCTCCGTTATCACACAGTCTGCCGGAGGTTTGATGTTTTTGTCAAGTATTATTTCGCCAATTTGGTCGGCGGAGATTGAGCCCGATTTTGGGTTTTTGACGCTTGTGATTTTGCCTTCGATTGTTGCGTTAACCGAAGAATATTCAAAAGCAAGGTCGGCATCGGGAAGAAAACGGCAGTTTTCGAGTTTGAGGTTTTCGGCATAGCATAACGGCTGCGTTTCGCCTATGGTACAGTTGATTAGCGTTACATTGCGGCTGTGCCAAGCAAGATATTCGCCGATGATGGTAGAATTGTAGATTGTAACGTTTTCGCTGTTCCAAAAAGCGTCTTTGGTGTGGAGTTCGGAGTTGCGGATAACGATATTTTTGCAGTATTGAAACGAATAGTTGCCATTTTGACGGTAGTTGTCGATTTCGATGTCGCTGCAATGCATAAATATATAAGGTGCGTTTTCGGCAGAGCAGTTTTTGAGCGACACGCCGTGACAGTGCCAAAAAGTTTCTTGCGCGTTGGTGAGTTGCACATTATTGAGTTTTAGACGGCAACTGTCGCGGAACATTTTGGGCGCGTCGATTATGGTGTCGGTCATTTCCAAATCGTTGTAATACCACAGAGCCGCCCTTGCGCCCTCTTTAAAATGGCAGTTGCTGATTTTAAAGCCGTTGGTAATCCAAAACGGATATTTGCCATTAAAAGAGCAATGTTCGGCGGTGATATTTTCGGTCTCCTTCAATGCGCTTTCGCCTGTGCCGATAGTTACATTCTTCAACAGCAAATCCTTAGCGTAATATAGTGGTCGTTCTCCTTCAAAGTATTGATTTTCAATTATATTCATTTTATTATTTATTCGTATTAAGTAGATTACAAATATAAATAAAAACTTGAATGTCTGCAACCATTTGGGTGATGGATTTCAATAAATCACTTGTTGTTTTTTATTTGACAATTTCACCTACTGTAATCGAGATTGCGCCAAAACTCAGTAAAATGGCAGTTCATTATTTTGTACCAATTCTACTTTTGGAGCCCATTCGCCACTGACTACAAATCGTATTTTATAGTTTTTGTAATTGCTCTTGGAAAAACTTCCTTCAAGCGGCTGCATATCTCGTGACCAGGAATGGCGGATGATGGTTTCTCTTGTGGAGTCATAGGGGAATGGGATAATTGTCATTAGATTAATGATCTATTCGATGATACTTTCAGAATCATCGTTGTGCCGTTCCTTATTTTTCAACACAATCTCTTTGCTTGTATTAGCATAACAATAGACGCAAAAATGGCGGCAAGTGTTGTACATACCAATATCCTTGCTTATCATACAACCACAGATTTTTCGCTGTCCGGGATCTTTCATCTTCTTCTCTTTATTAGGTAATGGAGGTATCTGCCCAAAAATATCAGGTTCAACAAGTTTGCCAGTATGTAGATAATAAACCATCTGTGGGTCATCTTTGCAAATACGTTCTATTAAGGCACTATCGATGCAATGGTTGTGTTCAATGCCTTGAAAATCAGATTTTTCGGCACAGGTAGCAAGCGTGATATCCCAGCCCTTTTCACGCCAAGCCGCCTGACATTTTTTTAAGCCTTCAACAAGTTCATTTTGTTGCGCGGCGTTAAATTCAGCGGACAAAACATTGTCTTTGTTGAAAAAATTCGGAGATTCTTTCACAAAATTGTTTTGAACTTTTTTGTATGCCTCAACATCAACAAATGAGAAAACAAGTTTTTCTGTACAGCCGAAAATCCTGTTTCCGATGTTCCAAATACGTTTCAGCAAATCTCTCGGCGAAAGATTAGGTGTAATTATCAAAGGATCGAATCTCCATATAACACGCTCTTTGCCAATCGTTTTTGAGAGTTTTCTGAAAGTTTCGATACGGTCTTCGAGTTTCGGGACGCACGGTTCAAACCGCTCGTTTTCGTAGTCGTTGAGCGTATACTGAAAATAATATTTTATACCTCTTTCGTCTAAAATATGCAAGAATGGAATTATAGGCTCGGGATTCTTAGTCCAAAACACCACGAACTTGCAGTTTTTGAACGAGATATACATCGGACTTTGATTGAATGGATTATACCAAACGCAATAATCCGCCTTCAAACGGTTGAAAAACCATTTGGCATAAAAGGCAGGAATATCAGTTGAGCGCGAAGCGGAGATTATGACGGGGTTAACGGTTGTCATTAGTAGAATTTGTTAACATATCTATAAAAGCCTGTGGCTCATATATAAAGTATTGCATTGTTTAACCGTGTTTTTTAATTAGATATTCCAACTTCAAATCATCATACTCAACGTTATTCGGCAATTCAAATCCCTTGACGAGATTTGCAATGTCGTCTGAAACGCACAAATCTTCGCGGCGTACCGTTGGCCAATTGTTGTCTCTTATGTCCTTTTCAAAGTTCACTATCTTCTATTTATTTATTTGTTTGTCAAAAGTACGTTTTTTTTTATGGAATAGCAAATTTTTTATTAAACAATTCTTGTGATAAATAAGCATAAAGCAATGAGAACCAATTTATTATTCATAATGATCTGCGTTTAGATGTTATAATTCATCTCAAATTTTGGCAAATCTACGCTGTTGAAATAGTCTTCGTACAATTGAATGTAACTTGGACGGATGTCTTTGGCGAGGTATTGTTCGTCGATGTTTTCCACTTTTGCAAGCAAAGTCTTGTCGCTGACGTGGGTGAGGTGCTCGCGGATTATCTTGAAAAACTTTATCTCGCTGTATTTGATGATGTTGTCGGCACGGATGGTTTTTACTGCTACATCAGCAATGCGGATTTCAGACTCTTCGTTTAATTCGGTATCTGAGAGTTCGCGAAAATACTGTTTCAAAAAATCCTTGCCTTTGCTGTTGATTTCTTGAAATAGTGAGTCAAGTTTTTCAGAAATTTCAATGTCGCCGAAAAGATGTTGTTCGTCAGACATTTGCTTTATTAGTTTAACCTCTTCGGGGTCGATGTCGCCGTCGCACGACATACAAGCGAAGGCTGTTTTTAATAATAATTCGTTGATTTCCATTGTATTAGTGTCTTTAATTATTGATGCTATTTGTTAGTTTGTATTCTATAAATTCTCGTTCTGCAACCATATTGGGAACATTTTGAGAAAATACAAAGCCAATTTTATTTAAAAGTTTTTCGCTTTGCGTATTGCCTTTTTCTACAACCGCCGCCAATTCGTCGATGCCAAATCTGAAAAACAACAAGTCGATGACTTTTGATAATGCAAAAGTCATAATACCCTTATTTTCAAATGGTTCAAAGAGAAAGTATGAAATATCCCATTCGTTGAAATTATGTTTCATCAGGTTTAATTTGGGCGTGTTTACCCAAATTGCACCTGCAAATTCGTTTTTGTAACGATTTGTGTATGCAAAACCTAACTTTTTATTCAAAATAAACGACTGCGATTTCAGGAGTTTCGCCCCTGATTCCACGCCTCCAAGATATTGTCGGATGCGTCCAACGCTGACATATTTATCGGCTTGCTCAATGAAACTATCAGCCCAATCCACGTTATCTTTTATTAGCAAAAGTTTATAATCTCCGCATAGAATGTCGCCAAGTGAAAAACTATCTTTCTGATTTGAGTTGCTGTTTTCAACGCCCATAAACTTGTCGCGAATTTCTTCGTGACGTTTGATTTGCTCTACTGAAAGGCTTGGTTTAGTTTCTGAAATCGCCTCTTCCAACAGTGACATTGAAATTTTATCCATTCCACGACGGAAAGCAAGCCGCGCCGCCGTATCTATCACCAAACTAATGTCGGCAGAAATATAATTTTCAGTAAGCCCTGCAAGTCGGTCGTAATCAATTCCAAAATCGTATTTCCTTTTAGAAATGCTGATTTTGAAAATCTCTTTGCGAGTTTCAAAATCGGGTTGCGGAATATAATATTTCAATTCCAAACGTCCTGCCCTAAGAGCCGCTTCGTCGATGTCCATTGGTTTGTTGGTTGCGCCAATAACAAGTACGTTGTCTTTGCCGCAGTTGTTGAGTTGCATAAGAAACTCATTTACAGCCCCTGCCGTGGTTACGTTGTTGTGGTCGCTTCGGTCGCGGATTATGGAATCCACCTCGTCGAGAAACAATATCGTGGGGGCGTTTTTGCGAGCCTCGTTGAAAATGTCGGCAATCTTGCCCTTGCCGCCGTCGATGTATGGCGACGCAACGTCAGACCCCTTTACATACTGATAGTTGAACCCTGTTTCCTCGGCAAATTTTTCTGCAAAAAACGTTTTGCCGCATCCGGGAGGCCCATAAAAGAGCAATCCGTTGGGCAACGACAAACCTAACGATTTGGCTTGTTCGGGATTATTGAGCAACGATATAACATCTGATTGCAATTGTTCTTTCAATTCTTTCATACCCGCAACATCAGCAAATCCGCCGCGTTTGCTTTTTGGGCATTCCTCTGCAACCGCCTCTTTTTTAGCCTTTTTGGTAATTGGTGCAGATACTACAATTTCGCCGTCTAAGGCTTTTATAAAATCCTCTGCCGTTTGAAAACGGTCTGAAATTTCGTTGCTCAACGCTTTTGAAATGATGTTCAAAAGGTTTTCATCCAACTCGAATTTTTCTATGTCGGGATATTTAAGCGTTTTTGACCTTGATGCAGATAATTTTTCATCAATTTGGTCGCTATCCATTCCCGAAACGTCGAAAAACCACGGCAACGAGCCAAATAAAAGGTTGTAAATCAGCACTCCAACAGAATAAAGGTCTGACTGTATGCAACAAACACCGTTGAATCTTTCGGGAGCAAGATAAAATGGGTTAACTTCCTTTAAATCAGGCTTTGCAGGCTTTTGATTCAAGAATCTTGCGTTACCAAAGTCAATGAGTTTTAGTTCTTGCAAATCGCCCGAAAGGTTCAACAATATGTTTTGAACTATGATTTCATTATGGATTATCGGAATATTCAGATTATGAACGTATTGCAATGCCGAAAGTATTGCTTTTGCAATTTCTTTGGTTTCAAACACGCTTAAATCGCCATCGCGCAAAATTCGTTTGTCTAATGTTTCGCTGCTTACAAATTCGGTTACAAAATATGCCAAATTTTGACCGCTTGAAATAATTTTGCCGCTGCTTTCAAATCGACAAAGATTTCTGTGTTTCAGTTGCTTGGCAACTTCTATTTCGATGATGTTTCCGTTTTCGTCTATCTGATTTTTGTTGAGTTTTGAGTAAAAAATCAGTTTCAGAAACCGCAGTTTCCCCTCGCTATTGCGCACGCGGTATGTCTCCGCATAAGAGCCTTCCTTATGCGGAAATACCACCGTGTAAGAGTCGATATTTTGTCCTTTTTGAAAGAGCATAGTTAACTGAATCTTTGGTTAAATAGGGTTAGAAATGCGCGTTTGTTTCCTAATAGTGTCATCGAAATGTTGGAAATATCGCCTTTCTCAATCAGACCCAACAATTTTTTTGTATGATTGTTATGCTCAATTACAAGGTTTCCATTTGAAAAATAAATCTTCTTTGTATTCTCCCTTGTGTACTCCTTATCATTAACAATAATCGAATGGTCTGTTAGAGTAACGTATGGCAGTATGCGATATTTCTTGTCCACAATTACCGCCATCGGAAATTGAATTTCAGGCAAAGATTTAGTGCGATTAACAAAAAACTGTGTCCACGACACTTCAACAGCCTTCATAAAACAGTATTCCGCATCAGCATTTTGTGGATTCATTGGATCTTGTGGTTCTTTATCTCTGTAATAACCTTCAATTTTATAAATTGGTGTAAATACCAATTCTTTATCCAATTCTACCGGTACATTGAAAACTTCAAAAAAATAACTTGTACCCGTGTAACTATAATTTTGCATCTGAATTGTTTCTCCCGTAAATAACGCAAGAACGTCTTTGAACAGGAAAATATGTTGCCTCACAACATTGCTCCGAGTTTCAGAAAATTCAGCAATTGCAAAACCTTGGTCGCCTACGAAGAAGTCTTTCCCCTTAAAAGCGAAATTGGTCATCTTCCTTACAATAAGAAAGATAATCACCGATAGAATTGATGCCCAAATGTAATGTGCGTACAAGAAGCCCCATATCAACCCCAATCCAACAACAGCAAAGACAACGCCGCCTATTGTTTTCTTTTTCTTTTCTTCCGCTGAATATGGCTCTGAACGTTCTTCCGTTGAATCACAATAATAGATTTCTCCAATATTGTCAGGAATCCAACGGAAAAGTGATTGTCCATTTTTGAGCAAATCAAGTTGTTTTGATTTCCAAATTTTGTCCATTTTCAATTCTTTTTAATTGTAGCGACGTTGCGCACTGCAACGCCGCTACGTTAGGTTCAACAATTAGTTCTTCAACAATCCACCCGCTCTTTCTTTTTCTTCTTCTGGCAGAAGTTCAAAGAGTTGCATTACAATCGGATGCAGTTTCTCTTTCGTCGGGTTGTTGGAAACGATTTCCGCACCTTGATTGATAAGTTGGCGAGCACGTGAAGGGTTCTTCCAATTGATTTCGTTGAAATCCTCTTGGAAATGACGGAGCAAGCCCATCAACTGATAAATCATTGTTAGGTGAATGAACAGACCATTGATTTTCTCCATAAGGTCGCGACCAAGTTGGATGTCTTTGGAACGGATTACCTTGTCGGTTTGTGTACGCAAAGCGTTGACAGCCTGATGTGTCTTATCATCGCCGAGGTCTGAATCCGCTTTTTCAAGACGTTCAAACTCCTCACGAATTTCGTTTTCAAGACGTTCCCATTCTGTGCTGGCATCTTCGTCTTCTATCTTGCGGAGAACCTCTTTCAAGTGCTGCAAGACAGCCTTTTTCTCTTGTGAGTTTTTGTGGTCTTCTTTTACAGCGTCAAGTTCTCGTTGCAGTTTTGATGTATCAATTGACGAATCAGACAAACGGTCGATGTCCCTTTGCGCTGTCTTTATCATTTTGGGAATTTGTTTTTCCGCCTCTACATTGCTCTGTTTCTTGCTTGTGTCAAGTTGCTTGGTTACTGTGAAATCTTCTGACGGAAAATAGATTTCCAATGTCATTTGCTCCGATGAATCCACTTTGATTGTTATATCTACAGGACTATTTTCGGGAATGAGAGATTCAATTTCGTCGCCGGTAACAATTACATCGGCAACATATTCGTATAAGTCGGCAGAACGTCCGCTTTCAGGTTCGTCTTCACACTGATAAACAGGCACTTTGAGAATGTCGCTTTCCATTCCCGGACGAAGTTGTTGAGTGGTTTTCAGTCCGTTGATTACACCAACTGCCGGAACAGGTTTGTTCTTTTCCAAACCTTTGGCAGCCTCAAAGATTGCTTTTTCTTTGTCATCGCTCCAAACTGCGATGCCGATGTTGTAAGGCAATGGTGCGGCACCAACTTTTGAGCCTTGAATGATTGTGATTTCGGACGGGAAACACGGAAGTTGGTCGCCTTTGGAATTATAGACGTTTATTGTGAATGCGTTAGTCTTGCCTTCCAAAAGGTTGGCTTCTATTACGTTGCCCATCTCGTTGATTTCCGTTTTACCACTCGACCAAGCGTTGTCGCTACGGACAAATTCAACCATAACTGTTTCGGGACACGAATTGCCTGAACCTTTGCGGTCGAGTTTTACGCTTACCCATTCCGACTGCTCAACGGATGTAGATTCATATCCAACGTCAAGTTTGATTGTTCCGACTTCAATATCCTCGGCTTTAACATCGTTGTCGAGAGTAGAGGCGTAGAGAGCCGCGCCTGTGGCAACCGCTGTCATTGGGTCGATACTTGTATCAACATTTGGCGTTACCTGTTCGCGGAGCATCTGACGGATGAGCGGAGAATGTGTTGGTCCGCCGACAAGTATCAATTTGTTGAGGTCGTTGCTTGTGAGGTTGTTTTTCTTTAAGAGTTCCTTGCAAATGTCAACCGCTTTTTGGAAAATCGGACGCATTGCGTCAAAAACTTGGGTTTGCGTTACCGACAAATCAAGTTCTATTTCCTCGCCTTCGTCGTCTTCGCCAAGGTCGCCGAGGTTGGATAGAATGTCTTCTTTATCCTTGAACGACAGTTGGTTTTTAACATCTTCGGCGTATGTTTTCATAGCGTCGCGGAGTACCGCGCTTTTCTCCTTGTCCAAAAGAATTTCGTCGATTGTGTAGTTGTCTTTGAGGTATGGAATGATGATTTTTTCTACAATTGCAGCGTCAAGGTCTTTGCCGCCAAGATAGTTATCTCCCGCAGTGTCAAAAACTTGCATAATGCCGTCCTCAACCCTCAGCAATGCTGCATCAAACGTACCACCGCCAAAGTCGAAAACCATCCAAATTCCGTTTTTCTGCTCACTTGTGAGTCCGTAAGCAAATGATGCTGCAATAGGCTCTTGCAGAAGTTCGCAACGGTCGAAACCTGCCATTTTTGCGGCTTCGATGGTTGCTGTTTTCTGATTGACAGTGAATTTTGCAGGCACAGTGATTACTACCGAACGGAACGTTTCGTCAGTAACAAAGGTTTTCAATGTCTTCAAAACTTCTGCTGAAAGTTCTTCCGAAGAGAAATCTTTGTTGATATTTGCGCAATGGTATTTTGTGTCAGTCGCCATTGTGCGTTTGAACTCGATGTAAGTGTTGGAATCTTCTTTTTTCCAACTTTTTGTTGCGCGGCGCTTGTCGGATTTCATTGTGTTGTATGCTCCATCGCCAACTTTTATGCTACCTTTTTTGTTAATAGAAACGCAAGAAGGCAGTGTGTCTTTTAGAGTATCGGATTTGATAACAACCGGTTCACCCTTTTCCATTCGGCAAATTGACGAGTTGGTTGTGCCAAGGTCGATGCCGTAGTCGATTTTGATTCTTGCCATATATAATAGGTTTAAATGTTTTGACTTACTGTAATTTGTGCTGATTGAATCATTTTGCCGTTATAATTAATCTGCGGCTTTGTGATTCCTGTTATTTTTTGCTCGCCGTCGGCGAGTGATTCATCCGAAACAAAGTTTGCAGTTACTTTCATTCCCTCGTTGTAGGGCTTATTTAACATATCCACAATTTCGTATCCGTTTGCCATAAAATTGGTTCGGATGCGCTCAACGGCTTTTGAAAGTTGTTTGTACCCCTTTACAGATGGATCCATTTTTGAAAGGTTTGTTTCGATGCGGATAATTTCGTCGGCAACTTTGAGAGCAAGCGAATGGTCGGGTTCGCTTGATTTGCTTTCGGTGACAATCGGTTGGCTTGTCATCTGTTTTTCAAGCAATTCGACTAATTTATTGTCGAGTTTTACAGATTCTTCCTGCATTGATTTTTGAACGTTTTCGAGACTTTTTTGTGCCGATTTAATTTTGTCGATGTCGGAATCTTTGCTGCCGATTTTGGTTTTCAGCACAAAATAAACAACCACTAGAAGAACCACCGCCGCAATAATGCCGATGATGGCAATTAGTTTGTTGGCAGAAATTGATTGGTTCAATGATTCGGCGGTTTGGCTGATTTTGGAATCGGTTTCACCAATTTTAGTTGTGATGGTGGATTCCAAAGCCGATGATTTCTCATTGAGAGAGGTTTCCAATTCGGTAGCCTTTACACCCAACTGCTGCTCCAACGCTTCTATTTTAGCGTTTTGGGTGACGATAGTCTGTTTCTGCTGATTTTGAACCGTTTGCAACTGATTAATACGGTTGCTGAGTTTTACAAACTCAGTTTCGAGATTCTTAATTCTTAGAGAATCCGATGTCTGTGCCGAAACCGAAAGCGACAGACAAGCGAGAATGATTAGTAGAATGTTTTTCATATTTTTAGTTATTTTGATGCTAATGCTATTATAAAAGTGATTATACCGAGAATAATCCATATAATACAACCCGGAGGAAGTCCTGAATCATTATTATTGTTCGAATTTGGTGGAGTGTATTGTTGTTGTATTTGTTCTAACTTCTTCTTCAAGTTCTCATTGTTTAATGGGTCAATTTGATTAATTGGTATATATGGAAT
>JAGCDD010000449.1 GCA_017651345.1 Bacteroidales bacterium | reverse complement strand
TTGGTTGTTGTGACTGGAGTTCAGACGTGTCTCTTCCGATCTGCTTTTATGGCTATTATTGAGGCTTCGTAAATGTCAGAATCGTAAGAATATGCGCCTGTTTCGAGTATTACTTTGAGGTGAGCGTTGCCACAAGCTTTTTTCATATCTTTGAGCGATGCAAGTGCTTTGGAATGCTCCTCGTCGATAATGTCGCCTGCATTGATTACCACGTCTATTTCGTCGGCACCAGCTTCTACGGCAAGTTCTACTTCGCGAATTTTTATCTCTTCAAATGTTTGTGCATGGGGAAAAGCTCCTGCCACCGAAACAATTTTAACATCGGGAACAGCAAGAATTTTTCGTACCACAGGAACAAACTTGGGATATACACATATACCTGCTACATTTGGTATGTCAGGATTATTTTCTTTAAAAGTGTTGACGCTCATTACAAAGTCGGCAATGGAGTTTTCGTTGTCGGCATTGCTAAGCGATGTAAGGTCGATACACGAGTGTAGTTTTTTGAGATTCGCTATCGATCTATTTTTTTGTGCACGGTTTTCGATAACGCAGAGGCGCGAATTAATTAAGTCTGAGCCGTGACGTTCGTAAGAAAAGTCTTTCATTGTATATTGTTTTTAATAGTAGTGGTTAACAAATTTTTTTGTCCGATTCGGTTACTGTAAGTTTTTTGAGCGGATTGATTCCTTTGAGCAACTGACGGTTTTGCCAAATTGCAATGCCTGTGTAAATAGCTTCTTTGAGCGAAGTTTCGTCGGCAATGCCTTTACCTGCAATATCGTATGCTGTGCCGTGGTCGGGCGAAGTGCGCACAATTGGCAATCCAGCTGTGTAGTTAACGCCTTTGTTGCCTGCTATTATTTTAAAGGGGATTAATCCTTGGTCGTGATACATGGCAAGCACTGCATCAAACTTTTTGTAGAGTTCGGCAGCAAAAAATCCGTCCGAAGGATATGGACCAAAACATGTTATACCTTCTTCTTCGGCTTGTTTAAGTGCGGGAAGAATGATTTCTGATTCTTCGTTGCCAATTACTCCGTTGTCACCAGAGTGAGGGTTGAGACCCAACACCGCTATTTTGGGACGGCGGATGGTGAAATCCTCTTTGAGCGAGCGGTTTATGATGCGTAGTTTTTGAACTATTTTTTGTGGTGTTATGTTGTGTGCCACGTCTTTTAGAGGTACATGACCCGTTACAACTCCGATTTTTAAATCTTCGGAGGTCATAAGCATAAGGTAATCAGATGTGTTGAAATTATCGGCAAGAAATTCGGTGTGTCCCGGTATCTTGAGTCCAGCTTCGTTAACGTTGTTTTTGTTGATGGGAGCAGTTACCAAAATATCGATGTATCCTTGTTTTAAATCTTGAACGGCAAGTTTGAGAGCTTCGGCAGCACATTCGCCTGCGGTAACAGTTGAGGTTCCGAGTTCGAGACGAAGGTTGTCGTCGCCAATGTTAATAAGGTTTATTTTGTTTGGAGCAAGTTCTGCAGCGCTTTTGGTAGCGTTGAAATTGATTTGCGGCAGGTTGAGGTTTTTGCGGTGAAAGCCTATTGCCTTGGCAGAACCATAAATTACTATTGTGCAGTTGTTGTATAATTCCGGGTCGGCAAGTGCTTTGATTATTATCTCGTAGTTGATGCCGTTGATATCGCCCTGTGTAATGCCTATTACGTATTTGTTGTTTTCTGTTTTGTCCATTTTCGAAAATTTGTTATATCCAATTACAAAGGTAGATATTATTTTATTAATGTGCAAAATTATTTTGTTCCTGCTTTTGGATTGACGCACATAACAGGAATTTTGCTGTCGTTGGCAATAATTTGTTGTTCGGCAGCACCAAGCACATAGTCTTGAAACTTAATGTTTTTGGTGGTGGTAATAAGAATCATTCCGCTTTCGATTTGTTTGGCAAATTTTATGGTTTCTTTGGCGATGCCTTCTTCGCCGGGTAGTTGATGTAGTTCGTAGTTGATTCCTTTGCTTTCTAAATATGTGCAGGCAGCTTTTATGTTGCCGATGGTGCGTTTTTGAATTATTTCGTCGCCAATTTCGGTATAACAAATGTAAAATTTACATTTGGTAACGTTTGCAAGAAATGTTGTCCACACAAGTTTCTCTCGTTCTTCGAGTTTAAAATCCATTGGAAGAACGATTTTTGTAACGTCGGCATTTGATTGAGGACGGTCTTGAACTACAATAAATGGAGCTTTTGAGCCTGTAATTACTTTTAATGCCCAACTGCCTGTTAGTTTTTGAAGCCCTTTCATGCCGTGTGTGCCCATAATGGCAATAAAGGCATTGGTTTCGGCAATGATGTCGGATATTTGATTAAAGATGTTGCCTGTGCGTACCAAGGCTGATATTTCAACTCCGTATTGTTGCTTTAATTCGTTGGCCTTGGTAGTTAGTTTTTGGGTATATTCTGCGTTGTCTGATTGACGTTTAGTAATGTGAACAAGTATTATAGGATAGTTTGTTATTATTGAAATGTTGACAGCATGAAGCAGTGCAAACTCTGCTTTTTCGCTAAAATCCCATGGAACTATTATTGGCTTGTCTGTTGTCATAAGTTTATATTGGTTGTAGGCGGTTTTTTGCAAATATAAAAAAAAATCTGCCCCGTGTCAACAGTGGGCAGATTTTTTTTGTGAGTTTTTTTTGCATTAGTTTGCTAACTGAAACTTGATGGGCACCTGCATCGAAACTTTTACGTTTTTACCAGACTGTTTGCCGGGTTTCCAATCGGGAAGGCTTTCGATAACTTTGATTGCCTCTTTGTCGAGCAAGGGGTCAACGCCACGGAGAAGTCCTACGTTGGTAACTTTGCCTTTTTCGTTGATTACAAACTTAACGTATACTGTACCCTGAATGTCGTTTTCTTTTGCAATTTCGGGGTAAACCACGTGTTCAGCAATATATTTCAAAAGAGCTTTTTCACCGCCTTTGAATTCGGGCATATCCTCTACGATAACGAAAGGTGCTGCCTCTTCTTCTTCTTCTTCAACGGGTGCAACCTCTACAATTTCTTGAATTTCAACGGCTGTGTTTTCGTCAGCTTCGTCGATTGTGAGGTCTTCGTTGATTTCGATTTTGTCGTCTACCACCTCAATAATGTCGGCAACGGTTTGTTGAGGAGGTGGAGGAGGAAGCTCTATCTGCTCTTGACGAGTGATAGGAATTTCTTCTACAACGTCTTCGGTGAATGCAACTGTACCGAGGTCTTCAGCTTTTTCTGCTTTTGTGCTGAATTCGAACGCCCACCACACAATTAAGAGGGTGAGAACGAAACCGATTTCTAAGAAGATGGTTTTCTTACCTTCGAGATCGGCTTTTTGTGATTTTTTTTCTTCCATTTTGATTTATGTTTTTGTGTGTTTATATTTAATGTTAATGTGCTACATTTTCGAGCGTGTAAAATTATTGTGTTTATTTTTTATACGCAAATTTTTTTTAATAATAATTTAACTTATGGCGGAGAAATTATTTCGGTGATGATTAAACTTTCCGCCGGGAGGGTTACTGTTACCTCCTCGTATGTGGGCTTGGGCTTTTCGTAGCTCAACACTGCGTATATCAGCCCTAGCGATATGGCAAGACCTATCAGAAACATTATTCCTCGTTTGCTTTCAAGGTCGGCACTTGCTGATTTTTTGTTTTGCATAGTATCAAAGTATTAGGTAGTTAAGTTACGTTATATAAATTAGTAGTTGAATATTATCGCTGGGTCGATTGCTTTGTTTTTTATTTCGGTTTTTATCGACAGTGGGAGGGTAGTGGCTCGCCCTATCTCTTGACCGAGTGTTACCGTTTTGCTTTTGCTTACCAACGATAAGTATTTGATAGTGATAGTGGTGTCGCCCGATGTTATGGCAATTTCGTTGTCGTTTGCTGATGTGGCTGTGCCTGTAATCGGTGCAACAATTACTGTGTTTTCGGGTACGTAGAATGCTGTTTCGGGATGCGAAACGTAATATTTCCGTCCATCCTTTATTGTGCAAATTCGGTCTTCAAAGTATTCTGCTGCCAATGTGTAGCCGCCTTTTATTGGAAACTCTAATCCGTCTTTGTTTTTTGTGCTCATTTTGCCGCCTATTATCAGGTAACAGATTATTAACAATAACAATATGGGTAGCGAACAGGCAAATCGTATTTTGCGGTTTTGTGCGCTATCGTAAGAGTAGATATTGAGCACACGGTTTTTGAGACTGCCTTCTGTGTCTGTTTCTGCTGACGAAGGTGTGGGGTTGTTGCTGCCGAGTTTTAATAGAAGCAGCGCGTACTCTTTTTTGTCGCCCTCGGTGGCAGACGAGTCGGCTATGTTTTCGCAAATCTGTCGGCTGAGTGCTGCGGCTTTTTTAACAGCAGGGTTGAACCATTGCACTATTGAGAGTATGGCAAAGATGATAACATCAATGCTGTGGCGTCCGCGTATGTGCTGGCGTTCGTGGTTGAGAATTATCTCTTGCGAACGGCTGTCGAGGTTGCAGAACGCCTTGTTTACAAATACATTGTCAAAGAACGAGAACGCTGGTGTGCGACTTTCGGCGGTGTAAATTTTGATGCCGTTGTCAATTGTTTCTGGCTTTCCGCGCCTTAGTCGGAGTATTTTTAGCAGTGCAGATAATACTGATACTGCCTTTATTGCCGCGCACACTATATACGCTATCATTAATATAAATAATAATGTGTGGAATGTGGGGCTGTGTAGTGCGTTTTTGGCTATTGTGGCAAAAGTGGTTTGCCTTGAGAGTGTGATTGTGTGGCTGTTTTCGCCTAATGCGATGCCTGTTATCGATACAGGTTCGGTTTCGGCTTTGGTGTTAGATTCGTCTCCGCTGATTTTGCAAAACGGCAGTGCGTAGCATATTACTATGCAGGCAATTAGTAGAAATCGATCCCACTTGTAATAGGTTTGACGGTAGCAGGCATATTTGTAAAAATTTATAAGCACTGCAAATATTACCGATGATTCTACTATGTATGCCACCGCCGAAAGCATGTCTACTTAGATCTTTGGTCGATAATCTGCTTTATTTCGCTTATTTCGCGTTCGGATACCGGCTCTTCGTCCACCATGTAAGATACCATGGTTTCGTAGCTGCCGTCGAAGTAGTTTTTCAGCATCTGCCCGAAAGTGTATTTCTTGTAGGCGAGTTTGCTGACAGCGGGAAAGTACTCGTAGGTTTTGCCGTATGCCTTGAAGTCTACAAAACCTTTCTCGCGGAGTATCCTTACCACCGACGATATGGTATTGTACGGCGGCTTGGGGTCGGGCATCTGCTCTATGATGTCCTTTACAAATGCAGATTTAAGTTTCCATAATATCTGCATCACCTTTTCTTCTGCTTTGGTCAACTGTTCCATCTCTTAATGTATTTATGCGTTGTGTAATTGACTTGTTAGTTTTATAATTGGTTTTGCAAATATATAACTTATTTTTAAATTATCAAACTTATTTTTAAGTTTTTTTTAGTTTGAAAGCTTAAATTTTATCGGTATACACATCTTTACCTTTACATTTTTGCCTGATTGTTTTCCGGGTTTCCAATCAGGAAGGTTTTCAACCACCTTGAGAGCCTCTTTGTCTAACAGTGGGTCAACGCCTCTGGTTAAGGTTACATCGGTAACTTTGCCTTTTTCGTTGATAACAAATCCTATGTATACTGTTCCCTGAATATCGTTTTCTTTAGCTACTTCGGGATAGACTACGTGCTCGGCAACATACTTTAATAGGTTTCCTCTGAATTCGGGCATATCTTCACAGACAATGAACGGAGGTAAGTCTTCTTCGCTTATTATCTCGTCGCTGCATGATGGTGAAGGTAATTCTTCGATTTGCACGGCAGCGTCAATGTCTATTTCAGCGTCGATTTGCGGATCACCACAAATTGTTTCAGGGTCATCTATTACTTCAATAATTTCGGCAATTTTGCGAACTGGCGGCGCAGGAGGTTGCGGTGGTTCGGAATGGGTGACGGGAATTTCGATTAAGCCGTCGTCGACGGTTAATGTAATTTGGTTGAATGCTGATGCACTTTCAGCTTTGGTGCTAAATTCAAATACTCCCCAAATAGCCAATAGGGTAAGTACAAGACCGATTTCTAAGAAGGTGAACTTCTTGCTTTGGAGATTGGCTTTCTCTGATTTTTTCTGTTCCATGGCTTTGCGTTTTTTAATTGTTGATACTAAAATTTGTTTTTAAGTTTTATAACTGATAAATTAGTTATGATATTTATAACGCAAAGATAAAACTTATGTTTCAATTATACAACTTATTTTTCAGTTAATAAACTGAAATTTTAGTTGATATTTACAATTTGTTTGTTATTGTATTGCTGGATAGTGATTTAGCAGTGAAAATTTTATTGCAAAATTTTACGTAGAATTGGTTGCTTATTATTTTCTTCCTTTCAAATACGCCTCAGCCACTTCACACAAGCGATCATAAAATTCTTGTCCAAAACGGCGGACGATGGGCTCTTCTAAGAATTTGTAGGCGGGGAGACTTTTTTTGCGACCAAGGATGAAGGCACTGTGGCAAACATTCCAACGATGAAGTTTGATGCCGGTGTAGATGCCTACTTTGGTGAGGCGGATGGGATAAAGATGACACGAAATGGGTTTGCGCCACGGAATTTTGCCGTCGAGATATGCGCGTTCGTAGGCGCAGAGGGTGATGCCGTTTTCTTTGTACGAATAGGCACATTCGGCACGATTGAGTAGCGGGGTAACAAGTTCGTTGTCGTAATCTCTTACTGCAAATCCCTGATTTTCAACAGCGGCAATGTTATCGGCCGAGAGATATTCTTTGGCGGCGTTGAAATGCTTCTCGAGCTTTGGCACTTCGGTATAGTCGAGAGGTGCGCCGCTGTCGCCTTCTACGCAGCATGTGCCGAGGCAGGCGGTAACGTCGCAACAAAATTTTTCGGTAAAAATATCTTCGTTGATAAGAACATCGTCGAGAATTATCATCGCGGGATTTTTTTTAATAAACTATTAGTGGATGATGATTAATGAGTTAGCTTAGTTTGCTTAAAGCAACTTTTGAAGCTTTTTGTTCGGCTTCTTTTTTTGAAATGCCTATGCCCGAGCCGTAGTTTTCGCCGTTGATGCGCACATACGATACAAAATATTTGCTTCCGGGATATTCCACGTCGGTGGCAAATTCAATTTCGTTTTTGTTTTTTTGTCCCCACTCAATAAGTTGGCTCTTGTAGTTGGTGTTTTGATGCTCTAACTCAAAGATATTGAGATATTTTGGCATTATGCGCTTGTAGATAAATTTGCCTGCCTGACTAAATCCGCGGTCTAAGTAAACTGCGCCGAGAAATGCCTCAAATGCATCGCCGTAGAGGTGAATATTTGAAGAATGGCTCTTTACGGAGGTTTTTACAAGCAAGTCGAGACCTATTTGCTTAGATAGTTCGGTGAGATTGTCGCCGTTAACAATGCGGGCGCGAAGTTGAGTGAGGAATCCTTCTTGTTCGTTTGAAAATCGCTTGTAGAGGTATTCGCCAATGAGGAGGTCGAGCACCGAGTCGCCCAGAAATTCTAAGCGCTCGTTGTTGATCATAAATCCTGTGTTGGTGCGTGCCGAAAGCGAGCGGTGAGTAAGTGCAGTTTGGTAAAGGTCTTTGTTGTAAGGGTAAAAACCAGTTATTCGCCTTATTTGGCGGGCGAATTTCTTGTCTTTGCCGAAAAGGTACTTTATGAAGGCTGCTATGTTCTTAAACACCTGTGCTAAATAATTAAAAAAAAGGGTTGCATTTATGGCTACGCATTAAGCGTTTAAATGCACCCCTTTTTAGCCGTTAAATCTTTTTGAAAACCACCGAAGCGTTGTGTCCGCCAAAGCCGAATGTGTTGTTGAGGGCTGCGCGGATAACCCTTTTCTTGGCAACGTTGGGTGTGATGTCGAGTTTTGGGTCGATATGCGGGTCGGGGTTTTGGAAATTGATGGTCGGGGGTACGGTTTCGTTGAGCATTGCAAGCACACAAGCGATAGATTCTACAACGCCGGCGCCTCCGAGAAGGTGACCTGTCATAGATTTTGTGCTGCTGATGCTAACTTTGTAAGCGTAATCGCCAAACACTTGCTGAATTGCTTTTGATTCTGCAATGTCGCCGAGACCGGTAGATGTGCCGTGAACATTAACGTAGTCGATGTCTTCGGGTTTAAGTCCGGCATCTTCGATAGCAAGTTTCATTACAGCTGCTGCTCCACGTCCTTCGGGGTGAGGAGCGGTAATGTGGTGAGCGTCGGCTGTGAGTCCGCTTCCGGCAAGTTCGCAGAGAATTTTTGCTCCGCGTTTTACAGCGTGTTCGTACTCTTCGAGAATGAGGCAACCGCCACCTTCACCAATTACAAATCCGTCGCGTGTTGCGTCAAACGGACGAGATGCTGTTTTGTAGTTGTCGTTGTTGGTGCTGAGAGCCTTCATAGAGTTGAATCCGGCAACTGCAGCAATTCCCACGGGTGATTCAGAACCACCTGTTACAATGATGTCTGCCTTGCCAAGACGAACATAGTTGAATGCGTCGATAATGGCGTTGGTAGACGAAGCGCATGCCGAAACAGTGGTGAAGTTTGGTCCGCGAAGGTCGTACTTCATGCTGATGTGTCCCGGAGCAATGTCGCTGATCATTTTGGGAATAAAGAATGGGCTGAAACGGGGAGAACCATCGCCTTGGCAGAATTGTTCTACTTCTTCGGTGAGGGTGTTGATTCCGCCGATGCCCGAGCCCCAGATTACACCTGCACGGTCGTGGTTGAAATTTTCGGGTGTAAGTCCGCTGTTTTTCCAAGCCTCTTCGGCAGAGATAAGTGCGAACTTAGCAAAAAGGTCTAAACGTCCGGTTTCTTTTTTGTTGAAGAACTGAGCGTCAACCTCGTCGAAATTTTTAACCTCGCAGGCAAACCGGGTCTTGAATTTTTCGGGATTAAAACGGGTAATCGGACCTGCGCCGCTTACACCGGATTTTAAATTTTCCCAAAACTCGGTTATATTATGGCCTAAGGGGTTTATTGTCCCCATGCCAGTTACGACTACTCGTTTTAATTCCATAGAAATAATTTATTTTTGTTGGTTTTCGATGTATTCGATAGCTTCGCCTACGGTAGCGATTTTTTCAGCTTGATCGTCGGGAATAGAGATGTTGAACTCTTTTTCGAACTGCATGATGAGTTCTACTGTGTCGAGAGAGTCGGCACCAAGATCGTTTGTGAAAGATGCTTCTTCAGTAACTTCTGCTTCGTCTACACCTAATTTCTCAACGATAATCTCTTTTACTTTTTTCTTTATGTCTTCGTTCATGATAAATAATTTTTTAAAAATTAAACTTCGATTTCTCTTTTTTAAATTCGCCGCAAAGAAAACAATTTTAGACCGAAAAAAAAAATATTTTTGTAATTAATTGATTGTTAAAAAATTATTTTTCGACACTATTATTTTAAATGCTTTAAAACGTGGCTATTGAAGATTTATTGATATATTTGCACGTTAAATTTTTTAAAAAAAATTTTTATGTGGAACGTAACTATATTTGCCTCGGGCAGCGGCACTAATGCCGAAAATATATTCAACTATTTTAAAGATAGTAAGTTAGTACGCATCGGACTATTGATTACCGACAATCCGAAGGCGTTTGTAATAGAGCGTTGCCGTCGTCATTCGGTGCCATGTTTGGTGCTTTCAAAGCGTTTGATCGACGACACAGACTTTATGCTTGGCGTTTTGCGCGACTTCCGTACCAATTTTGTGGTGCTGGCGGGATACATCAAACTTGTACCCGACTATATTGTGACGGCTTTTGATCAGCGCATTGTCAACATACATCCATCGTTGTTGCCAAAACATGGTGGAAAAGGTATGTATGGCAGTCGTGTGCATCAGAGCGTGCTCGATAGCGGAGATAAGGAGAGCGGCATTACTATTCATTTTATCGACAACGATTACGACCGCGGCTCGGTGATTTTCCAAGCTAAATGTCCTGTATTGCCCGACGACACCGCCGACACTCTTGCCCAACGTGTGCACGCCCTCGAATACGAATATTATCCCAAAGTAATTGAAGATACTATTATAAAGGTGTTGGGTAAATGCAACGGTTAGTATTTTTGCTGTTGTTGTTTTGTGCAACTGCGGTGTCGGCTGCCAAAAATCCATTTTCGTGGGTGGATATGCAATTTGTGCGTATCAATTTGAGCATTGACCCTTCGGTTAAATATATAAAAGGTGTAACCACTCAATATTTTGCTGTAAAATCCAGACAAGACCGTTTCCTGCCGTTGCAATTCGACCTTGCTTCGTCGCTTGAAGTAAAGAATGTAATGCACGGCGATAACCCGCTAAAATTCAATCATCAAGGCGATTCGTTGATTATTTATCCCGACGACACTTGGTCGTATAGCGATTCGGTGAAGGTAATTTACGAAGGTGTGCCGTTGAGGTCGGGTTTAGGCTCTGTGACTTTTTCTAACCACGGTAATTCGCCTATATTTTGGACGCTTTCAGAACCCAATGGCGCAAAAGATTGGTATCCTTGCCGTCAGGTCAACACCGATAAATACGATTCGGTGCAGGTTGTTGTGCAATGTCCCGAACAATATCGTGCGGCATCCAACGGCGTGATTGTTTCCGAATCGGTAAAAGATGGCATACGCACCACCAACTGGATTCACCGTCACAAAATTGCTTTTTACCTTGTGGCTGTGGCTGTTAGCAATTATGTGGTGACGCAAGAGTATGTGCATCTCAACAATGGCGACTCGCTGCTATATGTCAACTATTTTTACCCCGAACGCTACGAGCAGAACCATCGCCGCGCTGCCCGATTGATTCCAGCTCTCAAAATGCTGTGCGATACTTTTGGCGTTTATCCTTTTGTGGATGAAAAATATGCTCAGGCGCAATTTGGCTGGGGCGGCGGCATGGAAAACCAAACTATGACTTTTGTATCTGAATTTTCGCCATCGCTTATGGTTCATGAACTTGCTCATCAATGGTTCGGCAATACTATTACTTGCAGCCGATGGACCGACGTGTGGATCAACGAAGGTTTTGCCGAATGGTGCGAGGGTTTTGCCGAGGAAAGAGGCGTGGGACAAACCAACGACCCTATACTTTGGCGCAAAAAAAAGATTTATTCTGCCGCCACCAAGCCGCTCGGCTCTATTTATGTTACCGACACAACTGATGTGTGGGAAATTTTCGACACTCGTATGACCTACGATAAGGGTTCTATGCTTCTCCACATGCTACGAACCGAACTTGGCGACGAGACTTTTTTCAATCTCCTTAAATATTATATAAAGTATTCGCGCCATAGGTTTGGCAACTGCTCTGCCGAGGAGTTTTTTAGATTGGTCAACGATTTTTCGGGTATAGACTACAAATGGTTTTTCGACCAATGGTTTTATGGACGAGGTACGCCCGTGTATCGTGTGCTGTGGCAGCAGAATGTCGATAACCTTTTGAATTTGAAAATAGAGCAGCGTAGAACCGATTCTACTATGGCTTTTTTTAGGGCAAAAGTACCTGTTATGATTTATGGTCTAAACGGCGAAAGTGTGTTTGTACGCCTCAACAATACTGTAGAAAATCAATTTTTTACCATTGACCCGGGTTTTCAAGTGGCTAATATTTCGTTCGACCCCTACGCCGACATTGTATCGTGGGGAAGCACCACCAAGGAAGAAAACCTTGCCGCCGATTGCACTGTAAAAACGCGTCACGAAAATACTCAACTATTTGTAAATATTTCTAAACCAAAGGTCTACACACGCTATTTAATCAAAAACTTTGACCTTGCAACTGTTCAATCAGGCAAGATACCCAACGACGGCAACGCCACCATCGACCTCCGCCGCCTTTCCTCCGGCGAGTATTACATCTCGTTAGAAGGCGCAGATGGGTATTTTTCTAAACGCCTGAGCATAGGCAAAAAATGAGATTCCTAACTTTTTAGGCTATAATTTGAATTTTGTTATCCTTTTGAATAACAATCTCTGTTTTTATTCTTATCTTTGCCGTCAATATTATTATTTAAATTATTTATATTATGAAAAATAAACTTTATGGCTCTCCCTGTCAATCGGGGGGGGGCAAAATGTAAATGGATATTTACATTTTTATTCCTGGTTTTTATGTGTAATTTTAGTCAGGCGGCGGTGGCAGGTTTCCCGTACGTTACTTTTGACGTAACTACAGGCACACTAACTCTTGCTTTTGGAGATGTCCCAGCAAATGGCAAAGATGTGTCAGCCCAATTTAAAAATGATGCAACTGTCGGTAAATATGTAGGGTATCCATTAATTACTGATGCAACGCAAATTAAACATGTAGTAATAGAATCATCATTTGCTTCCTGTGAACCAGATGCTCTTCAGCGAATGTTTGAAGGCTGTACAAATCTTGAAACGATTGAAGGCTTAGAATATATTAATACTGTGAAAGTAAAGGATATGTCGAATATGTTTCGTAGTTGCAAAAAACTAACAGGCTTGACATTCCCTTCATCTTTTACTACTTCCAATGTTACAGGAATGGCTTATATGTTTTATGAATGTGAGACATTAACGGAGTTGGATTTAAGTTCATTCAGTAGCGAAAAACTTGAGTATATGAATGAAATGTTTAATGGTTGTACCAATCTTACAACTATTACATTTGGTAATAATTTTACTATTACAAAAGTAAAATCTTTAAATAAGGTTTTTTCCGGTTGTAACAACCTTTCAACTCTTGATTTGAGTCATTTCGCTCCCTCTACAACTTTAACTAATATGGAAGCTACATTCGATGGTTGTAATGCTCTTACTACATTGAATCTTAGCGGTTTTAATACAAGTGCTGTTACTTCTATGAAGTCGTTGTTTTTTGGTTGTAATAGCCTTTCAACGCTTACTTGGAGTTCAAATTTTACAACTGACTATGTGTTAGATATGACAGCTATGTTTAGCGGTTGTAAGGAATTAACTTCTCTTGATTTAAGCAATTTTAATACAGTGAACGTTACTGACATGTCTGGTTTCTTTAACAATTGCTCTAAACTAAAGACTATCAAGTTCGGTGACAATTTTTCAACGGCAAGTGTTACTAATATGTCATATATGTTCGCTTCTTGTTCTGCTTTAGAGAGCTTGGATTTGAGCAAATTCGACACACAGAATGTGACAAAGATGAATATGATGTTTCAAGATTGCTCATCATTGGTTTACCTTGATTTAAGCAGCTTTAATACTGCAAAAGTTACATCTATGCAATCTATGTTCTCAATGAAACCATATTTGCAGAATGAATTGGTTGTTCTTGATTTGTCTAACTTTAATACTGCTAACGTTACGGATATGCGAAGCATGTTTTCTGATTGCAGAAACCTTACAACAATAATCAGCAACAACGATTGGAACACAAACAAGGTGTCAGGAAATCTTTATAAAACCAACGTTTTTGGATTCCGTACTAATGCCATGTTTAATCCCCCTGAGATTATAGGTAATGAAGGCACCACTTATGATGACAATCAAAAAGGTTATACCACATATGCAAGAATTGACAAGAAAACATCTTCGTCTACTTCAGGTTATTTCACCAAAGGCAACTTCAAGATATTCTACGAATTAGACGGTGGTGAAATTACTTCGGGCAGCAATCCAACAGAGTTTAACAAGACTACTTCAATAATTACACTCAAGAATCCTGTTAGAGACGGATATGTGTTCACTGGCTGGTCGGGTACAAAAATCACTGGTTTGACTGGAGAAGACAACATGACCGTAACAATTCCTCAAGGTAGCATTGGCAACCGTATCTATACTGCTCATTGGGCTAAGACATCCACACTTACATTCGATACCAAGGGCGGTAGCGCTGTTCATGTTCCAATTCAAGAACTCCCTGGCACTGATATTTCTGCTGAGGTTAACCCTATTATCAACGGAACAAACACTACCACCAAGCTCGGCTATGATTTTGATAGATGGGACAATACTATTCCTACAACTATGCCCGACAATGATTTAACCATTTCTGCTTTGTGGAAGCTTCACCCTTATACTATTACATACAACCTTGAGGGAGGTGAAATACCATTTGGTTCTTATAATTATGAAACTTACAATATTGAAACTCCTGATTTTGATCTCCACAATCCCGTTAAAACTGGCTATGAATTTGTGGGTTGGGACAATGGTAAAGCCATTGAACCATCAGTAACAATTCAACAAGGTAGTTACGGTGATTGGGAGTTTACCGCAGTTTGGAAGCCTGCCAAGTTTACCATAAAGTTCGACACCGACGGAGGCACACCTGTTGCCGACATCACACAAGACTATAACTCCGACATCACCGCACCCACCGACCCCACCAAAGAACACTACGTATTTAAAGGTTGGAGTCCTGCATTGCCTGCCAAAATGCCTGCCCAGAATTTGAACTTAAAGGCACAGTGGCAGGGCAATCCCCACACTATCACCTTTGATACTGATGGCGGCTCTGCTATCGACCCTATAGAAACGTATTATGGCGCAACTATCACCAAACCCGCCGACCCTGTAAAAACTGGTCACACTTTCCTCGGATGGGATAAGGAAATACCTGAAACCATGCCTGATGAAGATTTAACATTTAAGGCTGAATGGAAAATCAACCAATACACTATCACCTTTGATACCGATGGCGGTTCTGAAATTTCTGCTATTAAACAAGATTTCAACACTGCCATTAACAAACCTGCCGACCCTGTAAAAACAGGTTATACATTTCTTGACTGGGATAAGGATATTCCAAATACAATGCCCGCCGAGGATGTTACTTTAACAGCAAAATGGCAAATTAACACTCACTCCATTACATTTGATACCGACGGTGGCACTCCTATTGACAAAATGACTGTTAAATACGGCGAAAATATCTCTAAACCTGTAGACCCTGTAAAAACTGGTTACACTTTCCTCGGTTGGGACAAACAAATTCCCGAAACTATGCCCGACGAAGACCTTACTTTTAAGGCTCAGTGGCAAATCAACCAATACACCATTACTTTCGATACCGATGGTGCCGACCCGATTGAAGCCATTACTCAGTATTACAACACTGCAATCACAGCACCTGCCAACCCTGCTAAAAAAGGCTTTACATTTCTTGGTTGGCAACCCGCACTACCTGCCACAATGCCTGCCCATGACCTGACCGTGAAGGCTCAATGGCGCGACGACCGTGAAACTATTGCCGTAGATTTTAATGGAACAACATCGTTCCCCACCGATGCCGACAAATTCTGCAATGGTAACGAAACCTCTATATCATTGCCATTTACCATCACCAAGGGTCAACCCTCGGAATACATTGTTACTTTTGAAAACGGCACTGTGGTAAATGGCAAAGTTGACGCTAATAATAATGTGTTAATCGAAATTCCAAATGATCTTGAATCGGGCGTTTACAAAGGCAGCGTGGTATTCAATGGCGACCCCGAACTTTACAAAGAATCCGAAGCCTACCCTGTGGCTATCACCGCCAATATTCCCAAAAATGCTGCTCTTCAGATATATTCCGACGTGTTGCTGGTTGATAATCACGACAACAACTACTCGGCTTATCAATGGTATAAGGATGGCAACGCTATTTCGGGCGCAACTCTTCAGTTTTATTCCGAACCTTCGTTCAGTGGCCGCTACACTGTAAAAATCACCGACAAAGACGGTAAAAAATTTATGTCGTGTCCTATTAAAACTGGCGTTTCGGTAAAGAATACCAAAAGTAGTGTAAAGGTTTATCCCAATCCTGCCACTTCGGGCGAGCAGTTTACTTTGGAAATTGAGGAATATGACCCCGCAAAAGATTATACCATAATGATTTTCACCGCTAATGGCACTTTGGTGAAGAAACTCACAGGTCTTGAAAAAATCAACACCACCACTCTACCTATGGGTATTTATTCAGGCTCGTTGATTAGCAACGGTGAAAAATCTGGCTTTAAAGTAATTGTTAAATAAAAACCTTGTAAATTATTATGATTAAGAAGATAACAAATGCGGCATTGTCGATAGTATGCGCCTTGACTATGAGCGCACAAGATGCCGCCGCACAAACATCCAATAAAGATTCGCTTCCTGTAAACGCAAGCCGCGCGGGTCATTATCTTACATTCGACCTTGGCGGTGGACTCCATAATATCGCTTTCAAAACCGATGGTTATGGCGACAAGAATCCCGGCTTTGGCTTTGGCGTAGGTGCAGGATACAGATATTTTTTCAACCCAAATTGGGGCGTGGGTATTGGTTTTAATTTCAATACTTTTGCCGCAAAAGCCAAACTCAACTTCAATCAAGAGGAGCAAAACGGCACCGACCCCGCACTTATGGGCGAACACAAAGAACGTAATTATCTTACAGCGTTCAACGATTTGGAAGAAAAGGTTTCGCTTTCGGCAATTGATATTCCTATCGGCGCATATTATCAGCACTCACTTGGCGCAAAATGGCGCATTGGAGCAGGCGCGCACCTGATTGTTACCACTATTGCGGGCAGCAAATACAGCAACAACAAGGGTGATATCAGCGTGGAGGCTATTTTGCCGTACTACAACGCTCAACTTCACGATTTGCCAAACCACGGCCTCACCAAATTTTCGGATTTTAGCGGAACTCCTGACTTTAAGAAAATTTCTATCGGCTTTGGTGCTGAATGTAAGGCCTATTACGCTATCAACAAGCAGTTAGACCTAAGTATGGGCATTAGCGGCGCATACCGTTTTTCTGACATCAAAAATCAGAATCTTCCTAAACTTTACAACGAGGATGCTCGCGAATATGTGGGCATTACACAGTCTAACATCTGCGACGGTGTAAAACTTGCCAACCTCTCCGCCACTATCGGTATCCGCTACCGCCTTGTGCGCAAGCCAAAACCTGTGCCTGCTCCTGATTATATCAATGTGGACCTTGGTAATGCTAATATTCCTTATACCGAAGATGAACTCGCAATAGTGGAAGTACCCGAAGAAGAACCCAAAAACGAAGGCTACGCCATTGATATTATGCCTCAGGATTACGCCTTTGCCAACAATGCCCTTGATATGTCGAAACAACTAAAACGCAAAAAGGTTGGCGACCCGATTGGCGCACCTATATTGTTTGAAACCAACAGCGACCGCCTCAAAAGCGATGTCAACACCATTATGGATACCGTTGTGGTGTTTATGTTAGAGAATCCCGACGTTACCAAACTCGAAGTTTCGGCGCATACCGACAATGTTGGCTCTGATGCTTACAACCTGCAACTCTCCAAACGTCGCGCCAATACTGTGGTCAATTATCTTGTAAGCCACGGCGTAGAGCGCAAACGCCTTGTTCCAGTAGGCTATGGCGAAAGTCGCCCCCTCAACAAAAACGCCACACCGCAGCAACGTGAGGTTAACCGAAGGGTTGAGTTTATGATATTAGAATTGGCAGAATAAAAAAAGGGAGGCACAAATAATCGCCTCCCTTTTTTCGTATTAACATAATCCTATTTAAATCCAATAATCTGTCTAACTTCTTTAACTGTTTTTGCGGCTTGGACGCGGGCTTTTTCGGCACCTTCGCGGGCAACGCGTTCAAGGTAGGCATCGTCGTTGTAGATGTCTTTGATGTGCTCGCGGATGGGGGCAACTGTGCGGATAATGTCTTCGGCAAGTTGCTTTTTGAGGTCGCCGTAGCGGATTGAGCAATCGTTCCAAGCGTTTTCAAAATGCTCGATGGTGCTGCGGTCTGATACCAAATCCATAAGGGTGAAAAGGTTTTGTATTACCTCTGGTTTGGCTTGGTTTGGCTCGGTGGGACCACTGTCGGTAACGGCTTTCATCACTTTTTTGCGGATGTCCTTGTCTTCGTCGATAAGGTAGATGCCGTTGTTGGTGCTTTTGCCCATCTTGCCTGTGCCGTCGAGACCGGGAACTTTTATCAAGTCTTTGCTAAACGAGAATGCCTTAGGCTCTTTGAAGTATTCCACACCGTAGATATTGTTGAAACGGCGGGCAAAACGGCAGGTCATTTCGAGGTGCTGCTCTTGGTCTTTGCCTACGGGCACTTTGTCGGCCTTTTGAATAAGAATATCGCAAGCCATAAGCACAGCGTATGTGAGCAATCCGGCGTTTACGTTGTCGGGGTTTTGACGTGCTTTTTCTTTAAACGAAGCGGTGCGTTCAAGTTCGCCGATGTAAGCGTTCATATTCATAAGCATATAGAGTTCGCACACTTCGGGAACGTCGCTCTGAACGTAGATAGTGCTTTTTTCGGGGTCGAGACCGCTTGCAATATATTGGCTGAGAATTTTTTTAACGTTGATACGCAAATCCTCGGGATGAGGGTGCGTGGTAAGCGAATGATAGTCGGCTACAAAAAAATTGCATTTGTAGTCGTCCTGCATTTTTACAAAATTGCGGAGCGCACCAAAATAATTACCGAGGTGCAGGTCTCCTGTGGGGCGTATGCCGCTTAATACTATTTCCATTTTGATGTTTACTATTTTTTATAATCGGCAAAAATAATAAAATTTTGAAATTTAATTAACTATCAGCAATTTTTTTACTATTGTATCGTGAGTTTCGGGATTTACGCAAAAGATTAGGTAAACACCTGTTCGGCAGCGGTTTCCTCGGAGATTTTTGCCGTCCCAAGATATTTTGCCGCCTGCCGAAACTGTATGGAAAACGAGTGCGCCAGTGATGTCGGTGATGCGAACATCAGTTTCGTCTTCAAGTCCCGAAACGTAAATCATTCCGTCGTAATCGGGACGCACAGGGTTTGGGTAAACTTTCACGTTGTCGAGATTGCTCCAAGCGTCTTCTACATCGCCGGCGTAACTGCAAAGTCCCGATGCAGTGGCAAAAAACAATTCGCCGGTGAGTCCCATAAAACTTACGCTAAAAACCGTGTCGCTTGGTAGTGGAGAATTCTTGGTGTTGAAACAGAAAACCTCGCCAGTGCCGTCGTTGCTAACGGCAAAAACACCTGCGTTGGTGGCTATCCACTTGCGGTCGGCAGCGTCGGCGCAAATATCGTTGATGTTGGCATAGCGCAAAAGGTATTGCGAATAGTCGCCATCGGTTTTGCTACTTTGCGTTACCACGGGACGCATACACCGCGCCTCGCCCGAAAATACGTCTTCTGCGTTTTGAATGTAGCCTATTCCGCTGTTAGAACCTATCCAAATGTGGTTTTCAAGGTCTCGGGCAATGGCTGTAATGGTGTTGCCAACGCGCTCGCCTGTGGTAAAGAGCGGATAAAAAAGTTTTGTGCGGTCGTCGGACGGGTCGGTGGGCGTGCCGCTGAGGTCGATGGCAAAAACGCCGTTGTTGCCAAGGTTTAGCAAAAATGCGTAGTCAGAAACTTGCGTAATGGAGTTAACTGCGTAATTTTTAAGTGTTTCCGACGAATTGAGATAATGCCACGACCCATCGGGGGCAAGTATATAGATTCCACCTTTGTCTACCACTGTGATGAGGTTTCCGTCGGAAGTGGCAGCCATAGCCGAAATGCGATTTTTGGGTGCAGATTCCACGCTCAGAACAGATTTTTGGTTGGCATCCTCGTATTGATAGAGAACCGCTTTTTCAGCACCTACAAACACGTGGCGATAGTTAAACGGATTAAAGAAAAGGGAATGAATTGTTTCGCCGCCCGTGGGAAAACTATTTGTCCAAGCATTGTTTTCTAAAATTGATAAACCCGAATTGCCTGCCACAAGACGGTTTTTGAAGGTTTCTATGGCGTTGAAATTATCGGTTAATGGTCCGTTAGGTAGATAGTTTTTAAATGCAGATTCGTTGCCGAAATATAGTCCTGAATTTTTTGTGGCAATGGCTATCATTCCGTTTTCTAAAACGGTAGACGAGTTTATGTAAATGCCTTCTTTAATATTGTCGGCGGCAATCTGCTTTATTAGCAATGCGGTGGAGTTATACAGATTAACATTGTTTCGTGTGCTTACAATTAGATTGCTGCCGTTTGATTTTAAGGTTATTTCTCCGTCAAATTCGTCGATTAGCGAATTGCCGTTTAAGGTATAAATCTCGCTCTTATTTTGCGAAGATGAGTATAACCCAACGTACAAACTGCCATTCGCATTTGCTATGCCGCTTATAGCGTATCCTGAGGGTATTGAAAAATCGTATTTGGTATAATTATCGGGCGATTGAAGGTTGACGTTTGCAAGGTCGGTGGATAAAATTTCGTCTTCGGAAACTGCCCAAAGCGTGTTGCCATTAACGGCGCACATTATTACAGGCTTATCTGTGCGGCAAACTCCATACACGCTCGAAAAATCTTTTTTTACGAACGAAATGCCAAATTCTCCCGAAAAGATATAGTAATCGTTGCTTGAAGTAATGTGGTTTATTCGTCTGTTGAATAAATAGTTGCCTGCGGAAATATCAGCAATTGACGATACGCTGTTGCCAACGATTCTGTCGGCTTTGCCATCGGCGAAGGCTGTGATAAAAGATTTTCCGTCGGGGTCGGCGTATCCGGCTGTGATGTCGGCTCCTGACAGTAGCGTGGTTTTGGTGTAGATTTGCACATCGCCGCTGTAATCTGCCACAAACACAGCGTGAGGACAAAATGCCACAGCCTTATCGCCCAAGGCGCACACATCGGCAACGTTGTAAAACGACGGACGCATTGTCCACTGTGCCAAGCAGTTGCAGCACGTTAAAACAATCAACGCCGTTGTAATCAAAAGCCTCAGCATACACGGTCGGGATTTTGCGAAATAAATGCCTCCCACGACGACGACCCGCCTTTTTTTGCCCTTGGTTTTTTAACGGTTGAGGATGCTACTGTGGGAAATTTCATTTGAAAATGATGACAAACAGCGGCGGCAAGTGCGTCGGTGGCGTCGTACTTGTCGGGCAGTTCGGTGAGGTTTAACATTCGGGCAAGCATTGCAGCCACTTGCTCTTTGGTGGCGTTGCCGTAGCCTGTTACCGATTGTTTTATCTTGCGGGGTTCGTATTCGTGAATCTCCACACCGCACGACACTGCGGCGGCTATGGCAACACCCTGAGCGCGACCGAGTTTGAGCATCGATTGTGCATTTTTTTCGTAAAATTGCGCCTCAATCGACAGACATTCAGGGTGATAACTATTGATTAATCCTGTGGTTCGGCTAAAAATGGTTTTGAGTTTTAGGTAAGGGTCGTCCATCTTGTGCATATCCACAATGCCCACAGCAAGACATTTGATGGCATTTCCCAGCGACTCTATAATGCCGTAGCCCATAAAGTTTGTACCCGGGTCGATGCCCAAAACCACTGCCATAATGCGTTATTTTTTACGGTTGGCAATCTTATCCATAAAAGCGCGAAGCATTTCTAAACGACTGTTGTCTACGTCGATAGCAGAGAGTTCGTTGTAGGCGGCGGCAAAATATTTTTCTATTTTTTTGCGGCAATCGTCGGCTACTTTCATTCTTGTATAAATGTCGGTAACGTACGATACTTTTTCGTAACGCTCTACTGTCTTGTCCGCCAAGTATTTAAGTAGGTCGTTGCGCTGAATAACGTCTAATTTTCCGAGAGTTTTTATTAAGAGGAATGTCTTTTTGTTTTCTACAATGTCGCCGCCGATGGGTTTGCCAAGCACGTCGGGAGTAGAAAATACATCCAAATAATCGTCTTGCAATTGGAATGCGAGACCAACATTAATGCCCAGATTATAAAGGTGTTGCGCCTGTTCTTCGTTTGCTCCGCCAATCAACGCTCCTATTTTGAGGCAGGCAGCGGGCAAAACGGCTGTTTTCAAGCGTATCATATTGATATAATCTTTTTCGTGAACGTTGTTGGATGTTTCAAAATCCATATCAAACTGCTGACCTTCACATACTTCGAGCGCGGTGCGGTTAAAAATATCGCACACTTGCTGAGCCACGTTTTGCGGAGCGGCTGCCACGTATTGCATTGCTACAAACGCCATTGCGTCGCCGGCGAGTATTGCAATATTGTTGTTCCACTTGGAGTGTACTGTGGGATGTCCGCGGCGAAGGTCGCTGCAATCCATTATGTCGTCGTGCAAAAGGGTGAAGTTGTGAAAAATCTCCAATCCTAATGCGGGTTTGATGGCAGGTTCGATATTGTCGCTGAATATATTGCACGCCATAAGCGTGAGAACGGGACGCATACGCTTGCCTCCCTGTGTAAGTGCGTATTTTATAGGTGCATAGAGGTTGTTAGGTTGCTTTGGCAGATCAAGGTTGTTAAATTCGTCTTCTACCAAATGCCTTAAATCTTCAAATGTTTTCATTATCAATGTGTTGTTTAATCAGAGCAGCCGCAGTTGCAGGCTTTTTCTTTTTTAGGTGCAAAATTAAAACGGTTTTTGAAACTCATTAGCATCGAGGGCAGGAGAATCAAGTTGGTAAACATTGCTACAAAGAGAGTTAAGCCTACCAAAAGTCCCAATGCTTGTGTGCCGCCAAACTGCGATGCAAAAAACATCATAAATCCGCAGAAAAGTATCAGGTCGGAATAGATAATGCTTACGCCGGTTTCGCGCATTGAGCCGAGTATCGATTTGTGCATATCGCCGCCGGTGGTGCCGAGGTCGTGTTTCAACTTGGTGAAGAAGTGGATAGCATTGTCCACAGATATTCCAAATGCAATGTTGAATACAAGTATGGTTGATGATTTTAGTCGAATGTCGAAAAATCCCATCAGCGCAGCCGTTACCAAAAGCGGTATAAAGTTGGGAATGATAGAGATAAACACCATTTTCCACGAGGTAAAGAGCCAAACCATACAGAGCGAAATCAACAGAATTGCCAATGCAAGGCTCTGCACAAGGTTGTCAACGAGTTTGAGCGAACCTTTGGTAAATATCAGGCTCGAACCTGTGAGGTTGGTCTTGTATTTTTCTTGCGGGAAATAATAGTCAACAATTTTTTGAATACTGTCAGCCACAATCATCATACGAGAGGTGCCTACGTCGCTGATACGCATTTGTATACGTGCTGCTGAGTAAAGGCTGTCGGTCATTTTGCCCATTGCGCTTATTGCCGAAGCGTCGCTCATATTGCCTTTTAGGTAGTCGGCTATGAATGCGAGTTCGGTTTTCGACGGAATGGAGTAAAAATCGTTGTTGCCGTTGTAATATGCTCGTTTGATGATTTTTAGAGCGTCTGCCATCGACATTGCCTTAGATACGCAGTTGAAATAGCGGCACGAATCTTCAATCTTTTCAATTTTTTTCATAACGTCCATATTGAAAAGACCTTTCTTCTTTTTGGTGTCGATGCTGATTTCAAAGGGCATTATGCCGCCGATTTCTCTTTCAAAATATTTGAGGTCGGCGTAGATTCGGTTTTCCTGTGGAAGGTCGTCTACTATGTAACTCTCGTTCTTTAAGAGACTTAATCCCCAAGCGGCAAGACCAATTACTATCAATGTGCCCAAGTATACTGCCTTGCGATGGTTTTCTACAATGTTTACAAATTTATCAATAATCTTGTTAACTACTTTACCCTCAACGTGTTTGGTTTGACGCTCGTCGGGCGGTGCAAGGTAACTGAATATTGTGGGAACCATACATACCGAGAGGCAGAACATAATTATAATGCCTATCGTAGCCACAAGTCCAAACTCCATAAGCATATTGTTGCCTGTAAAGAGGAATGTGCAGAAACCGATTGCTGTGGTGAGGTTGGTGAGGAATGTAGCCTTGCCCACGTCGGCAATTACGCGGTGGAGGGCAAGTTCGCGGTCTTGATGATCGCGGTATTCCACGTGATATTTGTTGAGCAGGTATATCGTGTTTGGAATACCTATCACTATCAGCAACGGCGGCAACATACCCGAAAGCATTGTGAGTTCGTAGCCTATCATAGCCATTGTTGCCAATGTCCACACCACGCCTGTACCCACAATCAAGATGGCAAACAGTGTGGTTTTTACCGTGCGGAAAAATACCATAAAGATGATTGCCACAATAATGAGCGACAGAATGGCGAAAATTATCAACTCGTCGCGCACCATAGTCATCATTCGCTCGCGGGTGTAGGGCAAGCCAGAATAGCGCACCTTTATATTATATTTGGCAGAATATGCGTCAACATATTTTTCGATGCCTGTGATAAGTTCGGCGCGTTGCTTGGTGTTAACGATTTCGGGGTCGCAGGTGATGGCAAGCACGTAGCACGAATCGCCGTTGTAGAGCATTTGTTCGTAAAAACCAAAACGCTTTACTTCGGCAAACATACTGTCTAATTGCTGTTGAGTTTGTGGTTCTTCGGCAAAAATCTTGCGTATCTTAAACTTCTTTTCGGCGGTGTCTTTTTCCACGGTAACGGCATTGTTGTAGGCAAGCACACCGTCAACACCTGTAACAGTTTTGAGACTGTCGCAAAGTGTGATTAGTCCGCGATACTTGTCTAATTGCACAAAATCGGGGTCTTCAAAGGCTACCACCGAAAGGGTGGCATCTTCGCCAAACATCTCCTTAAATTCCAAATAGTTAAGATAAACGCTGTCTCTCTCGCTCATAAGGGGCGTGTAGGCGTATTTCATACGAAGTCCCTTCATCTGAAATGCCATAAACACGGTAACTATTCCTATTACCGTTAGCACCCATACTTTGTTTTTGAGAATAAATTTTGCTATCGAATCCCACATATCAGTTGTTATTATTAAATAATGTTAGTCGAGGTTTGAGATACCTGTGCCAATTTTTCTTCCGTCCATAAAAATATCGGCTGAGTATTCGCCCGGGTTGAGCACTTCGCGCGAAATTACGTAAACGGTGGCAGACTGTGCCTTGCCGTCGTAGTTAACCGATTTTTTGGCAGAATATGCAATCTCTTTGCCTTGATAGTTGAAGAAACTCGACGACTCGTTCATCAAAATATCGCCGTTTGGCTTGGCAAGACGGATGTAGATGTCGCGGCTGCCCTTGGCTGTCATCTCGTTTTCGGCTATGGTAAAGTTGATTACAAATTTTTGCGCTTTTAGCACACGGTTGGTCTCCTTGTCGCGGTCGTTGAGGGCGGTGAGTTTTATGCCCACGGCTTTGAGTGTTTCTGCCTGTTTTACACGACCTTGCAGAGAGTCTTTTTCGCCGGTGAGTTTGCGGTTTTCGCGTGTGGCGTTGTCGAGTTTGCCTGTTAAGCGGTCGTTTTCGGCAATAAGTTCTTGATTTTTAGTGTTAAGACTATCGATTTGAACCACAAAACTACGCATAATAGAGCGCATAGTCTCAATCTGAGCCTTGTACTTTTTAAGACTGTCGCGGTTGGCGGCTTTGGTCTTTTTCAACTGTTCCATCAACTGAACCACTTCGGCGCGGTTTTGTTCAAGTTGTGCGCTGAGGGTGTCGTTGTTGATTTTCAGTTCGTCGTAACTCTTAACGATGAGTTCCATCTCGTGGTTGAGAGAGTCTTTTTCTACCACACCAGCCTCTATCTGATTGATGAGTTCGTTGGTGTGCTGTTTGGTGCTGTACATATTGATTAACAGAGCGATAATCACAACCGCTTCTGCAATTGCCACCCACATCATTACCTTGTTAGATGAGGTGTTTCCTGAGGTAATATTGTTCTCTTGCATAATTAATAGTTAATATATAAAAAGTTGCGGCAAAAATACATTTAATTTGCTATTCAAAAAAATTAATTTTTCTAAACAAAATCATCGCCCAACGAGATTTTTACCTCGTTTACCACCTGTTTGATGTTTTGTTCGTCTTTGAGGGGCATTATGAGTATCATTCCGTCGCTCTCTGCCACGATATAATCTTTTAGACCGTCGATAACCATAATTTTGGCATCGCTGCTGCTAACGATACATCCCGACGAGTTGCGCACAAAGATGTTTTTGCCCACCGACACATTGCCGTCGCGGTCGCGTTTTGAGTTTTCGTAAAGCGAGCCCCAAGTGCCGAGGTCGCTCCAAAGAAACTTGGCAGGGATAACATATACGTTGGGGTAATTTTCCATAATGCCGTAATCAATTGATATTGACGTACATTCGGGGTAAATGCGGTTGATAAAGTCGCGTTCTTGGGGAGTGTTGTAGATGCCGAATCCGCTGTTGAACATTGTGTCGATTTCGGGCAGAAGTTGCTGAAATGCAAGCACTATGCTCTTAACGTTCCAAATAAAGATGCCTGAGTTCCAATAAAACTCACGGCTCTCCAAAAACACCTTAGCCATCTCTAATTCCGGCTTTTCGGTAAAGGTTTTTACTTTGAGAACGTCTTTTTGGGTAGAAAGCGCCTCGTCGGCAGCCACATCTATTTGAATATATCCGTAGCCTGTTTCGGGACGTGTTGGCATAATGCCGAGTGTCAAAAGGCAGTCGGATTTTTTGGTAAAATTCAATCCTATATTAATAGTGTCAACAAATTGGGTTTGGTCGCCGATAAAATGGTCGCTTGGCGACACCACAATGTTGGCATCTGGGTTGATGTCCATAATTTTGTAGCACGCGTAGGCAATGCAGGGCGCGGTGTTGCGGCGGAGCGGTTCAAGAAGAATGTTCTCCTTACGAATGTCGGGAAGTTGCTCTTTTACAAGGTCTTCGTAAATTTCGCCAGTTACTACAAAAATATTTTCAGGGCGGCAGATTTTCAAAAACCTGTCCCAAGTTTGCTGTATAAGCGTGCGGCCAGTGCCGAGTATGTCTAAAAACTGTTTGGGATAATTGGTGCGGCTGCGAGGCCAAAAACGGCTTCCGATTCCGCCTGCCATTATCACGCAATAATTGTTGGAGTCAAGATTGTCCATTTTTTTTCTGTTTTATTTTTTGCAAAAGTAAGTCAAATAAATATTTATTGCAAACAATTTTTTAATCTAAAAAAAATGTATCTTTGCAGTCTCAAACAGAATTTAGATAAAATACAAACAATATGGCAGAAAACAAAGAATATAAAAGGATACTTGTTACATCGGCGTTGCCATACGCCAACGGTCCTATACACATTGGACATATGGCGGGAGTTTACATTCCCTCAGATATTTACGTAAGATACCAACGTCAGCGCGGCCGCGATGTGATTCACGTTTGCGGTAGCGACGAACACGGCGTGGCTATCACTATGCGCGCCCGTAAAGAGGGTACTACTCCCAAGGCAATTATCGACAAATATCACGAACTCAACAAAAAGGCTTTTGAAGATTTTGGAATTAGTTTCGACATATATTCGCGCACAAGTTGCGACGTGCACACCGAAACATCGCAAGAAATTTTCAAAACCCTCTACAACAAAGGCATTTTTGTAGAAAAAACCACCAAGCAATATTACGACGAGGAGGCTCATCAGTTTCTTGCCGACCGCTATATTATGGGCACCTGCCCTCACTGCGGCAATCCCGACGCTTACGGCGACCAATGCGAAAAATGCGGAACATCGCTCGACCCTACCGACCTTGTAAACCCCCGCAGCACTATCTCGGGCAGCCAACCCGTGCTCAAAGAAACAAAGCATTGGTATATGCCTCTCGACAAATATCAGCAGTTTCTTGAAAAATGGATTCTCCAAGACCATAAGAATTGGAAAGTAAACGTGTACGGACAGTGCAAGAGTTGGCTCGACCAAGGTCTTCAACCCCGTGCCGTAAGCCGCGACCTCGATTGGGGTATTCCCGTTCCCGTAGAAGGCGGCGAGGGTAAGGTACTCTATGTTTGGTTTGATGCGCCTATCGGCTATATCTCTTTTACTAAGCAACTTACCAAAGATTGGGAAAAATATTGGAAAAGTCCCGATACCAAACTCGTTCACTTTATCGGCAAGGACAATATTGTTTTCCACTGCATTGTGTTCCCCGCAATTCTCAATGCCGAAGGTAGTTACATTCTTCCCGACAATGTTCCTGCCAACGAGTTTCTCAATCTCGAAAACGACAAGATTTCCACTTCGCGAAATTGGGCTGTTTGGCTTCACGAATACAACGAGGATTTCCCTGGTAAACAAGACGTTCTCCGCTATGTGTTAACGGCTAACGCTCCCGAAACCAAGGACAACGACTTTACTTGGAAAGATTTTCAACAGCGCAACAACAGCGAACTTGTGGCTGTGCTCGGCAACTTTGTTAACCGCTCTTTGGTGCTCACTGCCAAATATTTCGACAACATTGTTCCCCAACCGGGCGAACTCACCGAAAACGACAAAAACACCCTTGCTCAGATTGCCACAATCAAGGCTGACACCGAAAACAGTATCGAGGCTTACCGCTTCCGCGAGGCTTTGAACAATGCTATGGGTCTCGGTCGCCTTGGCAATAAATACATCACCGAGCAAGAGCCGTGGAAGGTGGCAAAAACCGATATGGAACGCGTAAAGACTATCCTTTATGTAAACCTTCAAATAACCACCGCTATTGCCACTGTGTTAGAACCTTTTCTTCCTCACACAAGTTCTAAGTTGATTGAGTTCCTCAACCTCGATAAAATTGTGGCTTGGGACGAAATCGGCAAGGGCGAACTTATTGCTCCTGGTCATAAACTCAACAAGAGTGCGCTCCTTTTTGAACCTATTACCGACGAGGTTGTGCAGGCTCAGGTAGACAAACTCAACGCCACCAAGTTGGCAAACCAAAAATCTGCCTTCAAGCCCGCTCCGCAAAAACCGAATATCTCTTTCGACGACTTTACCAAGGCCGACATCCGAACCGCCACTATTATTGCCGCCGAAAAGGTAGCCAAAACCACCAAGTTGCTCAAACTTACTGTTGATACTGGTATCGACACCCGCACTTTGGTTTCGGGCATTGCCGAGCATTACGACCCTGAAAAAATCATCGGGACTAAAATACTGATGATTGTAAACCTCGAACCCCGCAAAATCAAAGGCATCGAAAGTCAAGGAATGATTCTCTGCGCCGTTGCCGCCGACGGAGGCTACCACCTCTGCGCCCCCGACGCCGAAATCGAAAACGGCTGCGAAGTGAAGTAGGGATTTTTTATGTATTTATATCCCGCCAAAACACGATTTTTTTTGCTGTTTTGGCGGGATATAATTAAAATCCTACATCAACTGATCCATTCCAAAAAATATCATAGCCCCATAAAGGTAAAATCTTATGTACCTCGACAACCCGAAGATAAGTGTTTGTTTTAGAGGATATTTTACCATTCCGGCGGCTAAGGTGGTGGTGGCAAAGGGCAACGGAAAGAGCGCGGCAAGGATAATTATTATCCCACCCCATTTGCGTATGCGCTCAAAAAATACGGCGTTGCGGTTTTCGAGCCAACGGCGAAAGCGTGGAAACTTTAATGCTATCTTGCCGATAAAATAGGCGTTCATTCCACCTACATACGATATTGTGCCAAGGATTGTGAGCCACAGAAGCGGCGCGTTAAACTTGTCGCTCCACATAATAAATAGGTCGGGCGGAATCCATCCAAGCACCGTTTCTGAAATAAGAAATAGCGTGAGTACGCCCGGCGTATCGTGACTAAAAATATAGTCTTCGATAATTTGTGACAGATTGAAGAAATGATTGAGCAATAATACAATACCTACTATTATCGCAATTATTACTAAAAGTTTAATTACGATTTGCCCCATAAACTTATAGAGCCCTGTGCGCTTGTTGTAGGCGTGACGGATGCGGAGTTTCTCTGCAAACGATTTCTCTATTTTTGACATTTCGGTTACCTATTTATTTGACGCAAAATTACTCAAAAATTCTTATCTAACATAAAAAACTTTGCCGTCTACCTTTGTTGGTATTTTGTAGTTAGCACTTTCAACGTTGATTTTGTCGGTGTAGACGGTTTCGTTGCTGCCCTGATTAACTTTGATTTGCGAGGTAACGGCTTTGAGCGATGTGTAATTGTTATTTTTTTGATACTCAACGGTTGCGGTGATTTCGGCATTGTTTGGCTCGGCAGATTCCATCGACAATGAGTGTGGCGTAAAGTTGCTAACTATTAGGGTGTAAGAGCAAGATTTTACGTCGAATGTGTTTTTGTCTACGAGTATTGTGCCTGTATATTTTTTCGGGTTTAATGCGCCGGTACTCAGAAGGTTAAGATTGTTGCAAGTGAACTCAATCAATGCTGTGTTGGCATCGCCGCCGTCTTGCTTTATGCGGTAGTCAAAATCTGAAAAATGTTCTTCGTTGATAAAATTTAGTTTGTAACGCATTACGTCAAAGCCATTTGCAATGTCGAAACGTATAGTGCCGCCGTCGTAATCGTTTACTTTAAAGTTGCGGTCGCATTGTGTAATCTTGTAATTTAGAGCCTGATACGCAGTTTGCACGGGGTTGTTGACGTATCCCTCGCTGTCGTATGCTGTAAAACGCATTGTGGTAACGTTTTCTTTTGAACCTTTTTTTACTGTGCTGGTGTAAGTGCCTAAGTAACTGTAAGGTTGGTGAATAAAATTGGTTTCTAATTTTTGCAATGCGCTGCGGAGAAGTTTTTTGCCAGCCTCGCTTTTGTCGGTTACAACCACTTCTTCGATTTTGATGTCGGCGGGGTCGAGAGAAATTTCGTTTCGTTGGTTAACTAATTCGCTAATCTTTAATGTTTTGGCTGTGTACCCAACCGACGAAAATGCAAGATTTTTTCCCATTGCGGTGTTTGCAATCGAGAGTTTAAACTCGCCGTTTTCGTCGCTGATGGTGCCGATGGTTTCGCCCACAAGAGCGATATTTACAAAGGGAATTGCCTCGCCCGATTTTGCGTCTTTTACTAAGCCTTCTATTATGGTTTGTGGCAATGCATTGATACTTAATAGCATCAGTGCTGCGCATAGTATTAATCTGATTTTTTTCATCTTTTCACTTTTTTAATTATACCCCAAAATTAACTATTTGCGGCGTATTACCGAAGAAATATTTTGTTAAAAAATGTTTACAGTGTATGTTTTGTCGTGCAAAATGCGTAATTTTGAGAATTAAAACATAATTATAAAATTGATGAAACGTATATTAATAACTTCATTTATAGCACTTTCGGCGGCGTTGATGATTATGCCGTCGTGTGTAAGCAAGAAAAAATACCAAGAGGCGGTGGCTCGTGGCAAATACTCGCTCGATTCGCTCAACAAGGTTTTTGATAAAACTGTTGCGGGGTTTAATTCTAATACTAACTATCTGAAAAACAGTAATTCTGCCAAAGATTTGCGTTTAGATAGTCTCAACCGAGCCAACAATCAGTTAACCGCCGACAAAGCCTCTCTAAATCAGAACCTTGTGCAAACTATCAATGATTACAAGGCGGAACGCGATAAACTTGCAACCAAAAGCCGCGCAGTAGATAGCCTTATGAATATTCTTAATATTCAAGCCGTTAGTCAAGATAGCGCACGTAATATTTCCGACACAAGGATGCGCAAGTTGGATAATTACCTTACCACTTCAAAACGTGCTCTCGAAGGTCTCAACCAATCGGAGGCTTACGCAGAAATTAAGGCTGGCGTTATTCTTATTACTTTTAGTAATGATTTCTTGTTTAAATCGGGCACTAACGAACTTTCTACCAAAGGTTTAGCGGTAATTAAGAAACTCTCTACATTGCTTTCGTCTACCGAAAATTGCACTGTTACAGTGGTTTCGCATACCGACAGCAACGGTCAGGCTAAGAGCCTATTAGACCAAAGTGCACGCAAAGCCGCCGCCACTGTTACCGCTTTTGCTGAAAACTGCACCCTCCCCGGCTCGGCTTACACTGCTTCGGGCAAAGGTATGTACAGTCCGCTTGCCACCAACACCAACGACGCTAACAAGAAGAAAAACCGCAGAACCGAAGTTTTTATTAATCCGGGCTATTAACATTATGGATACCAACAGCAAACAATATCTTCTCGACTGCCGTTACCTGCGTATGGCGCGTATTTGGGCAGAAAATTCTTACTGCGAGCGTCGCAAAGTGGGCGCGTTAATTGTAAAAGACAAAATGATAATTTCCGACGGTTACAATGGCACTCCGTCGGGGTTTGAGAATGTCTGCGAACTTGATGACGGTACAACCAAGCCGTATGTGCTTCACGCTGAGGCTAATGCCATTACCAAGGTGGCAAAAAGCAACAACAACAGTCTCAACGCCACACTCTACGTTACCGCCTCGCCGTGTTTGGAATGTGCCAAACTCATTATCCAAAGCGGCATTAAACGAGTGGTTTACAGCGAGAAATATCGTCTTGAAGACGGATTAAAACTTTTGGAACGCGCCGGAATCGAAACCGTTTTTATTGACCCCGATCACCCTGAATATGAACAATAACAAATATACTCCTTTTATTGTTTTCGCCATTTTTGTAACTGGCTTACTCGCAGGACGTTATCTTTTTCGTTCGGAAGGAAGTGATTTTAGTTTCTCGTTTTTCAACGGTAGGGTTAGCAAAATTCAGTCTGTGGTTAATCTTGTTGACAAAAAATATGTTGACGAGGTGAATATCGATTATATTTCCGAAAAGATTATTCCACAGATTCTCAGTTTGTTAGACCCTCATAGCACCTACGTTCCTGCCAATAAACGCACCGAAAGTGAACAACATCTTGTAGGACATTTTTGCGGCGTGGGCATTGAATACGCCGTTTTTAATGATACAGCAATTGTTACCAACGTGGTTTATGGTGGTCCTGCTCAAACTGCGGGTGTGATTCCGGGCGACAAACTTATTTCGGTGAATGATTCTTTATACGCCGGATTGTCTGCTGTTAAAAACTTGATTTCCAATAATCTAAAAGGCGAAAAAGGAACAACCGTACAAATTGGAGTTTTGCGTAGTACTGTTGATTCGTTGTTGTATTTTGATGTAACTCGTAATGATATACCGCTTTATAGTGTTCACGGAGGTTATATGGCAGATTCGGCTACGGCTTACGTGGCTATTTCGTCGTTTGCTGCCAATACTTACGATGAACTAATGGTTAAAATAGATTCACTTAAACTTTTAGGTATGAAGAATTTAGTTATTGACCTAAGAAGTAATTCAGGCGGCTATATACGCACCGCTGTAAAAATTGCTAACGAGTTTTTAAAAGATGGCGAAAAGATTGTTTACACTCAAAATCACAACGGAATTCTCAACGAATACAACGCCGACGGTTCTGGAACTATGCAAGATATTAATTTAGTGATAGTTGTGGATTCGTATTCTGCTTCTGCCTCCGAAATTCTTTCTGGTGCTTTTCAGGATAACGACCGCGCTGCTGTGGTAGGTCGCCGAACTTACGGCAAGGGCCTTGTGCAAGAGCCTGTGGAACTTTCCGACGGTTCTGTAATTCGCATTACCATTGCGCGTTACTATACTCCCACAGGTCGCTGTATTCAAAAACCTTACGACGATTATAAAAACGATATGAAAAATCGTGCAAAAAATGGCGAACTCGACAGTGCCGATGCTATTACCTTTGCCGACAGTCTTAAATTCACAACTCCCAGTGGCAAAACGGTTTACGGTGGAGGCGGTATTATGCCAGATGTGTTTGTGCCTATTAATCCCGATAATGTTTCAGGTGTGGTTTATAATATTGAATCTGAGAATATTACGAGTAGATTTGCCGCCGCGCAATTCAATCGTTTTTACAACGATACCATCACTTGCGAAACTATGTTGGATGGCATTTTTGCTCAACCTGATTTGCTTACCAAGTTTGCCTCTTACGCCCAGTATTGTGGTATAACACTGACGGTTAAGGATTTTCAGCCTTATTCCGACAAAATTGAAAATTCTATTCGCGCCTACATTTACTCTATGTGGAATCGCGAATGTGATATGTATATTACTAAAAATGTGTACGATACGGATATTTCCGCCGCACTTAATTATTTTAAACCCGACACACTTCAAATACAATGAGTAATCACGAATATATTACCGAAAAACCGCAAGAGCGTGCTGTGATGATTGGCGTTATCACTCAGAAGATTACGCCGCAAAAATCCGCAGAATATTTAGACGAACTTGAATTTCTTGCCAAAACTGCCGAGGTGGTTTGTGTCCGCCGTTTTACCCAGTCGGTTGAATACCCAAATCCTCGTATCTACTTGGGCGAGGGCAAGATGAAGGAGATTGCCGACTATATTGAGGCTAACGAGATTGATGCCGCCATTTTCGATGATGAACTTTCGCCTGCACAGTACAAAAACATCTCACAGATTCTTAAATGCAAGATTATCGACCGCGCCAACCTTATTCTCGATATTTTTGCCAAACACGCCAAAACTGCTCATTCAAAAACTCAGGTAGAACTTGCTCAATATCAATATCTTCTGCCGCGTCTTGCAGGTATGTGGACTCACCTTGAACGTCAGAAAGGCGGTATCGGAATGCGCGGTCCGGGCGAAAAGGAGATTGAAACCGACCGCCGTATTGTCCGCGACCGTATTACACGCCTCAAAGAGGAACTCCGCAAAATCGACAACCAAAAGAATGTGCAGCGTCAAAATCGTGGAAAACTTGTCCGTGTGGCTCTTGTGGGCTATACCAACGTAGGCAAATCTACCCTTATGAACCTTTGGGCTAAGAGCGATGTGCTTGCCGAAAACAAACTTTTTGCCACGCTCGACACCACTGTGCGCAAGGTTGTGGTAAAAAATCTGCCATTTCTACTTGGCGATACAGTGGGCTTTATCCGCAAACTTCCCAAAAACCTTTTGGAATCGTTTAAGAGCACCTTAGACGAAGTTCGTGAGGCTGATATACTATTGATTGTCTGCGATATATCTCATCCCAATTTTGAGGAACAATTGCAAACCGTTAACGAAACTCTTGACCAAATTTGCAACGATAAAAAATTTAAGTTCTTGATTTTCAATAAGTGCGACAATTACAACTACATAGCCAAAGATGCCGACGACCTCACCGAAAAAACTTTGGCAAACTATCCTCTTGCCGAAATGCAGGATTATATCCGTATGAAATATTCCAAAGATGCCGAATGTATCTTTGTATCAGCCAAAACCAAGGATAATTTTGAATTGCTAAAAGAACGTGTTTACGTAGAAGCCCGCCGCATTCACACCGAGCGTTACCCCTACGATGATTTGCTCTATGGCGATTACGAAACCGAAGAATGAACGAAATATGAAACGTGCCATTCTCATATTATCCATTGTCTTTCTGTTGGTTAGCAACAGTTTTGCGCAGGCTTGGCATTTTACATCAGTGATTTCCACTACAAATTCGCCTATTGGATTTGTGCTAACACCCGTTAATGAATATGTAGGAACATTTTCGTTTTTAACCATCATTCCAAAGTTAACTATTAGACAGCAAATTTTTACCCCTCTCGGTGAGGTACCTGTTAAATTTTGGGATTGGAGTTTCAGAAATTTTTCAGCGGGATTTAAGACTTATTTTACTGTTAGCCATTTTACTTTGTCTACCACGCTCAGTTACGAAAAGCAAGGATGGAAGGCATATCTTCTCCGAAATCGCACTTATGTCAACTTTAAGCGGCAATCGTTTTCGCCGGAAGTTTGTTTGACGTTTTATGCTGGGAAATCAGACGTTATTTTTTTGTGGGAAACCGGCGTACGTCGTAATTTTACATTTGCCGGAGATGGCGAATATCGCGATCGAAAGTGCTATAACGATGGTGTAACTGGCATTTATGGTGTGGGTGTTTCGTTTTCTTATATTATCAATTTTACAATTCGTTACGAGCACGATTACTTTGATTATTTTAATCAAGATTTCACCGCTCCCAACGGCACCAAACCCTACCAAGACTTCACCACCAAACACGTATTATTCTCGTTTAATTTTGAGATGCCGCTGGGGTGGAATTAATAATTTTAAAATTATTTCGCCAGATATTGTGTTTTTTGTATAAGTTTGACGGAATAATTATATTCTTATCAAATAATGTTATATGTAATAGTGCTGCAAAAGAATAAGTTATAGAATTAATGTTCTTTATTCCTATTTAATTAAACTTCATCATAAACGTAGTTCTCTGATTGTCGCTTTGCAAGAGGTCTAATGTACCATTGTGGAGACGCATTATTTGTCGCGAGAGACTCAAACCTATGCCAGAACCGCCTGCCTTGGTGGTGTAAAAGGGAATAAAGATTTGTTCCTTGCTTTCGTGGCTGATGGGTACGCCGTCGTCGGAAATTTTGATTATAACTTCCTCTTTTGGTGATAGTTCCGCTGTAATCTCTATCAATGTGGATTCGGCTTGGAAGGCGTTTTTAATCAGGTTGATAAGTATTTGCGAAATCTGTCCTTCGTCGGCATAAAGAAGAATGTCGGGCGAAAGTGCGCGGTAGGTGCAGCGTGCACCGTGTTGTTCTGTTTCGGTCGAGGTTAGTTCTATCACCTTGGCTATCAGTTCGTCTACCATTATGGGACGCTTTACTGGCTTTGCAATTTTTGATAGACTTCGATACGAATTTACAAAGTTTATCAAATCGCGCGACGATTGAGCAATGGTTTCCAAACCTGCCTTGGTGTCGAGAGTGTCGTCTTGTGCAAGACTTTCGCTGAGGGCTGCAATAGGCGTAACGGTGTTCATAATCTCGTGGGTGAGTACTCGGATGAGTTTCGACCACGATTCCGCCTCGTTTTCCTGACGGTGCTTTTCAAGGATGGTTTTCTGACGGTTGAGGGCTTTGTTGAGGCGGTTGTTCTCCTTAAAACGGAAATTCATCTCGCCGTCTTCCATCGCGTCCATCAGAAAATTAACCTTGGTGGCAGCCCTGCGGAAGGTTATAAATCCTCCAATGCCCGCTCCAACTATTAACGCAATTACTATGTAAATAATTAATTCCAAGTTAATTATTAATTGTGAATTGTGAATTATGAATTATGAATTATGAA
>JAGCDD010000448.1 GCA_017651345.1 Bacteroidales bacterium | reverse complement strand
CTGAGCAAAATAATCAATCAGGCGGAGATTTTGAAGGTTGCGCTAAGTCTATATTGTTTATTCTTATTTCCCAATTAATTTGGGCATTTCTCATTTTTATAAATGAACATTGTTAGTAACAAATAATATAAATACTTATGATAGAAACAATTCTTTCCGAACCCCCAGTTTTTGATTTAAGCATTACCACAATTTGCTTAATAACGCTAAGTGTAGTAGTGTTGGTGCTACTGTTTTTGCTTGTGCGGACTAAAATAAAAACCCGTGCAGAGGTTTTGAATAAAATTTCGGAACATTTAGAAAACCGCTCGTCGGAATCTGCCATACCAGACCATTCGTTGGTGCTCAAAGTGGCTGACGAAATTATCAGAATAGAGGCTAATCTATCTAAAATGGACCCTTCGGTAAAAGGTTTCAAACAGATTTCAAAGGCTGTAGAACGCATTAGAACCAATTTTGAGGCTTACGGCTACGAAATTGTGGATATGCTCGGCAAACCTTACGACGACGGAATGAAAGTTGTTGCCAATTTTGTTGCCGACGAATCGCTCACCCAAGGGGCTCAAATTATAACTTCAATTTCAAAGCCGCAAATCAACTATAATGGTGTAATGATTCAATCGGCACAAGTTACTGTTAGTCAAAATATTTAACACATCATAATAATGGCAAGATTAAAAATTGATTACGGAATCGACCTCGGCACCACCAATTCATCTATTTGTAGAATCGAAAGAGGTTGTCCCGTGGTAATTAAATCAGATATTCTCAAAGACACCATGCCTTCGTGTGTCTCTATAAATAAAAAGGGCAGCACAAAAGTGGGCGACGCCGCTTACAACACAATGAAATCCGACAAGCGACGCGCTACTAAAAGTTGGGAACAAGAGTCTTCTAACACATATATTGAGTTTAAGCGCACCATGGGCACCGACAAAGAATACTTTTGCTCTAACTTAAACAAATCTCTTTCGTCTGAAGAACTTTCTGCCGAGGTGCTCAAGGCTTTAAAGGCTTTTGTTACCGACGAACAGTTTAGTTCTGTGGTTATCACCGTGCCTGCCAAATTTACTGTAAATCAAAAAACTGCAACATTAGAGGCTGCCAAAATGGCGGGTTTTACCCACGTGGAACTTTTGCAAGAACCCATTGCCGCTTCGTATGCCTACGGTCTTACAAGCGATCAAAAAAACGGCGTTTGGATGGTGTTCGACTTTGGCGGAGGCACTTTCGACGCGGCTTTGCTCAAGGTAGAAGATGGTATTATGCAAGTGTTTGATACCGAGGGCGATAATTATCTTGGCGGCAAAGACCTCGACGCTGCTATTGTGGATAAAATCATTATCCCTTATCTCAAAAGTCATTACAAAATTGATAAGATTTTGGCCGATAAGGAAAAAAACTATGTGCTTCGCGAGGCAATGAAAACCTACGCCGAGGATGTTAAAAATATGCTTTCGTTTAAAGATCGTGAGGATATTCTCTCAAATCTTGGCGACCTTGGCGAAGATGATGAGGGTGAGGAAATTGAACTTGACCTTAGCGTTGACCAAGATCAAGTGAATGATGCAATGCGTCCCGTGTTTCAAAAGGCTGTGGACATTCGCAAAACGCTTATGATGCGCAACCATCTTACAAGTTACGACCTCAACAAACTGATTCTTGTAGGAGGTCCTACTCATTCGCCTCTGCTGCGTTATATGTTGCGCGACCAAGTTACCTTTAATATTGCCACCGATATCGACCCTATGACAGCCGTTGCCACAGGTGCCGCTCTTTATGCTTCTACTATCGATAATACCGATAGCCATCAAGAAATTGGCAATGATGTTATAAACCTACACGTGGGTTATGAACCTACTACTGTGGAACTTAGCGAATGGATTTCGATAAAATTAGATAAACAGAAGTCAGGTTCGTCGTGTCCCGAAAGAGTAACGGTAGAACTTGTTAGATCTGATAACGCTTGGTCGAGTGGCAAAACCGAAATTGATCAGCGTGGCAACGTGTTGCAGGCAAGTCTTTTGTTTGGACGTGCCAACACCTTTACTATTAATACCTATGATGCAAGTGGCAGACTTTTAAACTGTTATCCGTCGCAATTTTCTATTTTGCAAGGCACAAGGGTAGGGGCGGCGGTGTTGCCCTATTATATCGGCATTGCCAAGTGGGACGAGGATAAAGAAAAGGCTATCTTTTTGGCTGCCAAAGGTTTGGAAAAAAATAAGTCGTTGCCTGCTAAGGGTGTGCTCAATGGATTAAAAACCACTCAGCAACTTCGTCCGGGTGTGGCTAATGATGTGCTTAGAATCCCCGTTTATCAATGCGACGACAAACCCGAAATGGGACGCACTGCCGAACTTTACGAATATGTGTCGGATGTGGTAATCACAGGCAACGAAATTGATTCTTTTATCCCAAAACACAGCCTTGTGGATTTAACACTCATTGTAGATTCGTCGGAACAGATGACCTTAGAAGCCTATTTTTCTGCCACCGATATTACTGTTACTAAGGTACTTAAAACAGATAAAAAACAATCGGAGCAAGAGGCAGAACAGCAGATAGATAAAATGATTTCGTTGGCTCGCAAGTCGATTTATAATATTGAGGAGAGCGATGGCGAAACCACGGAATTTTTCAACGAACTATCTGAAATTGAGAAAGAAAACCGCAACAACTCTGAGCGAAAACGAGTTTTGCAAAATGTTAAAAAACTGCTTCGCAAAATCGAGGATAAAGACAGCGCATTTGAATGGCAACGTATTTATCGTCAACTTACCACCAAAATGGCAGAATTAACCGAAGCCGACCAAGCCTATGGCGACGAAAGTTCGCATCTAAATACAAAACATTTTGCCACACAAATCGAAAAACTTTCTCATTACAAAGATGTTAACTTGGCAAAAGAACTTCTCGGTCAAATCAAAGAGATGACTTGGCACCTCACCGCTGTGGATACAATGACCAATTTGATGCATCAACTCAATATGCGTTTTTATGATTATCCGTGGACCAACGAGGCTAAAGCACGTCAACTTATCAACAAAGGTGTAGAAATATCTCTCAACAAACCTTCAAGGTCGATGCTTTATAATATTGTGGAGCAACTTACAGGACTCTTGCCCGAAAAAGCAAAACAAAATCTATCTAACGGACTTTTAAAATAAACGAATGAAAAATCTTGCGGTATTAAAATTTTTCTTTACCTTTGCCGAAATTTCTAAATGACCGCATTTATGGAAGAAAATTTGCGCTACGGACAACGTGGAGTATCGGCTTCTAAAACCGATGTCCACAACGCTATAAAAAATATCGACAAGGGATTGTTTCCCAACGCTTTTTGCAAGGTTGTTCCTGACATTCTTTCGGGCGACCCTGAATATTGTGTAATTATGCACGCCGACGGAGCGGGTACTAAATCGTCGCTCGCTTACGCTTATTGGAAAGAAACCGGCGACCTCTCAGTTTGGAAGGGTATCGCTCAGGACGCTCTTATTATGAACGTCGACGACCTTATCTGTGTGGGCGCCACCGACAATATTCTTGTTTCGTCTACCATCGGACGTAATGCCAACCTTATTCCCGGCGCGGTTATCTCCGAAATTATCAACAGCACCGACCAATTGTTCAAAGAGTTGCAGCAAGCCGGCATTGGCATAATCGGCACAGGCGGCGAAACTGCCGACGTGGGCGACCTTGTGCGCACCATAATTGTTGACAGCACAGTGGTTTGCCGTATGAAACGCAGCGATGTGATTTCGTGCAACATCAAGCCCGGAAACGTTATTGTGGGTCTTGCATCGTTTGGTCAGGCTACTTACGAAACCGCTTACAACGGCGGCACAGGCAGCAACGGACTTACTTCGGCTCGTCACGACGTGTTTTCTAAAAGGGTAGGGGAGAAGTATCCCGAAACCTACGACCACGCCATCAACCCCGAACTTGTATATTCTGGCTCGTATTTCCTCACCGACAAAATCGAAGGTCTGAGCGTAGATGCAGGCAAACTTGTTCTCTCACCCACAAGAACTTACGCCCCAGTAGTTAAACAAATACTTGATGCTCACCGCAGCCAAATAGCAGGTATGATTCACTGCTCGGGCGGCGCACAAACCAAGGTTATCAACTTTATCGACAAGGTAAATGTGGTAAAAGACAACCTCTTCGACACTCCTCCGCTATTCTCTATTATTCAAAAAGAGAGCGGCACCCCTTGGCGCGAAATGTACAAGGTGTTCAACATGGGTCACCGCTTTGAAATTTACACCGATGCCAACACCGCACAGGATATTATAAAAATTTCGCAGTCGTTTGGTATCGACGCCAAAATCATCGGACACGTGGAAGCCGCCGACAAAAAGCAAGTTACAATCCGTAGTCAATACGGCGAATTTATTTACGAATAATCTACACATTATAATAAAATGGCAGAAAACCTTATACTCGCCAAACTCGAAGGCGTAAAACAGCGTTTCGACGAAGTGCAAAAACTCGTCAACGACCCCGACGCTATGTCGGATATGAAACGCTATGTGGCTCTCAACAAAGAGTTTAAAGAACTTGAACCGCTTATACATACATACGAAGAGTACAAAACCGTGCTTGCCAACATCGATGAGGCAAAAGAGATTCTCAAAACCGAAACCGACGAAGAGATGCGTCTGATGGCAAAAGAGGAACTCGATTCGCTCACCGAAAGTCTTCCCGCCCGTGAGGAGGAGATTAAAATTATGCTTCTCCCAAAAGAGGCAGAGGACGACAAAAACGCCATTGTGGAAATCCGTGGCGGTACAGGTGGCGACGAGGCTGCTATCTTTGCCGGCGACCTCTACCGTATG
>JAGCDD010000447.1 GCA_017651345.1 Bacteroidales bacterium | reverse complement strand
CGTGCTTTTGGTGCTGTTTGGATTGTTGCATTTGGGTTCGGTCATCAAGTTTATACCTCATCCGTTGGTCGTTGGCTTCACGTCGGGTATCGCGCTCACGATATTCACAACGCAGGTCAAGGACGCGCTTGGTCTCTCGGTTGACAAACTCCCCGGCGACTTCATTGGCAAGTGGAGCGCAATGATTTCCGACATTGGCACCGTCAATTTTACCGCGCTTGGTCTCACTGTATTGACCATTTTGATTTCGGTGTTTTTCGTGAAAATTACTCCAAAAATCCCTGGCTCGTTTGTTGCCATTATTATCGTAACGTTAATTTCCGCGATATTCAACCTCGATGTAGAGACCATCGGCTCTAAGTTCAACCAGATTCCGTCGTCGTTTTCGATTAGTTTCCCGGAGATTGATTGGAGCAATTTCAATAGTTACATAGGCCCCGCCGTTACGATTGCGGTATTGGGCGCGATAGAATCGTTGCTGTCGGCTGTCGTGGCAGATGGTATGATTGGTAGCAATCACAAGTCCAACACCGAACTCATCGCTCAGGGCGTCGCCAACATCGTATCGCCGATTTTTGGCGGCATACCGGCAACAGGCGCAATTGCCCGTACCGCCACCAACGTCAAGAATGGCGGTCGTACCCCCGTTGCGGGTATCGTACACGCCATTACGCTGATGCTGATAATGTTCCTGTTTGGCAGTTATGCGGAGATGATACCGTTGTCGTGTCTTGCGGGCGTGCTGATTGTGGTAAGTTACAATATGAGCGAATGGCGTTCATTCGTCTCCATCTGCAAGGGCAGCAAGTATGATACGGTGATTTTGGTGGTAACGTTCTTGTTGACAGTGATATTCGACCTTACAGCCGCTATCGAGGTTGGTATGGTGTTGGCATCGTTCCTCTTTATGCAGAGGATGGCGTCGCAGAGTAGCGTCATCAATGTTACACGCGACGAAGATTCTCTCGTCAATTATGGTCAGATGTTCCCCAAAGGCATTGAGGTTTATGAAATTAGCGGCCCGTTCTTCTTCGGTGCTGCCAAGAAATACCGCGAGACTCTCCGTCAGTTTGGCAACGAGGCTAAGGTGCTTGTGATTCGTATGAGGCACGTGCCTTTTATGGATGCCACTGGCGCAAGGAATTTTAGCGCGATGCTCGACGACCTCCGCGAAATCAATGTGAAAATCGTCCTTTCAGGCGTCAATGAGAGCGTATTCAAAGAACTCAACAAGACCGGCATCGTCGAAAAACTCGACAGCAAAAACGTTTGCTCAAACTTCGACATCGCCTCGCAGAGGGCTAAGGAAGTGCTGAAAGAATTGGAGTAGGTTTAAAAAAACATTGTCTTGACAATACAAATAGCGTTGTTGTACGAACCCGGCATAATGACATTGATGAGGCAATTGGTGTCGAGAACGATTTTCATCTGTTGTAAGGTGTTCTTGTATGTTGGTTAGCCCATTCGTCCAATGTCTGTTGAGTTATGTTGTTTTCCCTTTGGAAATTGAGCAACATTTCGTCTGTTTTTTTTACGGTAGAATTGCAGCAAAATGTCTTGCAATTCTTGTTGCTCTTGTTCAGTATCTATGTACGACATCAATTTTATGATATTGAGTTGTACGGGATTGAGTTGTCTCGTTGCTAACATTTTTATTTGTTTTAGTGATGTCGCAAATGTAAAACTTTTATTCTGATTTAACAACTCATATTAAGAAATATTTTTTTTGCACATCAACAATTTTTTTGCTAATGCGCTGCAAACGAGTAAGCCAACAAAGACTTTTTTAGTGTTAACAACAAAAAAATGCGAAACCGCCGTTTCCGAAATGGCTGTTTCGCATTTTAGCGTATTAAGATGTGGCAATTAAAAATGATTACCTTCCAAAAAACTCCTCAAACAATCCCACGGTCTTTTCGACCCCCTCTCTGATTTCGCTCAGGAGGATGTATTCGTCGGCGGTGTGGGAGCGGTTGGAGTCGCCGGGACCCATTTTGAGACTTGCATACGGCATCACGGCACGGTCGGACGTGGTCGGCGAACCAAACAATTTGAACCCCTTTGCAGCGGCAAGTTTTATGAACGGGTGATTCTCGTCGATGTGCGACGATTTGAGTTTGAAACTTCTTGGCTTCACTTCCGTGTCCTTGTTAGGGATGTTTTGTCGGATGATGTCGAGGATTTCCTGATGCGTGTATTTTTCGGTGATGCGCACATCCACCATAAAAGTACATTCGGCGGGGATAACGTTGTGCAATGTTCCCGCGTTGACGCCCGTGACGGTGCATTTGACGTCGCCAAGCCACGGCGAAGTTTTTTCAAACTTGTAGTTACGCAGCCAATTGATGTCGTCCAATGCCTTGTAGATGGCGTTGATGCCGGTATTTCTTGCGGCGTGTCCGGTCTTGCCGTGCGCGGTGCAGTCGAGTACGAGGATGCCTTTTTCGGCGACAGAAATCTCCATACAAGTTGGCTCGCCAACCACTGCAAATTCTATCGGCGGCAGTTTGTCGAGGATGCTCATCACGCCGTTTTCGCCCGAATTTTCTTCCTCGGCGGTGGGCGCGATTATGAGGTTGTACGGTAGATTGTCGTTGTCGTAAAAATACAAGAACGTGGTAATCAGGTTGATAAGCGGGCCGCCTGCGTCGTTGCTGCCGAGACCATAAAGCACGCCGTCTTCTACATCGGGGCTGTACGGGTCGCGGGTGTAAGTCTTGGCGGGCAACACCGTGTCGTGGTGCGAATTGAGGAGGATGGTCGGCTTGTTGGCGTCAAAATTCTTGCTCAACGCCCAAACATTGTTCAAATGCCGATGCACATCCTCTACGCCGTGGTCTTTCAAGTAATTGAAAATCAACTCCGCCGTCTTGTCCTCGTTGCGCGAAACAGACGGCGTGCGGATGAGGTTTTTCAATAGTTCGATGCCCTCGTCAGTGAGGACAGAAAGTTTCGATTGGTTCATGATTTATTCTTGTGTTAAATGTTTACAATCCAATAGCCGTTTTTCCTTGCACCTTGTCTTTCAATGATGCCTTTTTTGCGTAAAGAAGACAAGATTTTGTTTATTCGTGATTCTGATAGATTTGATTCTTTGCTCATATCAGGTATTGTAATTCGTTCATTTTTTTGTATAAGCAAAACAATATTATGCTCTGTTTTTGTCAGAGGCTTATCCTGTACTTTATCCTGTACTTTATTGTCTACTTGTCCTGTACTTGTCGGGTTGCTTTTATTCTCTATTTTATTGTTCTCTTTTGTGTTTAAGTTATTGTCAATTAATGCATTATCAATAATTTTATTGGCTACTTTATTGTCTACTTGTCCTGTTTTATTGTCTACTTGTCCTGTACTTGTAGGGTTACTTTTATTGTTCGCT
>JAGCDD010000446.1 GCA_017651345.1 Bacteroidales bacterium | reverse complement strand
ATCAAACTGCGGATTAGCAATATATTTTCCCGTTTTATCTATAAATCCCCATTTGTCGCCAACCTTAACTACTGCCAAACCGTTTTCGGAAAAAGACCAAGCGTCATCAAACTGCGGATTTATGACGAATTTTCCCGTTTTATCTATAAATCCAAATTTGTCGCCAACCTTAACTATTGCAAAACCGTTTTCGGAAAAATTATCAGCACCATCAAACTGCGGATTTATGACGAATTTTCCCGTTTTATCTAAATATCCCCATTTGCCGCCAACCTCAACTCTTGCCAAACCGTTTTCGGAAAAATTATCAGCCATATCAAACTGCGGATTTATGACGATTTTTCCCATTGTATCTATAAATCCCCATTTGTCGCCAACTATAACTCTTGTCAAACCGTTTTCGGAAAAATAATCAACACCATCAAACTGCGGATTAGCAATATATTTTCCCGTTTTATCTATATATCCCCATTTGTCGCCAACTATAACTCTTGCCAAACCGTTTTCGGAAAAAGACCAAGCGTCATCAAACTGCGGATTTATGACGAATTTTCCCGTTTTATCTATATATCCCCATTTGTCGCCGACTTTTACTGCAGCAATAGGATTAGGATTGATTTTCTCAGAACTATTACAAAAACCAGGCATACCGAAGAAAGCGAGAATAAACGAAAAGAGAAGTTTTTTATGTTTCATAACTTACCAATTTACTATTGTTCTACAAATGTAATAAAAAACTCCTAAAAACAATTTTATCGTGTAGGAAACCCGACGAACCCTAACAAAACCCGAATTTACGGATTTGCCCTGTTGTAACATTGCCTGTCAAATTAAAAATTTAATGGGCAAAGGATTAAAAATACTTGGTTGGTTACTTTTCGGTAGTGGCATATACGTTGCAGGAAAAGTATTGTCGATTTTTGACTTTGCTGACCAACTTGTTTGTACGCCAAAGATTGACGGTGGACTGAAAAGAATCTCGTTCAAAAACGGAAATCTCCACATCCCATTGGCTATCGTGTTTGAAAACAAGACCGACAAGGAAGTAACCATCGGATTGTCGAACATCGTTGTAAAGTACAACGGCAACGAGGTCGGCAGTTTGCAACCCAATAGCAAAACCGTAAAAATTGAAAAATACAAAGCCAACACACTGGCAGGGCTTACGGTTGCCATACCATTGAGCAATCTTGTGAAATGTGCAGGTCAAGCGATTTCAACGCTTATCACGACGCAGAATTTCAGCACGATTGTTTCTTATTTGAGTGCCGACATTCGGTTTATACTCAACAACTCCATTATCTGCCGATTTACTCAAAAGTTTGGTGAAGCGACAAAATTCGACCCGTCGGGCAACGTGAAAGGGCTTGGTTTGGTGGCTTCACGACCACGCAACCTAAAACCGTTCAAGGACTACGAAATGTATATTCCACCAAAATCGGAACTATACAACCGTAATATGATAGTGTTCCCGAACGGTGGCGTTGATGACACGGTGGCACTTATGAAAAAGGTGGCAAAGGAATTTGCACCCGACAGTTTGTTTGAAACCAAACATTCTGTATTTACAGATAAAACAAAAAATTGATTACTGCAACTTTAACTATTTGTAAATCAAAAGATTACTTTATTTACTCCAATAGCAGATTGGGGATTTCCGTCACGGGAGCAGGCGAGAATAGTAACATTTTTTGGAATACCAAAAGCATGAAACCACTTTTTGAGATTGTACAACAAAAAGTGGTTTCGGAAACCTTTTAGGACAAAGCAGGAGTATAAGAATACCTACTGTTTAATGTAATTCCCTGTAATACCTGCTGACGACCACAACGTCAATGTGTTTTTATCTTCGGAAAACGTGTATGATATGTCTTCGTAAACTACGTATCCTCTTGACGACAAGGTTATTGTGTTGTCATCAAAGGTGTAATCATATTCTACATCACCCCATAACACTTTCTTTTCCGAAAATGCAAAAAAATCCATTTCGTCTCTTCCAGGTTCAAGTTCTTTGTAAGTGTTTCCCGCAAAAGGATTTGCACCAACGTTTGTTCCTGAGCCGTCGTTTACTTCGGTGTCGTTTGCAGGTTTTGGATCGTCTTTTTTGTCGTCATCGCCACAACTAATCAGTGAAAAACAAGAAATTGCTGCTAAAAGAATCAATAAAAATTGTTTTCTCATTTTTGATAAATTTAGGTTAAACATAATTGTAACTTTGAGCAAGTTACGCATTATGTAATGAAAAACAAAACGTAAAACGTTTATTTTTACTCAGTTGTATCTACCACTTCTTCGCCAGTTTCTTAATATCGTTTGCTCCAATGGCAAATTTTGAATATCCGTCGCGGGAACAGGCGAGCATGGAATGAGCCATTTCGGTCATATTGTTTGCTCCGCCAAGCACATACATAAGCGGATAAAACAAAATGAACACATACTGCATGTTCTGCATACGGCGTTGGCCTTTTGCCCACCGCATAAGGGCTGGACGGTACGCAAACGCGTGACGGAATCCCGCCTTGGCCACATATTGCTCCGTGGCTCCCTTTATCGGCATCCACCATTGCTTGCCGTTCGGATTTGTGCCTGCGCCGCTGAGATAGATGAATGTCATTTTTTCTTTGTCGGGCATAATGTCGGCAAAATGCGTGGGAATGTCGTACGATATGCGGCGATATGCGTCCTCGGCCATACCGATTGACGAAATGCCTGCAATGAAATACACTGCGTCGTAGCCCTTGAAACGCTCGTCGCCAGCATTCAAATCCATCAAGTCCGACACAATGTATTCTTCGAATTTGCCTTTCTCGTCGGCAGTCAGACATTCGTACTTGTCAATCTCCACCGAACGGCGACCGACCGACAAAACTTTTTCAACTTCGGGCGTGCGGAGCAGTTCCAACAGCACACCTTCGCCCACGTAGCCCGTGGCACCGGTAAGAATCACTTTCATGTTCGTCGTGTGTTTTATTTCAATTTATTGCCGTCGGAGAACGCGTTGCCGACTTTTTTACCCAACTGGATGTATGTGTGATGGATGGGGTCGAAAATGATGAGCCCCATTTTTTCCACGTCGGGTTTGCCGTCGGCGGCAAGATATTTTTCGTCGCAGAGAATGTTGACAATTTCAGCCACAAGGTTGTATCCTTCGGCGCTTTCGCCAATTTTCTGCGTCAGACGGCATTCAAGCGTGATAGGGAAATTGCCGAACACGGGAGCGTTCACGTTGGGCGCTTTGGTGATTGTCCAGCCAGTTTTTTCCATTTTGTCGGGAGTTTTGCGTCCGCTGGCAATGCCCACATAATCGGCTGCCACCACGGTTTCGGCAGTTGCAAACGTCACGGTGAAGTCGGGATTCACAGCAAGATTGTCGGTTGTTTGGTGCGAGCCGAGCGAAATCATAATCTCGTGAGCGTCCCATTGTCCGCCCCAAGCTGCGTTCATCGCGTTTGGCTTTCCGTTCTTGTCATACGTGCCGATAATAAGCACCGGTTGTGGCAGTAGCCACGAATTAGGTTTAAAACTTTTCATATTCGTCAATTTTGATTTATAGGCAAATATACGATTTTTGCGGCAAATATGGACTAGTTATTTTGAGTCGGTAAATTCTTTGCATCGGTGTTTTCCAAGTAATCGGATAACTCAATGGTTCCCGCTTCGTTCTCGATGCCAAGATTCGGCACGCATTCAACCATTCTTGTTGTGCCGCTTTTCTTATCGACATAGAAATAGACCAACGCACCCGTATAGCTGCGGAATATCACCTGATATTCGGTTTCGGACGCTTCGCCCATTGTCACGTTCATAATTGAAGGATTGTTCTCGGCTATGCTCCAGTCGTATGCGCTGTGGCAATAGTTGCTTACACCTTTAAGGGCAAGGTCTTCCGTTATGTCGCTCTTTGTGGCGTTGGAGTGGCACGAACAAAAAAACGAGAGAGAAAGACAGAGTGATAATGCTATATGTTTCATTGTAAGCATGGAAGCGGTGTTAAACGTCTTACGCGGTCCACCGTCGATAATGATTATTTTTTTCATAGAACAAATGTTTCAACTTTCAAATATATAAAAATACTGTTACGAATAATTACATTCTGTCATTTGTGAAAAAAGTAAGTTGAAATTCATTTTAATTGAAAATTTTCATATTTTTACCCAAAGTTCCCGCCGAAGCATTTTTTATGCGGTTGGGTGGGCTTGGACATAAAAGGCGTTTATCTGACGCTTTGATTCTGACAAGTGGAATCTCGCAAATTCTGGATTGCGAAATTCGTAAGAATTTCTGCCAATCTAATCAAGATCAAAGCAACGGTGGATGCCCATAGGGTATGTAATATATGGTACGCTCGTGCCATTACATATCGGCGTGGGTTCTGCGTTGCTCGTTCTGATTAGATGGGCAATGCGAGAGCCTCACTTGTGGAACGGGTAACAGGTACGATTCCACGCTTTTTTATTTATAATCAATTTTGCTTGGGAGTCGGCAATGACAAAAACAAATTTCTATGCAAAGGGAATTTTTGTTTTGCGTGCGAGAATGTGGTATTTGCGGTGGAGCGAATGCTACAAGGTTGTT
>JAGCDD010000035.1 GCA_017651345.1 Bacteroidales bacterium | reverse complement strand
TTCGACAGCCAGACGCCCAAGGATTCCAAGAAGAATTTCACCGTGGAATTTGACACACTCTCTGCCGACGATATGCCTGTCATAATCACACATAGCGAATTTATGCGCCGTATGAAGGATATGGGCAAACTCGGCGGTCCCGAATCAAGCTTCTACAACAATCTGCCCGACAACCTCAACCTCGTGGTCAACGAAGCGCACCCGCTCGTCAAGCAGCTCATCGCCGACGCCAAGGCTGCCACGGCTGACGAAGTGTCAGGGCTTGAAAAGGAACTCGCCCCAATCCAGGCAGACCTCGACAGCCTCGAAAAACTCACCAAGGACAAGAAAGACGAGGAAATCTCCACCGAGGAGAAGGACAAGAAATCGGAACTCCAAAAGAAAATCTCCGACATCGAGACCCGCCGCAAAGCTCTGTTCGAGAACTTCGCAGCCGGCAACAAGCTCGTAAAACAGCTCATCGACCTCGCCCTCCTCGCCAACAACATGCTCCGTGGCGAAGACCTCACGAAGTTTGTTAAGCGCAGCGTGGAACTGATTGGAAAATAATTATTTTTAATATTCAGAGCCAACATACAAAAAGCCCAGAAGATGTTTAGAAGCATCGTTCTGGGCTTTTGTCTGCAAATGTAAAAATTATCTTTCAATTATTCAATGTTTACCACAAATTATTTTATCAAGAAACACGGCGATTTTTTTTAACAACGAATTAAACAAATAAAACGAATAAATCACTTAAACTAACAAATTAAAAATCAACAAGTTAATTTTTAATATTACGAATTGAACGAATATACTTCTGCATTTTTTTATTCGTTTAATTTGCTGCCGCTTGCGGCATTTGTTTAATGTAACTATCAATAAGACAATTTCGTTTTATTCGTTTAATTCGGTGTTCAAAAGTTTAAATGAAATTGCCGTGATCAAGAAATAATCTTCCTCACATCGTAAAACTTGTTTAAATTGTAAAACGCCAAATACACCGCACCATCGGCAAACACCGCGAAACAAACATCAGAATTGATGCTTTCGTAACACGCCAATTCATTTTCGCGGCGGATTTTGATAGAGGTCTGATTTGTATTGAGTACGGCGCGGACATCGTCGGGCAAATCAAAACACAAATAATCCTCCGTTATGGCAGTGAGTTTGCCCGACTTGAAGTACAGATATTTAGGGTCGGTGGTCAAGACGGCATTTTCGATTAATTTCACGTAAGGGGCTGAATTTTCCACACGGTAAAGTTCAGTCAAACAGATGTCGAAACCCTTGCTGCTAACACGGTCAAAAGTGAGTTTTTTGATTGTCTTGTCGTCAGATTTGTAAATATTGGTAGGCTTGCGGGAAAAATCCACCCAAAACGAGGCTTCTTCGTCTTGTGCGCTGCCATTCTCACAACATTTGCGGGCAAATTTTTCGCTCATTATGGTAAAATGGTTCAATCCGCGAAAATCTCTTATAAACATCTGATATATAGTATATTCATAATGCTCATCTACTTTTACATAATGCGACAAGAAATAGTTTTTGCGCTCATCGTCGTCATATTCCAAGAGCCAAAAATCGCGGGTGTTGTCTCCGTCATAATTACAATAAATGCCAGTCAAATCATAGACTTCGTTTCGTAATTTAGCGATGGCGGCATATTTGGACTTTTCATTGTTGCAATTGCGAATCGTCAACAATACATCCGCCGCAATAGAAATCAAAAGCATCCGCGACAAATCTTTCGGGTCTGTTGCGTACAAATTTTCGCGGTGAATGTCGATATATCCAAAAGTAATTTTGCCGGTAGCCCTGCAATAATCGTCGATTAGAGCATAAAACTTTTCAAAATCCCCCAACAAGTTTTCCGCCGGCCCCTTGTGCGAATTGTATTTTGGCAAATGTTTAGTCATAATCAAAATCCTAACCGCCATCCTGAGGCTGTAATCCGCAATTTCATCATCAAATATGAAAGAATCCAACAATTCGTAAATATTTGATTTCTTAGACATTGACGGCTTTTCTGTCGCTATCGTTTCGGATAATTTCTCATAGATTTCGAGCAGTTGTTGCAGGTCGAAGCCACATACCTTTTTGGCATCAGCGGCGAGTTTTTGGAAGGCTGTGTATCGTCTTTCAAAACTTGCTTTTGCTGCGGTATTGTTGTTGGAAAAACTAATGCCCGTAAAATCTTCCAACTTCTTCCTGTCGTTGAAAAACAGATAGGTACGGTTGATGGCGTTGAGGTCTAAGATGAAGTCGTTTGGTATCATTGTCGGTGGATTTTGGTGCAAAGTTACAAAAAAATTGCAAATCACTCGCATTTAGTGCGATTATTTACGAAATACTGACAATTCACACAAAACTACGGCAAAAAATTTTGAGGGCTGAAAAACTTGCATTTTCTTTGTAGTGAAATTTGCAACTAAAAAAGTTGCAAAAAAATTTTGGTATTCCGTTCTTTGGATTTATATTTGCGGCAACAAATCCGCAGCCTTGTAGGAAAATCTGGTAAATTTTTTGTCAGGGCGGCGGATGCGGATATAAATTGAAGTTGTTTTGCCCGTTGACGTGGGCGGAATATATTTCGGCGCGGAATACCATTCTTTTTATCTCTGACAAAGGTTTACCAGAGCCTCCTACAAGGATAAAGGTGTTTCGCGCCTTTGTTGTACACGGAGGACAATTGTTTAATTACTTAAACCTACTTATTATGGCACTGTACAAAATAACAGTAAAAAAACAGATGCTCACCAATCAGGGCATGTTGGAGCCAGGAATGTCGGTACAGGTATCCAACAAACTACTATCAGTTTTGTTGATTTGCGCATTTGTAGCAAGCAGTGCATTTGGACAGAGAAATGAAGATGTTCGCGAAGCTCAGTTGAGCAACAACATTGAACGATTGATCGAACTTAGCAACAGCCAAGGCGATATCGCTACAGAAGCGCAAAAGGCTCTGCTAACAACCGTTTCATACTCAGAAATTACCAACTACCAAATCGCAATGCAGTACTACGACAAAGCAAAAAACACCCCCGCTATCGAACCAGTATTCAAGGAATATATGGAAAAGTACAAGCAAACAGAGCTGTTAAACATAAAAGGAATGAATGTGGGCGAACTCACCAAATACATGTCAATGTCAAACGAAAAAAATTCCCTCGCAAAATATGCAATTATCAACACAATATTACAACACCGAAACCAGCTTACACTTGACAACCTCAATTATTTATGTGCTGAACTACCTTTATACACCTATGAATTTAACGCTGAACGCAAAACGAGAGTTAAAGAATCGCAAGAGCTGTTGAGGACTCACGTCAAACAATATACAATAGAGGAGTCTAAATTTATGAAAAACTTCTGTTATATCATAGAACGAAGCGCATACGACTACCTTTACGAAAGCTACGGCTATATAGCCGAAGCTTATTCCAAAATAAGTAAATTGCCCGAAAATGAGGACGACATCGAAAAACAATTCAATATGATTGTCCAAACTGTTTTTTCATCAGACAAATACCGAAGTTATTTGCAGAACGAAATAAACAATTTTTGCGCACAGGTGAACAAGCAAAGAGCCTTGTACGCCAAAACAGCAGGAGTCAATAAATTCACAAAACTCTCCTTGAAAGTCCCTAACATTTCATTCGACAACTATTCGGCCGATAGGAAGGCAATCAACAAAATTATAACTGAAATAGAAGACAATAAGACTTACAATGGGGTAGCAAATACCGTGTCAACCATAGGTTCATTTATCCCAGGTTGGCGTTGGGTCATCAAGGCAGGGGCTTTTTTAGCAAAAGTATATCTCTCGTCATCTCTTGTTGAAAACATTATGGAGGCAAGGAAAGAATATATGCAAGATGTCCTTGTGGCATTGGAGCAAAAAATCATGGACGAAACACAAGCCGTTGAAGATCAATTATACAAACAAATGATAGATAACGAATCAAAATACATACAAGATGTTCAAAAATAAAATCATATTAATAGCCATATTAATTGGCTTTTCAAGCAATGTATATAGTCAAGAAGACAACAGTTGGCTGTATGAAACTGTGAAGGGCGTTGCTATCGACAAACTGACCGATTATGTAGAAGGCAAGGTTGGAGACATAGTTGACGATGAAGTAACCAAAACATTTCCAAATGCCAACCCGATAGGAAAATATATAGGTACTACTGCCATCACGTCACTACTATTAGAGAAAAATATGTTTTCGTGGAGCGGCTTTGGTGGTGTAATGTTGGATTTTATGGAGGCAAGCAACTTCGAAGAAGAAGCCCAAAAATTAAAAGAATGGCAATATGACAAAACCAAACTATCGGAAACCGATGTCAAATATGGAATCTACGACATTACAACCGCATATTCTGGGATGCCAGCCAAACTCATCCAAACGACACAAGACATCGCCCACCAATATAACAAGACATCGCTTGAAAATATGGGCAAGG
>JAGCDD010000445.1 GCA_017651345.1 Bacteroidales bacterium | reverse complement strand
GCGCATATTCTTACGATTCTGACATTTACGAAGCCTCAATAATAGCCATGAAAGCAGGTGCCGACTTTATCAAAACCTCAACAGGCAAAATGAGTCCTGCTGCCACACCCAAAGCAGCATTGATTATGGCAATTGCTATCAAAGATTTTGAACGCGCCACTGGCAAAACCATTGGTTTAAAACCCGCTGGAGGTATCCGCACTGCCGACGATGCCCTTATGTATTACACCATAGTAAAAGAAATTCTTGGCGAAGAACGCATTACACCTGAATATTTCCGCCTTGGTGCAACAAGTCTTTCGGGTGCGCTCATCAAAGAAATCAAAAAAGGATAGGCTCTCCCCTATCTCGACCAAACCCTCACCTCTCTACCACCAATCAAGAGCGACATTCCATCTTTTTTGCCTTCGTCATCGTACGAAAAACAAATTTTTGGATTGTTGCGCTCTTTGCTGCGGCGGTGAAACAATCCCGACAAACGGCGGATTTCGCTAACTCCGCGCTCTCCTATAAAAGTGTTATTATCAGCATCTATCTGAAAATCATCATCGTCGATTTGAGCATAATCAACTGGAACGAAACTCATAGAATCCGCATCAGCAGTCAACTCTGCATAGTCTATTTTGATACGTGCTATATCTAAAGAGTCGAAAACTATAGGCTGTTCGATTGTGGCAATGGTTTGCGATTCTATTGGTGAAGAAATTAGTTGCGATTCTATTGGTGAAGAAATTGGTTGCGCTACAATTTGAGAATCAATGGGGTTAACAGGTTTCGATTCAGAGGCAGGAATAGCTAACTCATCTTGAACATCAACTTTGTTATCTGCCACAAAAACCTTATCCACCACTACCCTACTGCTCGTGGCCATAGTATTAATCAAAATTTCGTTATTAGTCCACAGCTTAATTGCAAGCAACGCAAAAAATAGAGCAGCCACTGCTGCAGCGTAATACCATATTCTTCTAACCTTGGCATTACGTTTAAGCGTTTGTTTAAATGGATAATGTATATCATTATTATCCTGAATCTTACACTTAGAAAACAATGCAGCAGAACGGATATTATCATCGTTTTCTAAAAGCATCTTTTCATATTCTGCCGATTCGTGTGGCTGAGCAATATTTTCGGTAACAAGAACAGCAAGACGGTTGAAATAAGGCTCTGACAAATCATCAAAATCAGAAGTATGTTTCAAACTATTTTTAACACCACTGTCCAACGTTTCGTTTTTAGAAACATCAACAGAAAATACGCCGCACATTTCAGAATAATCGCTTAGCATTTCAGCATATTCGGGATTAAGCTCAACAAAACGGTCTACCTCGGCGGCAACTTCTTTTGAAAGAGCACCGTCGATATAGTCAACTATCAATGCTTCAATATTTTCTGCTGTTACTTTCATAATGATTCCACCAAGTCGTCAAACGAATAGATATGTGATTTTTCTAAAAACTGTTTCAAAAACAACCTTCCCCTAAAGATGTAAACCTTAACTTGGGCAATATTCAAACCTGTAATATCGGCAATTTCTTGATAAGAATAGCCTTGAAGGTCGCGCAAAAGGATAACACTTCGCTGTTCGGGTTTCATTTTTGAAATAGCTACTTCAAGTATTTCTTGAATATCATTATATTGTTTAAAAGAAGATTGCGGAGTATTGGTTGATTTATCCAAATCATCGGTATGCTGATTTCGGCGCAAATAATCAATCATTGCATTATGTGCACACGAAAAAAGATAGGGCTTGGCTTTAGAAGCATCTAAATCTTTGTGGGCAATCCAAAGTTTTTCGAAACTGTCTTGCACCAAGTCCTGAGCAGTCTGAACATCGCGTACCGACTTTAACAGAAATCGGTACACGAAATCAGAGAATTGATCAACACAACTATTATATTCCGCAATATTCACAATATCAACTAATTAAAAAATCCATTTAACACCTAAAGAATAAGGATACAAATCGGGGCCATGTCCCTCTTTGAAAAGCGAAACAGGCGAATATTCACCAAAAATCTGCACACTTCCGTAACCGAAACCGCCTATAAAAGAGTATTTAAGCAAGTTAGTTTCAAATGGTTTGCGAACGCATTTTTTCTGTCGGTCGTCGTCCACAGTATAAACCTGTTTAGTACGGCTGCCAATACGCACACCGCCCATAATACCAGCATTAATATAAAATTTGGAGAATCCCGAAGTATTAAATTCAAATACAAGCGGCACATTAAAATGCATTATTCGGTAATTAAAGCGCTTAAATTCAGGAGATACAGTATTGTCGTAGTCGGCAGCAATCTTTTTGTCAACCACCACAAGGTCGAAATGTTCTTGAAACGAATAATGGTTGAATTGCAAAGCGAAACCCGAAACCATACCAAAATTTTTGCTAAAAGGCACAGTAAAATCGTTAAAATAAATCGAAAAATCAAGCGAACGGCTTTCGTTAAGCGCAAGGAAAGGATAATCTTCGGGCGTCTCAGCTTTAAAATCACTATTAAGCAATCCGTTTATTCCCAAAAATAGACCCGAAAGGTGTCCTCTAAATTGCTTTTTCTTATTAACAATGCAAGCATCAAACATATTCACAGGGTCGAAACCATCGCCATTAACCACTCTTTCGTTATTAACCTCTACTGTAACATGCTTGTCAGATACACGACGGTAGATTTTAACAGAATTACCGTTGCGATTGATTTCTACACGGTTAGAATACGAATTAACCATACCTGAGTTTTGAATAGCATCGAGAGCAATATCAATTTTGGCAATCGTAGAATCAATATCGCGAATACCAGAATTGAGAGCGTCGATACGTTGTGTATTGAGCGACATCTGATTAGCACTATCGCGAAGATTATTGATACGGTTTTCAAAATTAGAACGTCCCTCCAAAAGGTCGCACTTGCGGTTGAGAAGCTCGGTTTTAGCCTCCGACAAAAGTCCGCCTACGTTTTCTTGAGCGTCGGCATTCCACACATTTGTGATAGTTATAATCACTGCCGACAAAATAATTGACAATATCTTTTTCATGGTTGTATGTTTTAATGTTGTTTTGCCATAAGACGGACAACTATATCAAAAGTTACAGCTCGTTGCAAAAATAATCGCTTTTTTTTAATAAAATATTTGCAAATGTAATCCAAAACCACTTACTTTACACTTTGAAAAAGAAACACACAAATGCAACTTTCAGAGCGTGATTTTGAAAAGCTATTTAAGGAACACTTTGTATCCATCACCATATACAGCCGCAAGATAGTGCAGGACACCGACACCGCCAAAGACCTTGCGCACCGCAGTTTTGTAAAGGTATGGGAAAAACGCGAAACTCTCCCACCTGAAAGCAACCTAAAAGCGCTCCTCTATCGTATAGCACACAACCTATCAATAAATTACATTCGCGACCAAAAGAAATATACAACCGACGAAACATTACCATTATTTGAAAGCGAAAATTCCGACGCCGACAACGATATAGTAGCAAGCGAGCTTGAAGCCGCTATTGTAGACACCATTAAACACATGCCCGAAAAAAGCCGCGAGGTATTTATTCTCAGCCGCTATCAAAAACTTACTAACCCTAAAATATCAGAAAAACTCGGCATAAGTATCAAAACGGTAGAGGCTCACATAACATCAGCATTGAAACTACTCCGAAAAAAAATATTCGGAAAAGAGAAAAAAACATAATAAAATACATAGGGTAAAAAACATTTCGCGTGTTACAATTTTAGACTAAATACATAAAACAAACTAACATTTTTTATAAAAAGGACCAATGGACAATGTAGATTTAAAAATACCGGAGATATCAGACCTTAAACTGCTCGACATCGACACCGACGCAGAATGGAACAAACTTGCCGGAGAACTTGGATTTCACCGAAAAGCTAAGATATTAAGGTTTGACGTTATGCTAAAAATTGCTGCGGCAGTATTAATTATACTTGCCACAACGGTATTTATTATGCACAACAACGAATCCGAAACGCAAACATTTGCAGCTATCGACACTCCAATCGAAACTATTGTAGAGCATAGCACAGCAATTAGTGTAAATCGCAATAGTTCTGTTACTTGTCGCAACAGCAAAGACAAATTCTGCGTAGACCTCAAAGGCGAAGCTTACTTTGATGTAGAAAAGAACCCCGAACGCACTTTTGAAATCTGTACTCAGGATGTTAAAGTAATAGTTCATGGCACTTCGTTCAATGTTTGCCAAAAAGCTAATGCCACCACAGTTACAGTTACATCAGGCATTGTAGAAGTGGTATCGCCCAAAGATGGCAATTCGGTAAAAATCACCAAAGACGAAGAACTCACCTATACAGCTAAAGAAGGTTTTGTAGTTAAAAAAATCAACAATTACAACACCATAGCATGGAAACTAAAAGAGTTTAAGTTTAACGACACCGAGCTTGGCGATATTATGAAACAACTATCTCAAGCATACGGATTTGAATACAAATTTGAAGATATTGAAAGCGCAAATTATAGAATTTCAGGCACATTTAGCAATCAAAGCCTGTCGTCGATTATCAATATCATCAACCAAACTCTCGACGAAACCAACATAATCCAAACTCCAGAAGGCGGATATGCGGTTGTAAAAAGATGATATATCAATTAAAACCAAATGCCGGCAGCCAAAATAGTCATCGGTAATATTGCTAAATATATAATTTGCTCAGTAATACTGATAGCCTTAACACTGCCAAAAAAATCTTATTCACAAACCGATAGCACCGTTAAAATAAGCATATCGTATAAAAAAAGCCCGCTGAAAGAAATTCTTGCAGATATTTCAAATCAGACGGGCTTTATGTTTGTATATAACAGTCAGTTGGTAGACGACGAGATAAAACTCGACATCAAAATCCGCAACAAAAAACTATCAAATGTTCTTTCGCAGATTTCTGCCACATTAGAATTTTCGTATATCATCACCGACACTCACATCATCCTAAAACCACGAAAAAAAGACATCAACAACAACCGACAATCGCAGCAAACATCCAAAAATGCCGTCATCAGCGGTTATATACGCGATGCTTCGTCGCACGAAATGCTTATCGGAGCCACTGTTGCTGTCAACAATTCTAACAAAGGAACGCTCACCAACGCTTACGGATACTATTCGCTACCTCTCGAAAAAGGCGAATACACCATTACGTTTTCGTATCTTGGCTACCGTCGCGAATATATCAACATCAACCTAAGAGAAAACGAAACAATCGACAAAGACCTTGAACCCATTGAAACTCAATTAGAAGCCATATCTGTTACTGCCGACAAAACCAAAAACTCAATTACCGAATCGCTCAACAATAGTTCGTCGATAAAAGCATCAGATTTCAACAAATATGCGGGATTAATAATTGGCGGCGACCTTGTGGGCATTCTTGCCACCGACCATGGCATAACACGTCAGAGCGACGGTTCTGCGTTTTATAATGTACGCGGCGGATACAAAGATCAAAATCTAATACTTATCGACGAAGCACCAATTTATCACCCGTCGCACTTGTTTGGCTTTTATTCTGCCGTAGCTCCCGAAGCGGTTAATTCGCTAAACGTTTACACTTCGGATTTCCCTCTAAAATATGGCGGACGGTTGTCATCAATTACCGACATACACACCAAAGACGGCAGTAGCGGCAAAGTAATCATTAGCAGCGAATTTACACCGCTCACCAATTCGCACCGTATCGAAACACCTATCTATCAAGACAAAATTACCGGCACAGCCGATATTCGCACTTCAAACTTACGATGGATAGCCGAATTGATGGAATTTGAAGGCGACAACAAATTTTACGATATTCACGCCAAAATTCACATAAAAGCAACGCCCAAAGACCGCATTTACCTTTCGTATTTTAGAGGCAAAGACGCATATTCTAACCTTCAAACCAACAACAACTACGCTGTAGCGTGGCAAAACAACACTGGCACCATCCGCCAATACAAAATAATTTCTCCCAAAATTTACCTCAACAACAATATCTATATAGGGCATTATAGCTACAAACTCTTTACATCCGAAACTCACGACAGCTATTGGCGCACCCGTATAGGCAACATCGGCATCAAAACCGACATAGTTTACAACATTTCGTCTAACCACACAATCAAAGCCGGCGCAGAATACACCTTCACCGACATTGACCCTGCAACACAATATATCGACAACAAAAAGAGTAATAAAGGTATAATGTCGGGTAATGCCGATAATATTGTGGGATACTTAGGTGTTGAAAGCAAAATTGGCAATAGCATAGCCATAAAATACGGGTCGCGATTATCTATTTGGAACAATTTCGGACCTGCCAAATACTTTGAGCACAACATCACAAAAATGAGTTGGGACACTACATTGGTACCCGAAGGTAGGTTTAATACTTTTTGGAATTTTGAACCGCGTGTAGCCCTTGTGTACAAGCCAAATGCCAAAACCATTTTAAAAGTATCAGCAGAACATAATGTACAATATTTGCACATGCTGTCAAATTCAATAAGTCCGTTTACAACGCTCGATTTTTGGATTCCCAGCGGCAAATATTTTAAACCACAAACGTCCGACTGTGCCACATTTACCGCCACATACACCACACGAGAACTTATTTTCACATTCTGCACCTATTACAAATATTCAAAAAACATTACCGAATATGGTCAGCACGCCAATATGCTACTCAACGAAGCCATCGAACGCGACTTTTTCTTAGGAGAAACCACCGCTCAGGGTTTTGAAACAGCTATTGAAAAAGACAAAGGCAGTTTAAAAATGAAATGTTTTTACGCTTATACTTACAGTCAGCGCTACACTCCCGACCTCATGAAGCACAAATACATTTCAAACGACAATATACCCCACAATATACATATAATGGCTCAATATACCATCAACAACCGGCTTACGTTCAAAGCCGACTTCAATTGCTGTTCGGGTACGCCATACACCATGCCCGTGGGTTTCTATTACTACCAAGATTACAAAATACCATACTACGGTAGCCGCAATAATGCACGCCTAAGAATGTATCACAAATTAAATGCTGCTGTGGTATACAACTTTCAACGCCCGTTGAATAAGTATATCAAACATTCAGTTACATTATCGGTATACAATGTTTACAACCGCAAAAACTATGTTTTGGTATCGTACAACAAAATAGAAACTCCCGAAGGTACTTATCTTGTACCTACTGATATGATCAAAGATAATCAGTTTCTTGCCACAGGACTTTCGCTTCCGGGTGTATTTCCGATGGTATCGTACAACATTCTATTTAGCTATACACCCAAAGGAAACAGATAAAAAAAACCGCACAACCAAAAGTTATGCGGTTAAAAATCTTCAGAATTAAATCAGATTAATATTCCCAAAGGTCTTGTTCAAAGTTAAAGATTTGCTCTTTGATATTTTCAGCCTCCAAAAGGCATTCTTGACCTTGAGCATACTCTGAAATAAGACGGTTGTCGTACATGTTAGATTCTGCAACAATGTAGCTCTGGAAATAACGTTTTTGGAAAATATCCTCGAAACTTAAACGGGCTGCATCGTTTTTAGGATTAAAACATTCTGCATTAGCCAGCAATTTGCGAGCTTCGGGATAATAGATCCAGAATACACGGGTTTGACGCTCTTCGGGGTCGTCTGGTTCTTTGTGGTAAACGCGGATAGCACAAAGACCAATGATACGGCATTCGAGCACCGAACGTTGTTTGTCAAAAAACCAAAGCTCTTTGAGGCGGTATCTTGTTACCTCAGAACTCATGTAAGGAGTTTCAACCGATTTTTCAACGATATTGTCGTTCTCGTCAATCACGGTTTCGATATTAACCGCAGCTCCTAAGTTTTTGTGAATCTGCTGCTCGGTAAGTATAGTGGCAAACTCGTCGCCGCCGCTTTCATCGTAAGCAGTAAGACCTTGAGTGTGAATACCTTCCAATAAAACGTCGATTAAACTCAAACGTCCGTCGGTAGGCGTTGTGGGAAAATAAAGATGTTGATTAGCCCTCTCTGAGAGCTCTATCTGTCTCCATATTATTTTCGACCACATTACATCTGCTTCTCTTACAAACTGATAGGGCACCGGCTTGCGGTTTGTGGTGTGTATCTTTTCGTAAGGAAGTCCTAACAGCACCTGCGCTTGAGTTTTTTGAGCCTCAAAACATTGCAGGAATGCTACTACAGCCGTTAAAAACAGTACTTTCTTCATAATGCTACAATTAAAAAAGAGTTTTAATAGAACTTCTATGTTTTATTAAAACTCTTTTTAAGATAAAATATTGTTTGCAAATGCACTTTTTTTGGTAAGTGCAAGCATTAATATCAAACTACCTTACAGTAAATTTGATAGTGTTGAGGTTACGTGTAGAACCGTCGGGACCTTTGGCTTTGATATCTTCGATATATACCTTGCCGCCTGCAGGAACACCAGCGATAAGCTGTTTCTGCTGAGCGGTAAACTGACCTGAACGGCTTTCTGCGTTTTGGGTAAAGCCTTTAACTGTAGCTGATACGGTAAAGCCTACAACGGTGAACTTCAAGTCGAAGTCGAAGTTTTCCATTTCGGCACGTACCACTTGGTTGATAAGGCTGTTTTTAGCAATCATACCACCGCGTTTGTTTTCGCCAGTACCTACTGATGCCATTGGGTCGGGAACTCGTTTAACACGGAATTTCTTTGAACCAAGAGCTTTGGTAGTACCATCGATATTAGCGGAGCAGTTTACTGTTACCTCACCGGGAGATTTAACGTTAACGATGTAGTTGGCGCCACTTGTACGACGAATGCTACCACCCGAGATAGAAGCGTTAACTTTTTCAGCGGGAACACCCGAAGCAGAAATTTCTACTGGGTTGTCTACACCGATATAGAATACGTTCATCTTGGTAGGCGAAACTGATACGCTGGGTTGACCAACTTCGTAGGTGCTTTGGAAAGGATATTCCTTAATTTCACCAGTAGATTTGTTTTTCAACTTAATAACGCCACCCCAAGTTCTTGTACCAACACTTGAAGTATTGCCGGTGTAAGTACCTACACCCTGTGCTACAGGAATAGGCTGACCACCAACCAAAATATCAGGGTCGGTTGTAGAGTCGTAAGCTGCAATAAATACTTCAGCTTTATAGGGCTGACCTACGAGTACGTAGTTAGAGGGTGAGTTAACAACGGCCTTGATAGCGTTGAACTTCATGTCTGATTTACCGATCTGACCCAAGAGGTAAGAAAGCATCGAAGATTCGGTGTTGCGTACGTCGGCTTGCATCTTAGTCATAAGAGCAAGAACGCCGGCTGCAGGCAAGTGCTCGAAGTTAGCTACTTCCCAAGGAATCATTTCACCTGCGTCGTTCAACGATTTGGTGTCTTCGGTAGAAAGCATTTGTTCCAAGCTGTTGATAAGGCTTCTACGAGCGTTAACAGCCTGTTCGGTAGAAACTGTGTCTTTGTTAACAATGTCGATAAGGAACTGACGATAAGCTACACGGGAGTTTTTGATGTCGGTAGAGTGACCTTCGGTGATGAAGATCTGACCACCTACGTTGTTGTCGTCTTTTTTAGAAACGAGGTCTCCGATGTATGATTCCTGATCGTTTTCGTGCATTTCGCGGAGTTGCTGTTCGTTTTGAACACCTTCGAGGGTGAAAACGAGCTGCTCTTTCCAATGTTGTATTTCGTCGTATGCTTTGTCTGCTTCTGTAATAACTTGGTCGGCGAGAGATTTGTAAGGTGCTACACCGGCTGAGTCGTTTACCATAGCCTTGACAAATTCGTTTTGTGTATCGGCGATTACACCTTCGGTAATAGTGTTGGTTTTACGAAGGCTACCGTCCACGAGCGAAAATGCCGTAAGGATTTCGGCAGATACGTTCAAAGCAAGCAAGGCAGTATAGAAGAGGTACATCATACCAATCATTTTCTGCCTCGGCGTTTCCTTTGGTGAACTCATATTGTTTACTTAAAAATTGATTAAAAACTAAGATTAAAGATTACAGTGCGTTATTTACGCCAATTTTACGTTCATAGCGGTAAGCATTTTACCGTAAACATCATTGAGAGCGGCGAGGTTCTGCCCAAGTTTATTAACCTCAGTAGCGTATGTGTTAGCGCCTTTAACCGAATCTCTAAGTTTTTGAATAACAGTATCAAAATCACCAAGTTGCAATTCAAATACACTATTAATAGCTTCAATGTTTCCGTTAAGGCTTGTAATATTCTTAGAATATTTGTCATTGCCGTCTTTAAGAGCTGAGAAATCAAGATCAGCAGCTTTAGAGAAAGCAGCTGAAGCGTTACCCATAGCATTAGAAACATCTTCTGCAGTACCGTTGATAGAAGAGAATGCAGTAGAAGCTGATTTCAAGCTATCAGAAGCTGTGCGGAGGTTAGCCTCGAAATCTTTAGAAGCAGCAGCCGAATTAGCAACGTCTTTCAAATCGGTAACAGATTCGTTGAATTTAGCGAAGTTCTGTCCAAGGTTCTGGAATACGTTCTTGCCAGCGCAGTCTTCAATCATTTTGTTGAGTTCAGCGAAAGCTTTTCCGTCAGAAGTAGGAGCAGCAGCACCCATAAGTTTGTTTTTAGAAACAGGTGCACCACCTTCTTCTTCTAAATCATCGGGGTCTGTCAAAAGCTCGGGATATACGTTCTGCCAGTGGTATTCTACTGGTAGCGGGTCGAATGCCGAGAATGCGAAGATAACAGCCTCGGTCAAAAGACCAATCATAAGCATTGCAGAAGCGCCAGGATAGTGCTGGATTTTGAACAATGCACCAACAATAACGATGCTGGCTCCAATACCGTAAAGCTTTGCGATGAATTTTTTCCAACCCAAAGACTCGTTAAATGGTTTTTTCTTTGCCATAATGTGTTTTTTTAAGTTAAAATTTAAATTTAATTATTGTTTATAATATTTCTAATTGTGTTTCTGAACGGTGGAATAATGCACCGCAGAATTATTCGCTAAAATTACAAATTTTTACTTTACAATAAAACATTATTGATGTGTTTTTTTAACATTTTTTCTAAAATAAAAACTTACTATCATTTAACAAATTATATACCAATAATTTATGATAAAAGTTTTTTTTGATTTTTTTGTATCAAATAAAAAAAATACTATAAAAAAACGATACCGGATATCAGGGAATTGACCTTTCCGCCGAAATCCGGTATCTCTAAATCAAATAAGTATTATGAATAATGTTTAGTTCCAGTCTTCGCCCATAGTTCCGCGACCCATGTAAGATCTTACGCAACGGAAACCGATGTAACTTTTAGCAGTGTCTTGATATTCGTAGGTACGAGTACCAACTTGGAGGTAGTATCCAACATCTTTCCAAGAACCACCACGGATAACTTTGCGTTTGAGTACCGGCGGGTCGTCGGCAAGAGCATTGTAGCTGTAATCGGGGTTAAGGTCGTGGGTGTAAGAGTATGCGCTTTCGTCGAATGCGTTAGATGTCCATTCTGCAACGTTGCCTGCCATATCGTAGAGACCGTACTCATTGGGAGCATAAGAAGCTACTTCGATTGTGCGAACTGCGCCGTCGTCGGCATAACGTCCACGTAAGGGTTTGAAGTTTGCGATAAAGCAGCCAGAGTAGTTACGTGTGTAAGGACCGCCCCAAGGATACATTGAAAGTGCTAGGCCGCCGCGTGCTGCGTATTCCCATTCAGCTTCGGTGGGAAGGCGGTAAGATTCTACCATGGGTTGATGGTTGTGACGGTAATAATTGTTGAGGAAATCAGTACGCCAGATGCAGAATGCTGTAGCCTGTTTCCAAGTAACACCTACAACAGGATAGTTGTCGAATGCGGGGTGCCAGAAATATTTACGAGCCATAGGTTCGTTGTAAGAATAGGTGTAATCGCTCATCCAAACAAGTGTATCGGGATATACAGGGATTCTACCTTTCATGATAAACGAGCGGCGGTCTTGAATCGGAACAACTTTACCTTTAGAGTCGATAACAGTTCCTTCGTATTTACCACCCGAAAAATCTTCGTTAAAATTGTAACGGTTTTGTTTGAGAGCAGCCTGTTTGAGGTCTACCCATTCGTAATCGTAAATAAGTTTGCGAGTATCAATTTCGTGAAGTTTGTTAAAGCGTTCTTCTTTAATAAGGAACATTTCTTTAACAGCGTCAGAAATAGCTTGGCTTTCTTCGCCTTTACCTTTTTGCCAAACTTTGTCGCGGTTTTCCCAGTTGAGCCAACAGTTTTTGGTGTCGGTAGGGTCGTATTCGTTGGGATCAACTTGGTCTTCGTCGTAAGGATAAACAAAGATATTTCCTTTTCCGTTGTCGCCAACACCTGCAATAACGCAAAGACGCATTGCGATAGAGTCTCTTACCCACTCTACAAACTGCCTGTACTCGTTGTTGGTGATTTCGGTGTCGTCCATCCAAAATGGATCCACTGTTACAGTTTTCGACTGGGCTGTCAATGTAAAGGGTACATCCTGATCATTTGGGCCCATTGTAAAGCTACCCTGAGGAACGAAAACCATTCCGTATGGGTCGGCTTCAGCGTATGCTGCTGGTCTGTTTGGGGCACCTGTCAGTTCACCGTTCATTCCGCTGTTGCAGCTGCTGAGTACCAATATTGCTGAAGCTGCAACTAAAAATACCTTTTTCATAATACCTTTTATTTTTTGCTGATAAATTTCTTTAAATTTTAAAGGCTCTACAAATATCTTACGCTTCTTACTTTCTGGGCTGGTTTGCTTCTTTCTGGCATAAAACTGTATCCTATCATCACCTCAAACGAACCTGCGTTGGTTTTTCTAAGTTTTGAAATTCCGAACTCGTATGCGATTCCTGCCTTGAAGTCTCCCATTATCGTAAGTCCTGCTAATACTGAAAGAGCGTCTTCGTTTCTATAAGTAACGCCGCCAAAAAACTTTTTATTGTATAAAAAGTTAAGATTTATGTCGGTTTGTAATGTATTGCCGTCCGACATCAAAATCACTTGCGGTGTCAAGTCAAATAACGAATTATCAAGCGGTATATTGTATGCGGCGTTAAAATAATAATGCCGTGCAAGGTAAGTTTTTCCATCGTCCGAAAAATCGAGTACTGGTTCAAGCAGGTGGGTTGACGACAGACCTACTGTAAGCCCGCCTATGCCATAATAAAGACCTGCTCCTAAATCAAACGCCATCTTGCGACATTTGCCGTTGAAGATTTGCTCTGCCTCGTCGGGAAACTGCCATTCGCCGTTAACAGTCTTGTTAAAAAGACCTCCATCGGCACCTATCGACAATAATCCCGCACCTACCTTTATATGATAAGCATACGCAAATTTGGCCGAAAAGTTGTTTTCAAATCCTATTTTATCGTTAAGTATGGTAATGCCTGCGCCGCTTTGTATGCCAGCAAAATTGAGTGGCATATCTACACACATTATTGTTGTTTGCGGTGCTCCGTCGAGCCCCGCCCATTGGTTGCGGTTAATGGCAACAGCGTTGATCATGCCTTCGGTGCCGCTATAGGCTGGGTTGTAACCTACTTGGTTAAACATAAAAAAACTATAATGCGGATCTTGCTGTGCAGCTGCCGTCGCAAAGATAAATGCGGAGACAAACGCTGTAACTATTTTTTTTACCATACTCATCTTAATTTAGTGCTTTAGTAATGCGTGTTATTTTTTGGTAGAAGATTTCTTGGTTGAAGCTTTTTTTGCCGTTTTTTTATCAGCTGGCTTTTCTTGAGGCTCCGTTCCTATTATCTTCATACAGTCGTCTTGAGTGAGATTTTCGGCATCAACACCTGTGGCGAGTTTGTAATACTTTTTCTTATAGTAGATTACAGGGTGATTCCAACGGTCGCGAACTATCTTGAAATCAGCAGAGAACTCTTTGATAAGTTTTTTCTTGTCAGATTCGGCTTTTTCTAATATAAGTTCGATGGCGCGTTCCATTGTAATGGTAACAGGATTGTCGGTCTTTTTTAACGACACAAATTTAGAGTTGTGGCTGATAAACGGACCAAAACGACCTACTGCAACGGTAACTTTTTTACCTTCGTACTCACCCAAATCGCGCGGTAGTTCAAAGAGTTTGAGTGCTTGAGTTAAAGTAATAGTTTCAACAGTCTGACCTTTGAGCAATGCGGCATATTTTGGTTTGGGATTGTCGTTGGTTTCGCCAAGTTGAACCATAGGCCCGAAACGTCCTACACGAGCGTAGATATTTTTGCCGGTTTCAGGGTCGGTACCGAGCAGACGTCCGCCTTGTTCGTTGTTGAGCAGTGCGAGTGCGTCTTCGAGAGTAAGATTTTCGATATGCTGGTCTTTGGGCAGTGATGCGTAAACAGGATTGTCGTCTTTTTCGCCAAGTTGTATGATAGGTCCAAAACGTCCGATACGTGCCGAAACAACCTTGCCTGTCTTGGGGTCGATGCCGAGAACACGCTCGCCTGTATTTCGTTCGCCGTCTTCGATGCTCTTTTGTGTAGAAACGTGGAAAGGCGAATAAAACGAATTGATCATCTTAGCCCATTCGAGATTACCTTCTGCAATTTCGTCGAACTCTTTTTCTACCGAGGCGGTAAAGTTGTAGTCCATAACATCGGTAAAATGTTCCGACAGAAAATCGGTTACCACCATAGCAATATCCGATGAAAAAAGTTTGTTCTTTTCGTAGCCGGTATTCTCTTTTTTGGTTTTTGTAGTAATCTTGTTGTTTTTAAGAGTGAGGCAAACATAATTGCGCTCTGTGCCCTGACGGTCTTCTTTAAGCACGTAACCTCTTTTAATAATAGTGGTAATAATAGGTGCGTAAGTAGACGGGCGACCAATGCCAAGTTCTTCCAAACGTTTTACAAGGCTTGCCTCGGTGTAGCGGGCAGGCGGACGGGTAAAGCGTTGGTTTATCTCAATGAGGTCAAGATTCAGATTTTCAGAAGCTTTGAGCGGCGGCAAAAGTTGTTCGTCGGCAACATTTTCGTCGTCGGTGCCTTCGTGATAAACTTTGAGGAAACCGTCAAATTTTACAACTTCGCCCGAAGCGGTAAATTCTGCCTTGTTTTTATCGGCCTCGATTACAGCTGTGGTCTTTTCGATAACGGCATCGCTCATCTGGCTGGCGATGGTGCGTTTGAAAATTATATCGTAGAGACGTTGCTCATCGTATTTTTGACTTACCACTGTGCGCATTGTGGTGGGACGGATAGCCTCGTGAGCCTCCTGTGCGCCTTTGGTTTTGGTTTTGAATGCGCGGGGGTGGCTGTATTTTTCGCCATATTCCTTGGTAATGAATTCTTTGGCTGCATTAACGGCAAACGAACTGAGATTAACGCTGTCGGTACGCATATATGTAATGTAACCATCTTCGTAGAGGCTCTGAGCAAGTGCCATTGTCTGGCTAACCGAAAAACCGAGCTTGCGGCTTGCCTCTTGTTGCAAAGTACTTGTGGTAAAAGGCGGAGCGGGTGATTTCTTGCCGGGTTTAACTTCAACGCTTTTAACTGCGAATCCGCTGCCATTGCAACTATTGAGAAACTCTTCGGCTTGTTTTTGATTATCTAACTTGCCATTGTATTCAGCCTTGAAACTACCTTCGGGAGTGGCAAACTGAGCGATAGCCTTAAAATAGTCGGAAACCTTGAAAGCAAGAATTTCGCGTTCGTGCTCCACAATAAGACGAACAGCCACAGACTGCACACGACCTGCAGAGAGACCGCTCTTAACTTTTTTCCAAAGCACTTCGCTGAGTTCAAAACCCACAAGACGGTCGAGCACACGACGAGCCTGCTGAGCGTTAACAAGGTTGATGTCGATGGTTCGCGGCGACTTAACCGCGTCTTGAATGGCGTTTTTGGTTATTTCGTGAAAAACAATACGCTTTGTAGATTCAATCGGGAGTTTTAAAACCACCGCGAGATGCCACGCTATGGCCTCCCCCTCACGGTCTTCATCGGATGCGAGCCAAACAGTTTCGTCTTCTTTTACATCTTTGCGAAGTTCGGCGACAACGTGTTTTTTTTCGGGGTCGATTTCGTAGACGGGCTCGAAATTGTTTTCGAGGTCAACGCCGTACTTCTTTTTAGAGAGGTCGCGAATGTGTCCAAAACTTGGTTTAACGAGATAGTCGCTACCGAGCAACTTACTGATAGTCTTTGCCTTGGCAGGAGACTCCACTATTACTAAATTCTTTGCCATCTGAGTTTGTATATTTAGTTTTAAAACGGCTGTTCCGCGTACAAACAATACGCCAATTAAATTCGGGTGCAAAATAACAAAAAAAGCAAAGCACTGACAAATTTTTTTTTAATTTACGAATTTTTGTATATTTGCGATTGATTTTAAAGGAAAAACAAGATGAAACTCACAAAAAAAACACGAAGAATAATCGTTCTGCTGTGTTGGGCGGGCTTTTTGATACCCGCATTAACAGCAGGAATACTTTTAGCACTGATTTCAGCTGAAAAAGTTGGATACATTCCATCATTTGAAGAACTTGAAAACCCGAGCAGCAATCTTGCCTCCGAAGTAATTTCATCGGACGGCGTACTCTTAGGAAAGTATTACAAAGAAAACCGCACGGTTATCGAATTTCAAGACGTATCACCCAATGTGGTAAACGCTCTGCTTGCCACCGAGGACGTCAGATTTTACGACCACGTGGGAATCGACCTTCAAGCACTTTTCCGCGTGTTCAAAGGTTTGGTTACCAGACACTCTGCCTCTGGTGGTGGTAGTACCATCAGCCAGCAGCTTGCCAAAAACCTCTACAATATGCGTGACCATGAGCGTCCCTCTGGATTGCTCGGCAAGGTGGTAATGAAATTGCAAGAATGGGTTACAGCGCTGCGTCTCGAACGCCGCTACACCAAAGACGAAATTATGGTGATGTACCTCAATACTGTGGGATTTGGTCACAATGCATTCGGTATTCAGTCGGCTTCAAAAATATTTTTCGCAAAAAATCCTAACGACCTGAAACTTGAGGAAGCCGCAGTGTTGGTAGGTTTATTGAAAGCTCCCACCAAATACAGTCCCAAGACTAACCCCAAAAACTCAGTAATGCGCCGCAACACAGTGCTTTCGCAGATTGAAAAATATCAGAAAGACCTCAACGAAATTAACGGCTACAAAATGCTGAGCAAAGCTGAATACGATTCGCTCAAAAAGATAGAATTGGTAATTCACTATTCGCAACAAACTCACATTGAGGGTTATGCAACATATTTCCGCGAATTTTTGCGCACCACTATGACTGCAAAAAAACCCGATCGCAAAAACTACGCATCGTGGCAGACCGAACAATTCCGCGAGGATTCTACTAACTGGGCTGACAACGCACTCTACGGATGGTGCAACAAAAATCAAAAACCCGATGGCACACCTTATAATATATACAACGACGGTTTGAAAATCTACGTCACCATCAACTCGCGTATGCAGCAATACGCCGAGGAAGCCGTAGAGATGCACATGGGCAAGGGTTACAAAACTGTTAGCGGAGGCAAGAACGATGCAGTTCAGGATCTGTTTAACCGCATAGAGATGAAGCGTTTGAAAAATCCCCCGTTCAGCTGGCGACTCAACAAAAAACAAATCGACCAGATTATGAACTCTGCCATCAAGCACACCGACCGATGGAGAGCCGGAATCAAAGCAGGTAAGGATTCAATCGAAATAATGAAGGAGTTTAACACTCCCACACAAATGACTGTGTTCACATGGCATGGAATCAAGGATACGGTAATGTCGCCCTTGGATTCAATCAAATATTTCAAATCGTTTATCCGCTGCGGTATGATGAGTATGGAGCCCGGCACAGGCTATGTACGCGCATACGTGGGCGGTATCAACTACCAGTTCTTTAAATACGACCACGTTTCGCTCGGTCGTCGTCAGGTAGGTTCTACATTCAAGCCGTTTATCTACACAATGGCTATGATGCACGGATTCCAGCCCTGTCACAAGGTAGCAAACGTGCCTTACTCGTTTGAAATGCCTGCTGGTCAAGAGCCTCCTACGTATACTCCACGCTACTCATCATCATCGAAAGACAATCAGATGATTACCATCAAAACAGGTCTTGCATTGTCGTTGAACCAGATTTCGGCTTGGGCATTGAAACAAACATCGCCCGAACAGGTTATCAACCTTGTACGTATGCTGGGCATCACCGCTCCCATCGACCCTGTATACTCTATTTGCGTGGGCGCAGGCGAAATCAAACTTAAAGAAATGGTGGCTGCATATTGCGGATTTGCCAACAAAGGTATGTACACATCGCCTGTGATGGTACTCAGAATTGAGGACAAAAACGGCAACGAGATAGCATCATTCACAGCCAAACATCAAGAAGCAATCGACGAAACCACAGCCTACAAGATGGTGGAAATGCTCCGTGGCGTGGTTCAGGGCGGTACAGCTGGACGTCTACGCCGCGATTTTGGTCTCACCAACGACATAGGCGGCAAAACTGGTACTACCAACCTCTGCGCCGACGGATGGTTTATGGGCATCACTCCCAAACTCGTTACCGGCGTATGGGCAGGCGGAGAAGAACGCTCTATCCAGTTCTCAAACGGCGAACTCGGACAAGGCTCACGTATGGCTCTGCCCGCTTGGGGTATCTATATGAAAAAAGTTTACGACGACCCAGTGCTGTCGCAAATATACTCTCGTGACGACAAGTTTGAAGCTCCCGCAGGATACAACGCCAATGCAGGTTGCAACGACGATGCCGGCAGCAACGAGACATTAGAATCGGAGATCAACAACTCGTTCTCCGAATCGGTAGAAGATTTTTAAATTTTCGTTTCCATAGTATGGCACAGATCACCCGACCCAAAATAATGTCAATTTTAGCGGCGGTGGTCTGTGCCTTTTTTATGGTTCAAGGTTGCGTACACAAATACGACTTCTATCTAGAACAACCAAGAGACACCACAATTGTAATCGAGGGTATGATTACCAACGAAAACAAAAGACAGATAATCTACGTGTCGCAGGTGTCGAACTATCAAAACAACAAACGATTGCCGGTTTCAGGGGCAAAAGTAGCTGTTACGGCATCAAACGATAGTTCGTACTACTACTTAGAAGATACTTTAAATCTCGGCACGTATATATCTGAATATCCGTTTATTGGCATTGCAGGAAATGTTTATTACCTAAACGTAAAATACAACAGTGTTACCTACACCGCCGAAAGCACAATGATGCCCGTTACGCCTCCCGAAAAAATCACCTTCTCAAAAGGCGAAGATGGCATGATGAGCATACAACACGTGGCAGAAAGTTTTGTGGCAGACAATCCCGCAATGTACACGGTAGATTTGGATTGGAGCGGAATAGAAGGCTACAATACGCAAGACCCAAAATTCACCAAGGCACGACTATATTACTATTCGCTTACATCGGTAGATGTGAGCCAACTATTTGCCCCAAAAACCGAAAAAACTGTTTTTCCACAAGGTACAATGGTGATAGAACGCAAATATTCCATCGATCACAACTACGAACTGTTTCTACGCTCGCTGCTTACCGAAACAAAATGGTGCGGCGGTTTTTTTGACGAGGCACATGGAAATTTGCATTCCAACATATCAAACAACGCCGGAGGATATTTTTCGGCATGCACAGTAGTGGTGGATACAGTTTATGCAAACTAAAAAAAAACCGGCTAATCATTGCTGACTGCCGGTAATAAAAACCAATTATTAATCCTTTTCGAAAATACCCCGCAGACTATCTGCGCTGCTGGGCCTTATTATCTTCGAGCATTTTTTTCATTGTAATCTGTAATTGTTCGCATTGCTCAGCGGCTTTTTCAGCAAAATCTTCGCCATTGCTTGCGTAGATAATTTGACGAGATGAGTTTACAAGCAAACCGCAACTTTCGTTCATGCCGTAGAATGCCACATCTTCGAGACTGCCGCCCTGTGCGCCTACGCCGGGGACAAGCAAGAAATTGTTTTTAGCGATTTTTCTTACTTGCTGGAATTTGTAAGCCTGAGTAGCACCGCAAACAAACATTATCTGATCTTGCGAACCCCAAAGTTGACCGTATTTGAGGGTTTTTTCAAATATATATTCGTTGGATTCTTTTTCTTGAATAACTTGAAAATCAGATGCGCTCGGGTTTGAAGTGAGGGCAAGGATAATTACCCATTTGCCTTCGTATTCGAGATAAGGCGTTACCGAATCGCGACCCATATAAGGCGAAACTGTTACCGCATCAAAAGGCATTTGCTCAAAGAATGTGCGGGCATACATTTTAGATGTGTTGCCAATGTCGCCACGTTTGCAGTCGGCTATGAGGAAAATGCCCGGGTACTCTTTTTTGATATACTCGGCAGTTTTTTGCAATGCTCGCCAACCTTCTACACCCATCGACTCATAAAATGCAGTGTTGGGTTTGTAGGCCACTGTAAATTGTTGTGTGGCATCAATTATACGCTTGTTGAACTCAAAAATGGGTTCTTTTTCGCGCAAAAGGCAATCGGGAATCTTGGTGATGTCGGTGTCAAGACCCACACAGAGAAACGAATTCTTTTTCTGTATCTTATTGTAAATGTCGCGGTAATTCATCTCTATATGTTTGTTGTTTTTGTTATCCAAAAATGTTATTAAGCAAAAATGTTACCAATTTTGTTGATAACGGAAAATATTTTTATTCGTCGAATCCGCTTGCTTTTAAGCGTTCTGCGTTTTCGGCAATTTGCAGTTTTTCGATAAGTTCGTCGATTTCGCCGTCCATTACAACGGGAAGGTTGTAGAGCGTGAGGTTGATACGGTGATCGGTAACACGGCTCTGCGGATAGTTGTAAGTACGGATTTTTGCGCTACGGTCGCCTGTAGAAACCATAGTTTTACGCTGCGACGAAATACTGTCGAGATATTTTTGATACTCCATAGCGTAAAGACGGCTGCGGAGCTCTTTCATAGCCTTGTCGAGGTTTTTCAACTGCGATTTTTCGTCCTGACAGGTAACCACAATACCCGAAGGAATGTGGGTAAGACGGATGGCAGAGTATGTGGTGTTTACGCTCTGACCACCGGGACCCGACGAGCAGTAGGTATCTTTGCGGATGTCGGCGGGATTGAGTTCGATATCAAACTCACCGGCTTCGGGCAATACCACAACCGATGCTGCCGAGGTGTGAATACGTCCCTGAGTTTCGGTTTGCGGCACACGCTGCACACGGTGAACGCCCGATTCGTATTTGAGAATACCGTAAACGCCTTC
>JAGCDD010000444.1 GCA_017651345.1 Bacteroidales bacterium | reverse complement strand
TGTAACTCAGGAACTCCGTCAACAGCAATGGGACAATTGGCAATTTACCTACGACCACGTGATGCTAATCTACGGCATAGCCAAAGGTCCTGATGGCAAAAAATACTATATGGTAAAAAACTCGTGGGGCAAACAATATGGCTACAAAGGCATTTGGTATATGTCGGAAGACTTTATCAAACTCAACACCACATACATTTACCTATGCAAAGATGCGGTTAAGAAAAAAATGTTGAAACCATGACCTCACTTTTTTCAAGTTTATTTGGCTGCATAAAAGGATATATTAAAATATTTATTATATTTGTATCCAAACAATTAACGTATGCGAAGCCGAATTTATATAAAATCTGTTGTTATAATACTTTCCCTACTGTGTCCGCTATTGTCTAACGCCCAGATACACAGTTTTATCCGTCATTATGGGCGCAATATGGGCATTGCAGGTCAAACGTGGAATGTGCACGCTGCCGACAACGATTTTGTTTTTTTTGCCAATGGCGAAAATATTCATGCCTGCCACAACGGTGTGTTTACTCCGCAACCCTTCAAAACCGAAGTCCGCAGCGTATATGCCCCGCCCAATAGCTCAAGAATCTATGCAGGCGGTATCAACGAGTGCGGCTATTTTGACGTGTCGAATAGCGGAGGACTTAATTACACAAGCCTCAGCGATATGCTTGATGTAAATATAAAAAACACAATGGGCAATGTGTGGCACATTTACGGAATAGACCAAAATGTATTTTTTGTTTCTGACAATAGCGTGTTGAAATACAACGGCTCTACATTAGAGGTTTTTAATCCTCATGCGCATATCGATTGTTCGTCGGTGGTAGACGGCGTGCTGTATATATCAGCGCAAGGCATTAAGTATCTGCATGGCAACGCGTTAAAGGTGATGCCAAACACCGAAAAATTATCTGGAATGGCGCTGCACGGTTTTGCAGCCTACAATGGTGGAATATTGGCTGTTTCGGAAAGCGACGGACTGTTTTTTTTCGATGGCAACAAGTGCGAACCATTTGAAACCAAGGCAGATGATTTCCTTAAAACGTCAGGTGTATTTTGCATGGCTGACAACGACTACGAACTTGCCGTGGGCACCATCAAAGGTGGAATTGCCGTTATCAACAAGGCATCACGCGATGTAGAAATCATTAGCGAGGCGCAAGGTCTTGAAAACAACACTGTTATTTCGCTTGCCTATCAAAATGGCAAAACTCTTTGGGCAGGTCTCGACAATTCGGTAGATGAGATACTCTTACATTCTGAGTTGAAAAAATTTTCGCCCGATGGATTAGAGGGTGCAGGTTACGACGCTATTATAGATGGCAACACGCTTTATCTTGCCACCAACCGTGGAGTTTTTTATGCCACACTGGATTTGCAACACGCACAATTGCATACTGTAGACGGACTTACAGGTCAGGCGTGGAAATTCTACAAGGCATTTGGTTCGGTTTTTTGCCTTCACGACAAGGGATTGTTTTCGCTCAACGATGGCAAGGCGCACAGTGTTAGCGGAATAAAAGGTTTTTGGGGAATGTTGCAGATGTCGGACACTGTGGCTTTGGCTGGCACTTATTCTGAACTATATATAATAAAAAAACGCGGTAATGAATATCTATTTGAATATCAAGACATTGCAGGTTCGTTTTCAAATATGGAGTATGATGGCAAATACATTTGGATTCATAGCGACAATGCCGATTCGTGTGTACGGTGCATCTACAATCATACCGACAACCAGATAGTTATAGACAAGAGTTACCACATATCCGACGGATTGCCCGCCGACAAGTATTTTCACCTATACTTTACCGATGGCAATTTATACGCTGTGTCGTCGGCGGGATCGAGTATATATGATTCTGAAACCGATTCTTTTACAAAAGCTGACACAATATGCGGACTTGATGCCAACGATGGGTTTGCCACAATTTCTCAACATAATAATTCTGCTGCAGGAATGTCGCAAAACTGCATCAATCTCAAAAGCGGTACGCAGCTCCACGACATATTTTTCGATGCCGACTTTATTTACCCGTCGGTAAAGGCAAACGCACCCTTTTTTGTTAACGATTCGCTGCTGCTTGTGCCCAATTACAATGGTTTTGCAATAGTTAACATTACCAACTGCAGCAATCACGAAACCAACCACAATTCTATTATCAATAGTGTGTATCTTACCGACGGCACGCCATTGTGGAACAACAATTTTGCAGGTCTCAAAAAAATTCCAGAAATACCATATAATAAGGCAAGTATCAAGTTTAATTTTGCCGACCACAACCGTACTGCTCTATATCAATACCGATTAAAGGGTGATAATTTTAGCCAACTTGCCACCACATATATCAAAGAATTTACATCGCTAATGGAAGGCGAATATTTGTTTGAGGTGCGCAAATACGAACCCAACGGCAGCATTTTGGGCGAAGATAGTTTCAAGTTTGTGGTGTTAGCTCCTTGGTATCGCTCAATATGGGCATACGTGGTGTATGTGTTGCTGTTAATTTCGTTGGCTTTTGCTGCCTTTAAAGTATTGAAACACAACGTATCAAAACAAAAACAGCAGATTATTGACAAGGCTCAGGAAGATATTCAACAACATGAACGTCAGATGGCTCAACAGCAGCTCCAAAACGACCTTGAACACAAAACAAACGAACTATCGGATATGGCTCTGCTTTTGGCAGGTAAAAACGAAATTCTCGGGGCTATCAAAAACGACATTACCGAATTGTTTAAGGAGTCGAACATGACGCCGTTGCTAAAAGCCAAACTATCGGGACTTGTTAACAAAATTGATGGCAATATCCAAAACGACAACCTTATCGACCGTTTTGAAGAACAGTTCGACCTTTTGCACAACAATTTTATCAAAAAACTCAAAACCGTTCATCCCGGACTGTCGCGAAACGACTATATGCTCTGCGCCTATATTCGTATGGGATTCAGTACCAAAGAGATAGCCCAGATGTTTAATATGAGCGTTCGTGGCGTGGAGAGTATCAAATACCGCTTTAAAAAGAAAATTGGAATCGAAACCGACATTGTAGACTATCTTCAACAAATAGAGGCTGGCAAATAAAAAAGGGCGCATAAGATTGTACCCTCTTTGCGCCCAGTGTTAATAAACTGCTTACAATAAAAAATTTTAATAAAAAAACGATAAAATGAATTTTAATAGAATTAGAATAAACTGATTTTTAATAAATTGAATTTAAATAAACTTTATGAGACCATATATAAATAAAAAACACTTAATATATACTATTTGTTGCTGATTGCCAAACGGTTGATATTGAGCCTACCAGAATTGACACTTATTTTTATAATGGCATTTCGGCTATTGGCAGACGGAATTTTCACCTTAGCGTCGAGCCAGTTTTCGCCATCAGAGGGCAAAACCGTAGAAATTGGTTCATCGTTGTCGGCTGTTACCACCATTTCTGATTCGCGGTTGGCATTGTAGCGGATGTTGAGATAGTTGTCGCCTTCTACCAATTGCACCTGATATTCAATATATTTTCCTTTGTTGAATCCTGATACCATAAGATTTCCGCCTGTTGGGTCGGTGCTCACAGATATTTCGGTTTCGTTGCTGCAAGCGCGGTAATGTTCTGCGGGAAACCATTTTCCTTGTGGATATACCACATCGCCATCAAACGACGACATATTGAAATATATCAACCCTAAATCGGTGATTCTCTGATTGTAAAACAATCCGATATAAGGATATTTTTCGGGTGATTTACCAAAATCGTACATAAACCATGCGTAACGTTCGATGCTGGGAGTCTGTTCAAATGCGTTAACCATTTTTACCAAAAACGACTGCTGACCTGCCGAAGTAGAAGGTTGTTCGTTTTCCCATGCGGCAAATTCTGTTACCCATACAGGTTTGTTATATTTTTCAAATTTTTTTGCAAAATCTAATTGTGCGCCATTGTTTGACATATAGCAATGGGCTGCGGTGGCCGAAAGATCGTCGAGACTGATACCGCTGATAGAATAAAACTCGTCGAGCCATTTCCATGGGTCGGAATATCCAGCCAAAGTGCCATAATTCATTGCGGGCGAAACAGCTGCAAGTCCGTTGTCTTTTGCAAAACGGATAAAGTTTGGCCAAGTTTGCGCGGTCTGCGAAGGGGTTTCGTTGCATTGGTCGGTGAGATTTGGTTCGTTGTAGCCGAGAATATGCTTAGTAGCAGGATGATCTTTTACAAAATTAGCTATCGAAGGGTAGTCGGCATTGCTATTCCACGCCATAGGCACAAATTCAACACCACCTTGGTCGAAAGCATCAGCCACTTGCTTGTCGCATGTTCCAGCCCAGTTGTATGCCCACGAAATTGTGTTGCCCACATTTAGAGCCATAGCAGGTGTAATATGGTTGAAACCTATGCCGCGCTTTGTCGATTTTTTTTGAAAGATATACTCTGCAATGTCGCTTGTCAACTCACTGCCCTCCACACTTGAGTCGGGTGTAGGATCGTCGTCGCTACCTTTGCAAGATACGATAAAAGCTGCTGCAACAATCAGAGAGATGCTTAATAGTGATTTCTTCATAGTCCAAAAAAACTGATTATCGAATTTAAGGAAAAGGCGCAAGTATTTTTATCATAATTGCGCCATGTTTAAATGTGAGAGAGAAAGACAATTGCGAATTTTAATTCTTTTTGTAGATAAATAGAGCATCAATATCTACAGTAGCTCCTAAGAAACCACCGTAGCAGGGGAAGTTGATACCTTTGCTTCCGTCAAAATTGATAAGGTTGACACCTGCGTCAATCATATCGCCAATCGAAAACTCAAACTCTTTCCATTCTCCTTTGGTGTTGAGGTCAAATGCATTACCATTGAGATCTACACTTTCGGGAGTGATTTTGTATTCTTTTCCGTTGAGGTCGGGACTGTTGAAAGCCATATACCAATCGTTGCTCGATTTATTGCAACGCAACGAAATGTGGAGGGTATAAGAAGCGTCGATTTTAGAATAGTCAAACTCTGTAAGTCTGCACCATCCGCCACCGCACCAAGTGCCGTTGCCGCCAATAGATGTTAAGCCACCTTCCGAATCAGCTCCAAAGCAGTCGGTGCCTTGCATCTTACTAATCGAATAGGTGTTTTCCCAAATATAGAATTTGGTGTCCACTTCGTTAACGTCGAGGTTAGCTGCAACTTTTTTGTTGGCATCCAAGTAATCGTAAGCAGGTTCATTTAAACGGAAAATGTAATAATTGCTTCCGTTGAGACATGCCACCTTTGAGTAATCAAAAGTTGGAGCAGGTGTTTCGTCAGGAGGAGTAACATTGGTGGTGCCGCCATTTGTGGTTCCACCATTGGTTGTTCCACCTGAGGTGTTGTTGTCGGTGTTGTTGTTGTCGACAACAGCAGGATTGTTGGTTGGCTGCTCTTCAGCAATGGGTTCGGGTTCATCGTTGTCGTCCTTGCTGCAAGAAG
>JAGCDD010000443.1 GCA_017651345.1 Bacteroidales bacterium | reverse complement strand
GCAGGTGTCCACGCTTTGGGTCAGGTGGCAAATTTCCTTTTGCCCGAAAAATACGACACACCTTATATATTAAACTACCTAAACCGCTATCTGCCAGAGGATATTGCCGTGGTGAAGATTGAAAAGGCTGACGAGAGGTTTCACGCACGGTTTTCGTGCAAGAGCAAGACTTACCGTTATCGTATCAATAATAGTTTGATTCCCAATGTGTTTGAACGTAAATTTATTTATCATTACACCGACGCTGTAATTGATGTAGAGCGTATGCGCGAGGCTGCCAAGTATCTTATTGGAAAACACGATTTTATGTCGTTTTGCGGTAATCAGCATATCAAAAAATCTACCGTTCGCACTATTACCGAAGTATCTGTTAATAAGCGTGATAATGAAATCTTTATCGATTACACTGGCGATGGATTTCTTCAAAATATGGTACGTATCCTTACCGGCACGCTCATTGATGTGGGTATTGACAAAATTGCGCCCGAATCTATGCCTCAGATTATAGAATCAAAAAAACGTGCGGCGGCAGGTTTTACTGCTCCACCACACGGTCTTGTGCTGTTATGCGTTGAATATTAATTATTTACCTATAATAATAAACGGCGACCAGAAATAAGGATGTGCAAATTTACCATCCGAAATCATTTTGAGTTTGGCGTTGTGGAGTTTGTCGGTAAATGCCATCTGTTCTTTTTTGCCGGCTTTGAGCAAATTGGTATAAAAGTTTATCATCAGTGCTGATGTTGAAACGTCGCTTACCTGCCACAGCGAGCAGACGATGTTTTTGGCTCCTGCGTAAATGAGCGAACGTCCAAGACCGATAACACCCTCGCCCTGAGATATTTTACCAAGTCCTGTTTCGCAGGCTGACATTACCACAAGGTCGGCGTTTAGTTTTAGATTGTAAATTTCGCCGTTATACAGCATTCCGTCGTCGGTGGTTCCCTCTTTTTGCGAAAGCATAAGTCCGCTCAACTCGGGATGTTCGCTGTTGACAGTGCCGTGAGTGGCTATATGGATTACGTTGTAGCTGCTTAGGTCGGCAGTCTTGATAGCTGTTTCTGATGCATCTTTTCTCAACAAATACTCCGACGACATTTTTTCAGAACGAATTTTATCTGAAATAGCCTGCACCTCGGTAACGGTTTCGGGAATTGCCCTTACCTGCTCACCTTTAAATGTGCACGGGTTTTCGGCATCAAATGCGGGCGCAATACCAAGCCATTTGATATCGGGTGTAGTGCGTTGCTGATTCATTCGTTTGAGTGCAAGATACGACGAATAATTGTAGTTGATTTGATATTTTTTTATCAAGAATGGAAATTTCGTAAAGTTGTTGTCGCGGCAGTTTTCTGTTAGCAATGCCTCAAATGGTATTACAAACAAGCTTCCGTCGGGGATTATGGTTATGCGGGTGATTTCCTTGGGGATTTTTTGAGGAAAAATGTTTGCGTATAAGGTTTGAGCAAGATCTTTGTATTTTTCGATGTTTTCGGGCGAGTAGTTTGTAAGACTTTTTACAATGGCTGCAGTGGTGGATGCAAGTTGGTTTTGTCCTTGCCAATGGCTCGAAATAGAACAAGATGTTTTTGAAACTGCTATACAATATAGTTCGTAACGTCCTGTAAAATAGCTAATAAGCATCTCGGTATTATCTAATGATTTTTGAATTTCGTAGAGTGAAGGAATCTTCTGCGAAAATTTAGCAGCATAGTAGTCGGGATACTCTTTTTCAAACCTTGAAATCAATGCGTTGAATTTTTTAGTATACTCAAATAATTGGTTTTTGAGATACGATGTGGATGAGTGGTTTTCTTCTTCGGCAATGAGTTTTTTGTAAGATGAAATTTTGTCCGAAAGGTTTTTCTCTTCGGCTATCAAATCTTCAGGAATTCCAGAGAACATCGTGGCGCCAGTTTGAGCAAGTGCTTCGAGTAGTGTGGCAGCTTTGTTTTTTTCAGAAAACATAAACGCAGCCGAAAGGTTTGCCATGTCGTAAGGAGCACTCTCGTAAATTTTGTTGGCGGCATAAAGTCCCGATTCAAAAACCTCTTTTGAAATGGCACTCAATGAGATACGGTCGTTTTCTGAAACGATAGATTTGCGTACATCGTCGATAATGTCAGAAGTGCGTTTTACACATTCTACTGTGTTGGTTAACAGGTCTTTTTGTTTGGTGCTGTCGTAGAGCTGAATAGTGGCACGCACTCTGTTTTTGATGGCGTCGATAAGTTTGATACCGTTTTGATAGCGGCTCAAAATCGGGTTTTTAAATATGTCGTTGTCATCGAAATCAAATCTATCTAAGTTGCACATTATACTTTTTTGGTAGTTGATAATGGCGTTTGTGTAGTCTTTGAGGTTCATGTAAGTAGTGCCGAGGTTGAGGTAAGGCTCTATTAATCTGCTGTTTTTGTATCCGCGCAGAGAGATAATTTCGATAGCTTTTTCAAAATTTTGAGCGGCCTCTTGGTTCTTGCCTTGATGGAGGTAAACAATGCCTACGTTGTTGCAAACCAATGCGTAATCGGTAGATTTTTCGCCGTATGTTTCGGCAAAAACGGTTTGAGCGCGTTTGAGAAATTTGAGAGCATTGTCGTCGTTTTCGTTAGCTTCGTAAATTAAGGCAATTGCGTTGTAGATATTACCAAGTTCGGGGTGCTTGTTGCCGTAATGCTTTGAGAGAATGTCGCCCGATTTGATATATGAGTTTAATGCGCTGTCTAACTGTTCGTTTTGATACATTATCATGGCTTGATAGTAGTAATCTTTGTAGAGTTGCATACCATTTGAGCCGTAAATCTGTGATTTTGTGCTAATTGCCTTGGTAATGTAAGCGTCGGCGTTTTCGAGCTCGCCTTTGGTTATGTAGTTAGCACCTATACCTGAATAGATGTCGCCAAGGAATCGGGTATTTTGTTGAGTTTTTTCGATAATATCCAAAGCTGATTTGTAGTAATTATCTGATTTTTCGACATTTCCTTTTGCGTTTTCAAATTGTCCGAGCGAAAGGTATATCTCAATCAAGTTTGGTGAGGTTTCGCCTTCAAGTTCAAGAAAAGTTTGTTTAGCTTTTTCAAAATGCACCAATGCCGAATCAGAATTACCTACGTATGCCTCAATCGAAGCCAAATTTCGAGTGGCGTTGGCTGTTTTTTTGTGTTTTTCGCCATATTTTTTGAGATAAATATCGAGAGTTTTTCTAAAATATTCGGTTGCATCGCTGATTTTGCGAGTGTTAGAATATATCTGCGCCTGAATGTTGTAGAGCTCTGCCAAAAGGTCTTCGTTTGGCGGGTCGAGTTTTTCTGCTCCTTCAATTGTGCTGGTAACGGTGCTTTGAGCATTTCTGAAGTCGTTTTTGTGCATATATGCCGACGCAAGTGCATGTTGAGCAGTTAGATAGTTTGAGATGTTGTCGGTTTCTTTAAAAACTTCAGATGATTTTAAAAACAGACTGATAGCAAGGTCGAATTGAGCTTGCGACATGGCTTGATTGCCTTGGTTGTAATAGTTTACCGCATCGTCGAATGTTTGCGAAAATGCTGATGTATAGCTCGTTGCTATACCAATGAGAATGTAAATGACAAGCTTTTTCATGTTACTAATTATTTTTGACCATAAAGATAGTCAATTTTTTTTAATTCTTTTCGTTAAACTAAGTATGTTTGCAAAAAGTTTTGTATTTTTTAAATTTGTTAATATACCATGAGGTTTACCATTATAGTTATAATGCTTTTTGTTTCACTGCAAATATCTGCCCAAAATTTGCAAACACCCGAAATATTAAGCGTAAGTGTTGATACTGTTACGGGGCGTCCTGTTGTAAAATGGCAAATCAACGATCCTTCGCTTATTGATGGTTATGTGGTGAAGCGGCTTATTTACGATGGCGTGGGTGTAATGCCCGATACTTATAATAATGTGGCAGTTATCGACGATCCTTCTGTAACCGAATGGGTGGATAATTCTACCGATTATTCTACTTTTGCCGACCCTGAAAACCGTATTGAAATATATCGTGTGGCGGCTTTTGTCAACGATGGCGCTCAAAAAAAATATAGCCTTATGAGCGACGAAATGTCTACAATGCAGATTTTTGCCGATTACGATAAGTGTAGCAATTCTTTTAATATTTCGTCTACATATATAAAAGGTGTAACGCCCGAATATTATTGTTTTCGTACAGGCAATGGTGGAGCAGGGGAGAGGTTTGCCATTGAGATGCCTTCAAATAATCCTGATGGTAAAAATCATCTTGATTATCAACATTTTGACGAACATTTTGCTACCCGAAGTTTTTCGGTAGAGGCTGTTTTGAGCAATGGACAATCTGCCTTTTCGCCGATTATTAAATTGGCGGTTCCCGAAATCAAAATTCCTGAAATAATGAAGGTTCACTCCGTTTCGGTAAACGACCAAAATACATTGGATATTACTGTTAATGTGTCAGAAAGTCAGGATGTTACCAAAACAGTGCTTATCCGTCGTTTAGCAGTTGGTTCAGACTATGAAACCGACACTCTTGACCTTCCTGTAAATACCAACGGAAATTATGTGATAACCGACCCAAATGCCAACCCGTCAGCCAGATACGACTATCTTATTGCTGTTTATGGCGAGTGCGGCACTCCGTTGGAGTTTTCGTACGCGGCGCAGAATATAGTCTTGACGGTGTCTGCCGACGATGCTACAAGCAATCATCTTTTGTGGAATAATCCTCCCGGTTTCTCGGCAAGTGCCTTTTCTATTTTTTCGGTAGATGACAACGGCGAGCGTAATCTTTTGGATAATGTAACGATGGAGACCGAATACACCCACAGCCTCTCTAACATCATTGCCAATAGTAATGACAACACAGGCAATTTTTGCTACCAAGTGTTGCTGTCCGACCTATCTTCTTCCTCATCTGACAATGCCGTGCAGTATTCAAATATTGTCTGCGTGGATCGTGAGCCGGTTTTGTTTGTTCCCAATGCCATCAATCCCGATGCCGACATTCTCGACAACCGTTATTTCCGTCCCCGCTCGGGATTTCTCAACGATTATAAGATGAATATCTACAACAAGCGTGGCGAACTCCTTTTTTCTACCACCGACATTTCGGAAGGTTGGGACGGTAAAAACCGCAGTGGAAAACTCTATCCACCAGATGCTTACGTTTATGTTATCACTTACAAAACCTCCTCTGGCAAAACTAAACAGCAGTCGGGATTTGTAAATCTTGTGTATCAACAGTAAATTTTGTGTCTTTGTAATCTACTGTAATTCAGTTTTATAAAACTTTTTTCAAAAAAATCATTAAAAAAACTCCAAAAAAATTTGGAGATGTGATTTATTCTGCCTTATCTTTGCGGTGTACTAATACATTAATACACTATGATAGTAATCGACAAAATACAATTCAGTTATGATAAACACGAGGTGTTTGATAATCTGAGCCTTACATTCAACGAAGGTACAATCTACGGTCTGCTCGGTCTCAATGGCGCAGGAAAATCCACTCTATTATATTTAATGAGCGGGCTTCTTTTTCCGCAGAAAGGTAAAATTGAGTTCAACGGTTACGATATGACCAAGCGCAATCCCAACGCTCTTGCAGATCTTTTCCTTGTGCCTGAGGAGTTCGACCTGCCAAAAATTACTCTTGAAAAATATGTGAAACTCAACGCACCGTTTTACCCAAAATTTAGCCGCGAAACTCTCGACAAATGTCTCCGAGGTTTTAATATGGATTCCAACATCCTGTTAGACAAACTTTCGATGGGTCAAAAGAAAAAGGCGTTTATGTGTTTTGCCCTTGCCGCCAACACGTCGCTCTTGATTATGGACGAACCTACCAATGGTCTTGATATTCCTTCAAAAAGTCAATTCCGCCAAGTGGTTTCATCTTGTATGGACGACAACCGCACCATCATCATCTCTACTCACCAAGTGGCTGACGTGCAAAACCTTATCGACCATATCACAATTATCGATGGCAAAAAATGCTTGTTTGACCGCAGTGTGATGGAAATTGAGCAGAAACTCTCGTTTACAACCTTTGCTGCTGAAAATGCTATTTATACTCAGGACAACCTCGGAGGTAAAGCCTCTGTATGCAAGCGTCTTGCCGACGACCCTGAAACTCCAATGAGTATCGAATTGCTTTTCAATGCTGTTTTGATTCAGAAAGATAAAATCAACGAAGTTTTTAATAGTTAAAACACTATACACTATGAACACAGTATTTAATTTCAAAAGGTTTTGGATGCATCTTCAACGCGATTTCATCCTCAATACCAAGCAGTACGTTGCTCCGTCGGGTGCAATGGTTGTGGTGTTGCTGTTTTATCTGTGGTCTATTTTTCAGCATTATCCGATGATCGTCACACTATTTGGTTTGATAATGTTTGGCGGTGCAATGATGGTGCTTGCTCAAACATCAATGATTTCTAATTCGTTTCAAATCAAGACTATATGCACCGATTATCTCACCAATCCTGCTTCAATGTTCGAAAAATACTTAACTAAAATTGTCAAGCATTTTGTGCTGCCGATGATTGTTTATGTTATCGTATTTAAGATTGCCCTTTCATTTCAAGAGGTTGAAAATTTTTTTGCACCAGTGATTATAACGGTGGTGTTTCTCAGCGGAATATTCCTATTTTGGGGTGCAGTGCTGAGGAGGTTTGCAATGGTGGTTGTTATCTTACTTATTACAACAGTGCTTTTGCTGTTGAGATATTTGTCTGAGTTGTTTCTTGATGCTATAAACTTTATGTGGCTCGATCCTGTAAGGGTTTATTTTCAATCGGGAAATTTTACAGGAGGCGGTTTTACAAACGGCGAATTAACCGTATTGTTCGCCATTTTGGCATCGCTATTTTTTGTGTTCAATGCAGTGGTATCATTTTTTATTTACCGTAACAAAGAACTTAGTATCAAACAATTTAATTGGTAAACGCTATGGAAAATTTTAATTTCAAAAGATTTTGGAATATCTTAAAATATGAATTATTCCAATTTTATCAATTATATTCAGTATGGATTGTAATTATAGGCGTTCTCTTTGTATTTATTCCCATCATTTGTACATATTTGTTTAAAGCACCTATAATGTTGGTTTTAACTTCTTTGGTGCCCGTATTTATGATATCCACATTGTCATTATATCGGCAGGGTGTATTCTTTCCTAAATCATTTGATAAAAGCAAGGTAATGAATTTCTTGCTTTTACCGGGAACTGTTTACGAAAAGTTTTTTGCAAAACTTTTGTTATTTTTTGTTATTCCGTTCCTATTTTGTGCGGCAATTATCAGCCTTTGTCCATTATCACCTGACGATCTGATAATTAATGACACATTATCGCCTTTGGCAATTGAATGGAATATATGTGGTCGTATGTTTTTGTTCTCCCTTTTTATAGGTAGTCTTGCTCTTTTGGGTGGCCATTTTGGAAAAATAAAAGAAAGGATACTGGCTATTTTACCATATTTTGTCATAATTATTAGTTCAATGACTATTTCCACGCCAAAATGGTTTCATAATATAAGCGGAGTACTAAATACTGCTAATCGTGAATTGCCTACATTATCCGAATGGATTTTTGTTGCCATAACGCTTGTAATAGCAATATCAGTATCATTGTATAAACGTAAATGTTTAACCATTAACTCTTAACCGCTATGGAAAAATTTAATTTCAAAAGATTTTGGATGGTATTTAGGCGCGAATCGTACAATATGGTTCCAATATTTGCAATTATAGGTGCAGTGTTTGGAATATATTTAAGTTTTTCGCTGAGTATCACTTTCTTCCAATTCCTGTCGCGTCTCGATGGTAATGAAGTGCAGTTTGGAGTTCTTGAACCACGTGAGAAAATGCCATTTATAATGTCGCTATTTTTTTCAGGACCACACTTCGTTGCGTTTCTGTTACTGATAGTTACAAGTTTGATGTTTAATTTTGCAGCCAACAAGCGGACGTTGATTCCTGAAATAATGATGCCTGCCACTGTTAAAGAAAAATTTTGCTCCAAGATGCTTATTTTTTGGGTGATACCAGCAATTGCAGCGTTTATTTTTACCCATATTTCGTTTTACACTATATCGCATTTTGAACAACTTGGTGCAAATGGCGAACCAATTCCAATGGTAAATATCAATGGCTTTTTAACAATCACTGAGTCGTCTCTGCCCTCATTTTCAGAGATTAACGGATGGTTGTACTGCCTATATCTCTGTTTGTCGGGAGTTTTGATTATTGCAGGTTCTTTTTTCCGCAAAAAAACTATGTTGAAAACACTCGCGGTGATTTCGGGATTGATTGTTTTGATGTTGGTTGTTTTGGTGATAACGGCTAATAAT
>JAGCDD010000442.1 GCA_017651345.1 Bacteroidales bacterium | reverse complement strand
ATCTTTGTTGTTTTCAGCATCTACAACTCGACTAACCGCAGCAAGATGAATAACTCCATCAAAACAATGGTTTATGAAATATGAATTCACTTCTCCCTCATTACGAATGTCCAATGTTGTAAAATTGACATATTCCAAATATTTCTTGTTACTGAATACTAAAGGATTAATATCAACTCCATAGATATCCCAATTCAATTGTCTCTTCTCAATTTCTTCAACAAGGCTTCTACCAATAAAGCCAGAAACGCCTGTAATTAAAAGTTTCAGCTTAGACATAACACCCCGACTCCGTTTTCGTTAATAATCAGTTTTTTACCATCAAAATCGGTTACTAATGAGAACCCATTATAAAATGGTTCCACAATTGCATAACGCTCTGAGTATAAGGCATTGCCGTCCTTGTCGATGTGAAACCAACCATTTGCGTCCTTGGCTGTGGCAAATCCTTTATGAAAGACGCCAAGGTCGAGGAAATGTCTGCCGTTCAGGGCGTTGCCGCTGCCATCTATGTGAATGTAACTATCGTCGGCAAGCATTGCGCAGGCATATCCGTCCCTAAAATCACCAACATAGCGATAATTTTCTGAGTACAAGCGGTTTCCGTTAGTGGCAATGTGAAAATAATTGCCATCAAAATCTCTTACCACGCACTTTTCTTCCTGAAAATTGCCGCAAAAGGCGTAGTTTTGATTGTAAATTCGCTTGCCGTTGATGTCGATATGGAAACAATTGCCATCAAAATCCGTAACGGCGGCAAGGTTATCGTAAAATCCGAATGTGCGTTTGTAACGCTGCGGATATATTGCATTCTCCTGAATGTCAATGTGATACCATCCAGACTCGTCTTCTACGGGAGCAAGACCTGGGGCGTGAAATTTCAGTCTGTTTTTAAAATTTTTCATTTGTAATCAATTGATTGTTAAACACTAATGCATCTAATTTCATCTGTTTTGCGCTGCGGAAAGCATCGTCTTTTGTATGGACAATTGGTTCGCCCTGAACGTTAAATGATGTATTAATCAACGCCATAATGCCGTGATTGTCAGACAGATATTTTAAAAGCCTGTACATAAACGGATTTTCATTTTCGGTTTCGATAGTCTGAATCCGTGCCGTGTTGTTGGCGTGTACAACACCCGCCATCTGATTGCGATATTCGGGCTTGATTACAAAATCCATCAGCATATATTTGGCTAATCCGACAATTGGCTGCACCGCCACTTTTTCGGCGTTTTCTTTGAGCATAATCGGCGCAACAGGGCGATACCATTCGCGTTTTTTGACTTCCATACTCATCTTCTGGGCCAATTCTTTGCTGTCGGCAAGGGCTATCAGACTGCGGTTGCCGAGAGCGCGTGGACCTGCCTCGCCATTGCCATTACAAATGCCTATTATCTTGTGTTTCAGCAATATTTCCGCAGTTTTTCGTATTGTTTCATTGTCAATTGTCAATTGTCCATTTTCAATTCCCACATTATTCAAATAGGGAGAATGGATTTTGATTTCATTGCCTTTCTGATGCTCCAAAAATGCCGCCGCACCGATGCTTAGACCGCTGTCGTTGCAGCACGGTGCAATAAAAACATCCTTGAACATCCCGCTTTCAATTATGTTGGTGTTGGTGACAATATTTAGTGCGCACCCTCCGCCGTAATACAAGTAGTCTGCGTGATATTTATATTGCAGGGATTCAAGTTTTTGCATAACTGCATTTTCAAAAATATGCTGCATTGAAGCCGCAATATTTTGCATAAATTCGTCGTGTGTATCGAATGCAGCGTCGATACCAAAACATTTTTTTATGGATTTCAAAATTTCGTTTTCATTGTTCCAATATTCTTTGAAATAATTGTTCTCTATGAGCCATTTCTCAATTTCGGGATTATGACTGCCCCAACTTGCAAAGCCCATCAGTTTGCCAGGCACAGAACAATGCTCGCCCGGCGCTGCGTTCAACATTCTGAACGACAGCGAATTGTCATTGAACAATTTTGACGCGAATCCCAAATCTGTCCAATTATTTTCGATGAGCGTAAATTTGCCGTCACGGTAAATGAAGGCGGAATAATTGCCCAACGACGAGCCGCCATCGAGCGACACCAACAGCGAATTGTCCCTAAAATCTCCAAAAAATGGCAACGAGGAACAGATGTGCGCAACCTCGTGCTGACATAGCAACGCATTGATTTCCTTGCCGTTCCAACCGTCGTATTGATAATATCCAAAACTTTCTACCAAGTCAAAATTCAACGTTTTTTGACGGTCGGACTCAAATCGCAACCGTCCGTTTTCTGAAATGAAAGCGTTCCCAACGAAGTCATTGACGCACACCAAGTCGAAATCGTCGGGCAGTTGCAAGATATTTTCGTCAACCAACCGCTCAAAATACAAGTCAAAACGGTTGTCGTATTTACGGCGTGAAATGCGTTCAAGTTGCAAATACTGAACTATTTCTCCGTCTTGCATTAGACACAGGTTGTGGTCGTGGACGTATGCCGGATATTTAAAAATGTTGCGGTCTTTGATGCCGTAGATTGCAAGTGTAGGTTTGGCCATTTAAATTCTTATGAGGTTTAACAATCCTTCGCCAATTTGAATTTTCAATCCACCGAGAAACTCAATCCAATGATTCCTGTCGAAATATTCTCCTGTAAAGCAATGAATTACTGGTGCAATGCATGCATCATGAGTGATGAAAACATTAGCTGTGATTTCGTCAGATTTGTCGGTTTCGGCACGTATGAAGTCCAACAAGATTTTTGCACCCTCCTCCTCTTTACGGATATATGGCGTCGGTGTACCATTTTCGATTCTCTCAACAATGCCAACCGTGCCAAGTGATATAAAACTTTCGGTAGCGTCGCCAAAAACGTATGGCCCTGGTTCGCCAAGCATTGTGCTTAATTGAACCTTCGAATCATCATTAAAAGCCGTCTGAATACATTTAGCCGTCTGAATGCATCTCTGAATTGGACTTGAGTAAATCCTCAGTCTTGTAAATTCTTGTGATAGTTTTTTGCCAAACTCATATGCGTGTTTTTCGCCTTCGGAGTTCAAAAGAACCTCGGCATGACGCAATGGATCTGCAATGTGTCCACGGTTGGAATGTCTGATAACAAAAGCCGTTTTCCTCATCTTTTCTTCCTCATGTTGCATTTTTTACAATTTTCGCTGTTGCCCCAATTTGCAATGAAACCGAGGTATTTAGTGCCATTCCACATTTCCAATGGCGGTATGTCTTCGACGCTGCCAAAATCGCCAAATTCTTTGCGGACTTCCGACGGACAGCAGCACACTTGGTAAGAGCCGTCGTACTCAATCCAAAGTTCATTGCCGAGGAATTGGCAGAAAGTGTCGTCGGCGTCAATGGCGGGCGCGGCAAGGTCGATTGGAGTGAAATTTTCCAACTTGATTTTGCCGTCGGCAATGGCGTGGCATTTGGCGCAGATGTCGTTCCAAAGCGGTGCGTTTTCGGTGGTGCGGAGTATTTCGGAATCCAACGAATCCGACGTTTTCCACAGGTGATGGCCTTTCACGCGGTCAACGCCGTGGTCGATCGCCCAACGGATGATGTTTTCGAGTTCGTTGAGGTTCGATTTCATAAAAGTGCATTGCAGCGTTACCGTGCTGTGGTTGTGGAGTTTGCGACGAAGATTGAGGTAATACTCGATGTTGGCGAGTTGCTTTTGGGTGTCAATACCGCACATAATTTGCTCATTAACAGCGTGATTGATACCGTTGATGCTGAATTTTACGTCAGAAATCACCTCCAAAAGTTTTTCCGCCCAAAATTCAACGCCTTTTGGGAATGTGCCGTTTGTGGTGAGGTTCATCTTTATGCCAAACTTTTTGCACAAATCCACAAGTTGCTCAAAATGAGAGTACAACAGAGGTTCGCCCATTGTCGAGGGAATTATTTCCTTCAATCCGTGATATGCGAGTTCAGCCACGGTCTTTTCCACCACCAAAAAATCCATTTCTGGGCGGCGCAACTCTTTGAGTATGTGTCTGTTGTCAGCGGAAAAAGTGTCGCACATCTTGCAATGCAAGTTGCATTTGTCAGGATTGGTGATGAAAGTGATTCGCCATGGAGACGGACGATGCGGATAAAGCGGCGTTGTTTTGGTTAACTCGTTGTATTTCAACATACAAAACTCTGCATCGTCTTGTATTGTGCGTACTTTTTCGATGGACGGTTTCAATGCGGAAAGTATTTCGGGATTGTCAATAATTCTTTGCATTTTTTGTCGAAGGTCGTCAGCGTCGCCGAGTTTGAAAGTAAATCCATCGATGCCGTCGTGAACAAGTTCAGCCATTCCGCCACGGTCGCTCACGAGGACGGGAATTTGTGCCGCCTGCGCCTCTTGAATTACGAGCGGTGCATTTTCGAGCCAAATCGACGGACACACCAAAACATCAAATGAATCAAGCACTTGCTGCAATTCATCATTGTGGTAGCGACCATTGAATTCGATATTTTTGCCCGAATATTTTTGCATCAAATCCCTGCCGTACTCGCTGTCGGCATCGCCCCAAACCACAAGTCGTGCATTGCCCTCAACCTTGCTAAAAGCCTCGCACAATAGGTGCACGCCCTTGGTGTGGATTATCCTGCCCGTGAAGCCAAAAACAACTTCGGAGCGGTTGGATTTTTTGTGATTTTTGATTGCTGAAATATTGAAACCGTATTTGGAGTAGAATATTTTTTCCCTGTCAACACCCATCTCGATAAAAAACTGTTCGAGGGTGTGCGACGGTGCGAAAAATACATCAACACAGTCAATTAAGTGCCTGATATGCTCGGTTCGCTGACGAATCTGTTCGGCGGGGAAGTCAGGATTGTTGTAATGAAACGCGGCACAACGGGTGCATTGCTCAATGTTTGGCAGAGGGCAAATCTTCCAATCTTCGGGATTGATCAATTGTCCCCGATGACAAAACATCCAAAAATCGTGAATTGTGAACAGCACTGGCAGTCCAAACTCGCGTTTTGCGATGATTGGTATTTGCGTGGAAAGGTGCGAAAGGTGTCCGATATGCACCACGTCGGGATTCACAATTTTGACATAATTGCGAAATTCGTCGTCGATTCTCGGATTGAGATATTTGTCGTAAAATACGGCGTCCTTAGGTTCATAATTGTTTATGTATCGGATATTTACGCCCTCGCTCACCGTGTCGGCAATCTGATACAGCGGCAGTGATTTGTCCTCAAATCTGCAAAAAACAAACACCTTGTTGCTCTTTGCAAGTTCGCGGGCGAGGTTGTAAGTATAAACCTCCGACCCTGCCATATAATACGGTGGATATCCATGGATAATCAATAAAATTCTCATTATCTTACTTTTGTAATAAAATCCGTGTTTTATAAATTGAATGATAAAAAGTATACATTATTATTTTATTTCAGATTGATCATTAGATTGAATTTTTGAAAAGGACTATGAATTGTTTTAAATTATAGTAAAATAAAAAGCAGTGACTGTATCTAACTAACCACAAAAACAACCATTTAAGTATTAAAAGATTGAATCCTGAATAATAGATAATAAAAAAGCCTTCGGCAATGCGCCGAGGGCTTTTTTTGTAGCATAAGTTCGTGTCATAAAAAAATTCAGATGCCTTATATTCGGTCATCGGAATCTTATGTAAATCGCAGATTAACTGCCAGTTTATTATTCTGCAATCTTCTTTTTCTTCTTTCCTGTCAGCAAGCT
>JAGCDD010000441.1 GCA_017651345.1 Bacteroidales bacterium | reverse complement strand
ATCAGGCGCAAATCAATAGCGACGTTCCGGTAATCATCATAGCATTCGACGACATCCTTATGCCGCTTTACCAAAAAACCGCTATGCAGTTGCGCTCTGCCGGAATCAACACTGAAATATATTATGGAGCAAAACGCGGACTCAAACACCAGATGGCATACGCCGACCGCAACAACAGCACTTTGGCAGTTATTATCGGTAGCAACGAAGCCGAAAAAGGTGTGGCAACAATCAAAAACCTCCGCCTTGGCAAACAGTTGGCAGAAACTATCGCCGACAAAAACGAATGGAAAAACAAAGTGCAGCAAGAGGTAAAACTCGAAGATATTGCCAAAGAAATAAAAAAAATATTAGAAAAATAAAATACAACAATACCGAAAAATATTTTATATTTGCCGAATATAGCAAAGACGAAAATTTGTAAACACAGCAACAATGAGCACAGACAAAAAAATAAAATCCGCACTGATTTCGGTTTTCTACAAAACCGACCTCGACAAAATAGTTAAAAAACTTGCAGAACAGGAAGTTGAAATATATTCCACCGGCGGCACTCAGAAATTTATCGAGAGCCTCGGCGTAAAATGCAAAACAGTTGAAGGTCTCACCGGCTATCCTTCGATACTTGGCGGACGTGTAAAAACCCTCCACCCAAAAGTATTCGGCGGAATTCTTGCTCGCCGCGACAACGAAACCGACGCACAAGAAGCCGCAAAATACGAGATTCCTATGATGGACCTCGTTATCGTTGACCTCTATCCATTTGAACAGACCGTTGCAAGCGGAGCATCCGATCAGGACATCATTGAAAAAATCGACATAGGAGGCATCTCGCTTATCCGCGCCGCAGCTAAAAACTACAAAGACGTGGTAATCGTTCCCTCCACCAACCAATACGCCGACATTCTTGAAATTCTTGAAAATCAGAATGGCGTTACTACATTAGAGCAACGTCGCGAATTTGCAAAGAAAGCATTCGCCGTTTCGTCGTACTACGATAGCAAGATTTTCACATACTTCGACGGTGGCTGCGACCAATTCCACGCTAATCTCCGCATTGCCGAAGACACCAAACAAGAGATGCGTTACGGCGAAAATCCTCACCAGAAAGCAATGTTCTTTGGCGACATCAACGCAATTTTCGACAAACTCCACGGCAAAGACCTCTCGTACAACAATATGCTCGACGTTGATGCCGCTGTAAATATGATGAACGAGTTTTCTGACACCACCTTTATTATTATGAAGCACAACAATGCTTGCGGTGTGGCATGTCGCGACACTCTTTTGCAGGCATGGAAAGACTGTCTCGCTTGCGACCCTGTGTCGGCTTTTGGTGGCGTAGTTATCACCAACCGTCAGATTACCAAAGAGGTGGCACAAGAGATGAACTCGCTCTTTATGGAAGTTATCATTGCCCCCGGCTACGACCAAGAGGCTCTCGAAATACTCGAAACCAAAAAGAACCGCATTATTTTGGTTCAGAAAATCACCAAAACACCCTCAACGCTTGTCCGTTCGGCTCTCAACGGATTCCTCTATCAAGAGCGCGACCTCAAGACAGAGACTCCCGACGACCTTACAAGCGTTACCGACAAGAAACCTACTCAGCAAGAAATCGAAAATATGCTCTTTGCCAACAAGATTGTAAAGCACTCTAAATCAAACGCTATTGTGCTTGCCAACAACAAACAGTTGTACGCATCGGGCATTGGTCAGACATCGCGCGTTGACGCACTCAAACAGGCCATCGAAAAAGCAAGAAGTTTTGGTTTCGACCTCAACGGCGCTGTTATGGCATCCGACGCATTCTTCCCCTTTGGCGACTGCGTAGAACTTGCACACAATGCAGGTATCACAAGCGTAATCCAGCCCGGCGGAAGCGTTCGCGACAATGAAAGCATCGACTACTGCAACAAAAACGGCGTTGCAATGGTCTTCACAGGAATACGACACTTTAAACACTAATAATAGCGGCACATCCGTTATTAAAAAATACGTTACAAGAAAAACAAAAGCAAATGGGATTATTTTCAATTTTTACACAGGAACTTGCGATGGACCTTGGCACGGCCAACACGGTTATCATTATGCATGATAAAATCGTGGTTGACGAGCCGTCTATCGTGGCAATAGACCATATTTCGGAAAAGACCATTGCCATCGGTATGAAAGCGCAACTTATGCACGGTAAAACGCATGAGAACATCCGCACCATCCGTCCCCTTCGTGACGGTGTGATTGCCGACTTCAAGGCTGCCGAAATGATGATCCGTGGCATGATTAAGATGGGTAACAGTCGTCGACTGTTTTTCAACCCGTCGATAAAAATCGTGGTAGGCATCCCCTCTGGTAGTACCGAGGTAGAACGCCGTGCCGTTCGCGATAGTGCCGAACACGCCGGAGCTCGCGAGGTTTGGATGATTTTTGAACCTATGGCAGCAGCACTCGGTATCGGTATCGACGTTGAAGCACCAGAAGGCAATATGGTAGTAGATATAGGTGGTGGAACAACCGAAATCGCTGTTATTTCGCTCGGTGGTATTGTCTGCAACCGCAGTATCCGTATAGCAGGCGACGACTTTACCGAAGACATCATGGAATACATGCGTCACCAACATAATATAAAGGTGTTTGACCGCACAGCTGAGGCTATCAAAATAAACGTTGGTTCGGCAATTACCGACCTTGAAGACCCACCTGCCGACTATATGGTTCGCGGTCCTCACCAGATGACTGCATTGCCCGTAGAGATTCCTATCTCGTATCAAGAGATTGCACACTGTCTCGATAAGTCGATATGCAAAATCGAAGCGGCTATCCTCAACGTTTTGGAGCAGACCCCGCCCGAACTTTACGCCGATATTTTCAAAAACGGCATTCACCTCACCGGTGGCGGAGCGTTGTTGCGCGGATTAGACAAACGTCTTTCCGAAAAAACCAACCTTCCTGTAAAAGTATCGGAAGATCCTCTGCACGCAGTTGCCCGCGGTACAGGCATTGCACTTAAAAACGTTGACAAATTCCCGTTCTTGCTTAAATAGCGGAGTACGACCTAAACTACATTATATTTGTGGTTTAGGTCGCCACTCTAATATATACAATTATGGACAGTCTGTTAAGGTTTCTAAAAAGTATTCACTTTCAGCTTATTTTTATAGCTTTGGAAGTGATTGCACTCATTTTGGCCATAGGTGGCGATGCAAAGCGCAATAGCGTGTTCTGCACGTCTGCCAACTTTGTTACGGGCAGAATTTACGACCTTGCGTGGAACTACGTAGGATACTTTAATCTGCGCGAAGAAAACGCTATGCTTATGGAGCAGCTTTCAAACCTCCGCCGCAAGAGTAATGCGTTTTATATCTCCGACACGGCTCAATTTAGAAACCAGACCGACTCGCTTGGAAAACTCAAATACCGTTTTATTTCTGCCTCTGTGCTCAAAAACTCTATCAACGGCAAGAATAATTTTATGACCTTGGATGTCGGTGAGGCACAGGGTATTCATCCCGATATGGCAGTAGTGTCGGCATCGGGAGCGGTTGGCATAGTGGTAAACACTTCGGAGCATTTTTCGCTCGCCATTTCGCTACTAAATAATAAGGTAGGTATTAGTGCCAAACTCAAAAACAGCAACTTTTACGGCAAACTTAATTGGACAGGCGAAGATTATCACACTGCCATTCTCCACGAAATTCCAAACCACGTGATTCTCAACGTTGGCGACACTGTTGTTACCAGCGGATACTCTGCAATATTTCCTCCGGGCATTCCTGTGGCAGTAATCGATTCGTTTGAGCGCAACTCCGACGACAATTTTTATAGTATAAAGGTGAAATTTACCACCGACCTCAAATGTCTCGCACATGTGTTTATAATCGAAAACCTGATGCAAGAGGAGCAATATCAATTAGAAGAACAAGAATCTAAATTTGTACAATAATGGATCTGAGGGGATATCTGAAACTATTGGGAATGTATGTGCTGCTTGTGGTGGTGCAAGTGCTTGTGTTTAACAACATCAAAATCAGTTCATACGGCATCACACCTATGTTTTATGTGCTTTTTGTGCTCTCAGTTCCGTTTGAAGTGCCCAATTGGCTTCAACTGTTTTTTGCCTTTGTGCTTGGCTATTCGGTAGATATGTTTGCCGACACACCCGGACTCAACACCGCGGCATCGGTATTTATGGCATTTATGCGTCCCGTTATGCTAAATTTGCTTGCACCCCGCGATGGCTATGAATCGGGTTTGTTTCCCTACGCCACATATATGGGTATGCCTTGGTATATACGATATTGCGTCCCCCTTATTTTAGCCCATCATCTTTCCTTCTTTTTAATAGATTCAATCGGCTTTTTCTCATTATCTCAAATACTAATCAAAGTATTAGCCACCACTTCAGTAACTATATTGTTTGTAATTTTGGCTCAGTTTTTTGTACATAAATAATTGTTTATATTTGTTAACGTAAACTTAATATTGGATAATTGGTAAAAATACACTTAAATTTTATTCTGTAAGTTTCTCATAATCAATCCTTAATCCTTTTTTTCTTAAAAAACGGCATATTAATTGCTGTTTTTTGTGTTAAAAAAAATCAAAAAAAAACTTTGAAAGATTAAAAAGTTTAAAATTTTTATTAACTTTGCGATAAAGAAAAAGAGACCTATAGTATTAGTATAATTTACAATTATTAAAGTAAGATTTGAAACCTGACTCTGACCTGATAGTTTAATTGTAAAATTATCAATAACTTAATTAATACTGAGATGGATACACTAATTGACGACTCTTAATCACCGAGCTGAAGGGTGCACAGATCACCCGGTGAAAAAAAACAAAAAAACAGAGCTAACCTTGTTTGCTTTGAAATCCCTTATAATCAGCAATAAAAGGGCTAAATCATTAATAAATTAGGAATTAAACTTTATGAAAGACAGTTTCAAAAAAGACAATGGCTTGAAACAGTATTGCAGACGGATGCTTATAGCACTTTTAATGGTGTTCTTCTGCGGACAGATTCAAGCCCAGACCGGGAAAACAATTTCTGGTACGGTTACAGACCCCAATGGCGAACCGCTGCCGGGCGTTACTGTATTAGTTCAAGGTACCAACACAGGTACCATCACCGACCTCGATGGTAAATATTCAATCACAGCTGCACAAGGCTCTACATTGGTATTTACCTTCATTGGTTTCGACAACCAACTTGTCCAAGTTGGAGCAGGATCCACCTACAATGTAAAAATGGAAGAGAGTTCGCAACAACTTGACGAAGTTGTGATTGTAGGTTACGGACAACAGAAAAAGGCTTCTGTGGTAGGTGCTATTACCCAAGCCAATGCTGAAACACTTCAACGTGCTGCAGGTGTTACCAACCTTGGTGCAGCCCTTACAGGTAACCTCCCTGGCGTTGTTACCGAACAAGGCACAGGTATACCTGGTGGTGAAGATCCAAAAATTATCATCCGTGGTGCAAGTTCTTGGAACAACTCCGACCCCCTCGTGCTCGTAGACGGTATCGAACGTGAAATGAGTTCAGTAGACGTTTCGTCTGTAGAAAACATCTCTGTACTCAAAGACGCTTCAGCCACAGCGGTATACGGTGTGCGTGGTGCCAACGGCGTTATCCTTATCACCACCAAACGTGGT
>JAGCDD010000440.1 GCA_017651345.1 Bacteroidales bacterium | reverse complement strand
AGGTTCAAATCCGCACAAAACGTATGGACGAGGTTGCCGAAAAGGGTCTCGCCGCGCATTGGAAATACAAAAACGGCACCGACGGCAAAGAAGGAGGCAATATTTTCTCTAAAATCCGTGAGGCTATCGAAACGCCAGATAAGAATGAATCTACCGTTAAGAAGGCTCTGTATAGCAACGAGATATACATTTTTACGCCCAATGGCGATTTGATAAAAATGCACCAAGGCGACACCGTTTTGGATTTTGCATTCACCATTCACTCGCAAATTGGCAGCAAGTGCATAGGCGCACAGGTTAACAACAAGTTTGCCTCTATCAAGATCGTGCTGCAAAACGGCGACACGGTTAAGATACTCACCGCCAACAATCAAAAACCATCGGCAGAATGGCTCAAAATTGTTAACAATCAACGTGTTAAAACACGTCTGCGCCACATTTTGGCTTCTATGGAAAACCGCCTTGCCGATGTGGGCAAAGATATTGTTAAGCAAAAACTCCAACAAATTGATGTTGAATACAACGATGTGGCTGTCAACAAGTTGGTGAAATATTTCGGTATGGATTCGGCAGTGCAGTTGTATCAAACACTCGGAGAGGGCAAACTTGAACCAAGCAAGATTAAGCACGCTTTCTCTGAGAAGGAGACGGAGGAGAAATCCGCTGCTGAAATTAAGCCTGTGGAACATTCTGTTTATCAGGATGATATTACCTCTTCTGATAACAATCTACTGATAATCGACAACTTAAATACCATCGATTTTCAGTTTGCCAAATGCTGCAATCCAATGCCCGGCGACAAGATTTTTGCATTTGTAACGGCAAGCAGCGGCACAAAAATTCACCGCACCGACTGCCCTAACGCTGCAAATATAATCTCACGCTATCCTTACCGTGTGGTTAATGCCGTGTGGAAACAGAATTCTGAATCCAAAACCTTCAATGCCAAACTGCATATCGAAGGCGTTTATCAACCCGGAGCGAGTGGCAGCATAACCAAGTTGATTTCAGAAACTTACCGCATCCACATCCGCTCGTTTAACTTCTCTGAAACCGACAACGGCCGCTTCTCCGTCACCGTTGTGGTCCTCCTCAACAGCAAATCACAACAAGATTTTCTTGTTGAAAAACTCAAAAGCATAAAGTTTGTGGAGAAGGTGGGGGTGGAGAAGGATTAATGAGGTTTTATTCTTTACTAATCTAATAAAAATAAGGCACTTACAAGTGTCTTATTTTTTTGTGAAATAACCCGGCGCAGATTCCCCTCCGTCAATACGGGCGTAGTCTAAATCAATATGCTCAGGGTCATATTTTGTACCTTTCCCGCCTACGAGGTTGGTGCAGTTTAAAAACATATTATCTGAATTCTCTATGTTGTCATAGTCCCAATTTGAATTAACGTAAATTGTTTTGAGGTTGCTGCAATTTTCAAACATCGACCAAATACCTGTTACATTTTCTGTTTGGAAATTACTTAAATTGATACTATTGAGGTTAGAGCAATCCTTAAACATAAATTGCATCGTTTTCACATTCAAAGTATTAAAACTACTTAAATCGATATATGAAAGATTATAACAACCTTCGAACATACAAATCATATTCTCAACTTTTGAAGTATTAAAATTGCTCAAATCTAAATATGATAGTTTGCTACATTCGGCAAACATACTATACATTTTTGTAACATTTTCTGTGTTAAAACTACTTACATCAAGCGTTGTAAGGTTTGAACAACCATTAAACATCTGATCCATCCTTGTGACAGATTTTGTATCAAAACCGCTAACATCTAAATATTCTAACTTGCGACAATCTCTAAATAAATCTGACATATCAGTGACTTTGTGTGTGTTAAATTTTCTCACATCTATGTTTTTAAGACTGAAACAATCGCAAAACATAGCGTCCATATTAGTAACATTTTCGGTATTGAAACTACTAAGGTTAATTTTTTTAAGATTATAACAAAACGAAAACAAAGAACTCATATCTGTAACATTTTCTGTGTTGAAGTTGCTTAAATCAATTGATTCTAAACTATCACACTGAGAGAACATATTGCTCATATTGGTTACGTTCGCCGTGTTAAAGTTGCTGAAATATACATCTTTAAAACTCTTGCAATTAAAGAACATATTACTCATATTTGTAACATTCTCTGTGTTGAAATTGCTAATATCAAGATTTGCCATTTTTTGACAACTCCAAAACATATAACTCATATCGGTAACGTTGGCTGTGTTGAAATTGCTTAAATCAAGGTTGGTAAGATTAACACAACCAGCAAACATTCCTCGCATATTAGTTACCTTTTGAGTGTTGAAACTGCTTAAATCTAAGTTGGTTATTTGCCAACATTGATTAAACATTCCGCTCATATCGGTAACTTCTGATGTGTTAATGTTTTTGGTACCTTCGATATTTGTCAGTTCTGTACATCCTGTAAGCCAATAACAAGTGCTTGTTGGTTTGTATTTGGCAAACGATTTATCAAATACTACTTTTTTTACTGTATCTCCTAAAAGCGATTGGTACGATATAGGCCATTTGTGAATTGTTATACCTTCCTTTTCGATAGTTTTGCCAAATTTGAAATAAAGCACTCCGTTTTCTAAAATCACATACGGTATTCCTTTTTTGTATTGTGGTGTAAATGGAGCGTTTCCTTTTTCAGTGAATAATCCTGGTTTTTGTGTTCCTTCGTCGATACGGGCATATTCTGCTTTGTTTTTGTCAAGAGTGCATTCTGTACCTTTCCCACCAAATAAATATAGACAATTTGCAAACATATCTGATGATTTGTAATTCTTGTTGTTTATTAAATCTTCTGATAGTTGCCATTTGTCTTTGTCTACATATATGTATCTGAGACGGATACATTCACTGAATAATCGTATCATATTTGTGACATTTTTGGTTTCAAAACTACTCAAATCCAAACTTGTGATATTCATCATCTTTGCAAACATATCCATCATATTAGTTACGTTGGCGGTGTTGAAATTGCTGATGTCAAGACTTGTCATACTATTGCATCCACAAAACATCCCACACATATCGGTAACATTATCAGTAGTAAATTTGCTCAAGTCAAGACTTTCTAATCTTAGGCACGATAAGAACATCCTATCCATTGTAGTTACATTTCGTGTATCAAAACTGCTGACATTGATGCTTTTTAAATTATATGAATTGAGGAACATTGATGACATATTTGTAACTTGTGCGGTATTAAAACTGCTTAAATCAAGACTTGTAAGACTGTCGCAAAATGAGAACATCTCTTGCATATTAGTTACTTTGGCAGTGTTGAAGTTGCTGACATTAAGGCTTTTAATACTATTGCATCCCGCAAACATTCCAAACATATCAGTTACATTCTCGGTGTTGAACTTTCTAACATCTATTTTTTGGGCTGAATGACACCTGCAAAACATCACTTTCATATTTGTAACTTTTTCAGTATTAAAGTGGCTAACATCGAGGTCTGTTAATAAATGGCAACCAAAAAACATCGAAGACATATTTGTAACAGACTTAGTATTCAAACTACTGATATTCAGTTTTGTGAGATTTTGACATTCCATAAACATTGCTTCCATATCTTCTACATTTTCGGTATTAAATGGCATTAGGTTCAATGTTTTCATATTATGGCATGCGTAAAACATGTGATTCATGTCTTTTACCTTTGAGGTATTAAATCCACTAAAATTGATGTCGTCTAAACCAAAACAGAATGCAAACATGTAACTCATATTGGTAACTTCTGACGTATTCAAGTTTTCGATACCTTGTATTTCTGTTACCCTTTTTAATCCGGCAAACCAATAATAACAAGATGTAGGACGTGCCGATTTGAAAGATTTATCGATAATAACAGTATTACAAGTATCATTGTCGGCTAATAAACCCATAAATTTGAGTTCACACCATCCCGGAATTTCATATTCTTGATTCAATTCATAGACAGTTCCTTTGCGATTGGCTTTTTGAGTGTCGTAATAGAATGTTAGCGTAGTGAGGTCTTGCGACATTTCAACGTAAGCCTCTTGTGCCCATGTGTTTGTGGTTATTGCGGATAACACTATTATTGATAACAAAATTATTTGTTTCTTAAAGTTTGAATCTTTCATATCGGTAAAGTATTTGTTGATTTATGCAAAGATAGTGTTTTTTTGGCTAATTATGTTTATTATCGTATTTTATTGTATATTTGTATTATATTTATGGTATATAGGATTCCAAATATGATTATACTACAAAAAATATTACCAATCCTTTTGTTGATATTCCTGAATATCAGTCTCTTTGCGCAGACAGATTTTTCAAAATATCAGCATAAACATCTTTTTTGTAAGCCGTGGATTGGAAATAATGCTTTTCTTGAACAATATCTTTCTGATATTCATTACGATAACGATTCTACGCCGATGTATGCCGTGCCGGTGCAGATTTGGGCTTACGGCGGCGAAAATCTACCTACCGACCTCGAAATCAAACGTTTGATTATCAGCCTCAATACTCTGTTTACTGCCAACAATACCAAGATTGTTTTTTATCTTAGTGGCGTAGAAAAATTTCAAAAAAAGCGTTTCCAAAAATTCGGTTATTTTTCTAACGCGCCTATTCAGAGCCATTTGCATCACAAACGTGGCGTGGTGAATATTATGTTGGCGGGATGGCTCGCAAAACCCGGCAAAAAGAACCGAAATCTCGCATTTACAGGCTGTTACAATCATTTTAGCAATACAATCGCCACTATTCCAAGCGGTTCGCCTTCGGTGGCAGTTCACGAAATGGGGCATTATCTCGGTCTTCATCACACTCACCGTTATTATCACCGTGGCAAACATCGTCAAGAATCTGTTGACACTACGGTTTTTCGCCGTGGACTTTTTGCCCGTGGTAGAAATGTGGAAATCAATGGCGACGGTATTGCCGACACTTACGCCCAACCGTACCTCCGCCGTGTTACCGATTCGCATTGTAATTTTGTTGATAATGAAGGCGTTACCGACCGTTGGGGCAACCGTTATGCGCCTCAAACCGACAATATTATGTCGTATACTCAAAACAAAGAATGTCGCACACAATTTACCCGTATGCAAAAGTCGGTGATGCTCTATACGCTTGATAATAAGCGACATTCCGACCGTTGGCGTATTGAATTTTCAGGCGAGAAAAATGGTTTTGCCTCATTGCCCGATGGTTACGAACCTGATTTTTCGCCACGTGCCGCCACTGCGCTTCCTTTGGGTAGCCGTCAGCATCACTCGTTTCATACGCCTCTTGACGGAAAAGGCAGACCAACTTCTGATGAAGATTGGTTTGAGTTTTCGGGCGACTACGTTATCAAGCATTTTCAACACCGCAAACTTGTGATTGAGCCTGGGTTGATGGAGTTTTCGGGTATCCGCGCCGTGTTGTTTGGTAAGGATTTGCAGCCCATCGACACCTTTTATATTAATACCAAAGATGAGACGGTAGAACTTGATATTTCTGATTATAATAATGGCAAGTATTATATTAAGGTAGAGCCACTTAACCATAATTGCACCAAAATACCTTCCGATTATTTTATCTCACTTTTGGCTGTGGATTTGCCCAAAGACCTTCCGCCGGTGATTGAGTACAAGGGCGAACTCGAAGTGCTTGATTAATCGGCGTTTTGGCTTATCGCCTCGCTTTCGGTATACGCTCCGATTATTTGCGTAAAACGGTTCATTATATCGTCTAATCCTTTGATATTCTCATCATTGACAGGTATCAAAACGGCAAACGCGGCACGTTTCCCATCGTTTGATAATTCTCCCGAGGTGGCGATGTTGCTGTATGTGGGCGCAAGTATTGTTTGGAGAGCTGTCATTTCATTGTTAGTGTCTGTAAAATTTTGATTTTCAGAACCTTCTCGTAGTTTGGCTTCGGTTAGCAATAATAGACGGTGATTTTTGAGCAAAAGGTTGTAGCGGTGTCCGTCGAAATAGTATGAGGCAGAACAACCTTCGATATGTTCGGGTTCAAAATATATGTTGTTTGTAATTTCTCTGAACATACGTTCGTCGCGTCGCAACCACCATCGCAACATTCGAGACCAAATGCCGACCATTATAGCTGAAGTTATCATAACTCCAACGTTGTGACTTTTGAATGCCACAATTACCAGTATTGCTGTTATTATACCGAAGATTATGAGAAATTTTTTCATGGTTAATTTTTATTATGCGCAAATATACTTGATAAAAGTGAATTTACAAATTTTTTCTCTACCTTTGCCGCGTAACAATTAAACACACTCAACAATGGCTTCAAATCTTAAAAACTTATCTGATTTTGGGGATGCTGAAATCCCAAACGGCAGCGATATGAAAATCGGTATCGCTGTGGCTCAATGGAACAAGGAAATTACTTCGGCACTTTTCAACGGTGCTAAACAAACCCTTCTGAAACACGAAGTTAAGGAAGACAATATTATTTCGGTGTCGGTGCCCGGAACTTTTGAGTTGACTCTCGCCGCTCAAAACCTCTTGGAATACACCGATGTAGATGCTGTGATTGTGCTCGGCTGCGTTATTCAAGGAGAAACCCGCCATTTTGATTTCATTTGTCAGAGCGTTACACAAGGCGTTACCGAACTGAATATCAAGTACAATCAGCCTGTTATCTTCGGGGTGTTGACTACTAATAATTTGGAGCAAGCCCAAGAGCGTGCCGGTGGAAAACTTGGCAACAAGGGCGACGAGGCTGCTGTTACTGCACTTCAAATGGTGGATATGCAGAGCCGTTTGCGCCAAAATTATTTGAATTGCTATCCTGCTGAATAAATTACTGTTTTACAGCAATTTTAGGATTATCGATATTGAGTTTTTCGCCTTCGGAGGCAGCAACGGCGGCGGTGCAGCAAACGTGTGTCCACATATCAACAAACGAACACAACGATGTGAACAATATGTCGCACACTACCACAAGTCCTGCGCCTTCGATGGGCATTCCCATATAACTAAGCACTGGCAGAAGCATTATTGTGAATTTTAGCGGCACGTTGGTAACGCCCACAGTTATTAGCCATACGGCAAATGCCAGAATAATTTGTTCTATCAATGGTATGCTGATGCCGAAAGCCTGCGACACAAACAGCGCTGCTATTAATAGATAAATGGTGGTGCCGCTGTTGTTGGTGAGTGTGTGCAACGGCATTGAAAAATCGGCTATCTGCTGCGAAACTCCTGTTTCTTTTTTTATCCTATTTACTGCCAAAGGCAACGCCACTGCTGCCGATGATACGCCAAATGCTGTGTAAAGTACACTACCATAGGCTTTTATCAAGCGAAATGGTCGGCAACGAATCACTATTTTTGCAAATATTGGCAAACTTACGAGGGTTTGCACGGCTAACGCTGTTAGCACAGTGATTACAAACGGCAGTAGACGGCTTACAGGTGTGGCAATGTCTTCAGTGGCAGCGGTTTTGGCTATGATACCAAAGATTCCAAACGGTGCAAGTCGTCCCGCAAAGGTAGAAATACGCATCATCACTTCTGATGCCGAGTTGAAAAAGTTGGTAAGAAAAATCCTCGTCTTGTCTTTTGAGCGTGTAACAAAATATCCGAAAACAGCCGAAAACAATACAATAGCGCATAAATTATTGTTGGTTAACGCTTTAAATATATTGCTTGGAAACATTTCGGATATAAAATCGCCAAAGTTTCGTGTATCTTCGTTGCTAAACTGACCCGAAAAGTTGAGGTCGGCGCCACTTCCGGGTGAAATTATGTTTGCCAACGAAATTGCGGCTATAATTGCCATAGCCTGTGCAGCAAGTACGCAGAGAACGTTTTTGATTGTTAGTCTGCCTATGGTTTGAATGTTGGTGATTTGTGATACTGCCGCAATTACGCCTGTAAGCACAAACGGTATGAGTATGAAACTCAGTATTTTAATATATATTGTACCCAAATATCCAGCCACTATGTCTCCACTTGGAAACGCCGACCCAAATATGTAGGCGGTAAGTCCCGCAAAGAATATCTGCCACGAAAGTGGAAATTTCAAATTTTTCATACCGTTGCGTAGTTAATGTTTATTTTTCTAAAAGTTTGTCGCCGGTGGAACGAGCCACGTTTTCTTCCCACTCCTTGCCGTAGCCGGGCTGTGTGAGTTCGGGAATACCTTTGCCGCTACCGTTGTCTTTGAGTTTTAGGTCTCCGTCGTTGGTCTTAACGTTGCCGTCCATATATTTCATAAACAGGTAGGTGAAGAATTTTTTGCGCTGAGCCACAAGTTCAGAGCCGGTTTTTACCGAAAAATCTGTGAGTAGTTTTATAGCCGCTTGTTCGTCGGTTTTGCCCAATGCAATGGCTTGTTTATCAATTTCTTTGGTTCGCTCTATAAATTCTTTTTCTTGTTGTTGCTGCACTTTTTCGATTTCGGGGTGGATAAGGTTGTAACGTGTGTAGGCCCAGTTTGAAATCATATTGTTTACCCAAAACGACGAATTGTCGCTCCACTCTATCATAGAGCCGTTGTTTTGCGAATATTCTACCGGAACTTCGGTGATTGATGCGTAGAACGGTGCGAAAACGGTGTTAGCGGCATCGTCGGTGGCAAACCAGAAAAGTCCGCCCACATAGTCGGGCATCCAGTCGCGGCTCTGTGCTGCAAATACAAAACCTGTCTGCTGTGTGGCTGTGGTGCGTTCGTTGAGATATGTTTTGCCGTCAACCTCAAATGTTAGCGGACGCATACGGTAGGGGCAGTGAAAAGGACCTGCGCCAACATCTACCGACATATCCAACTCAGTGCCTTCCAAATGGTTGCGCATT
>JAGCDD010000439.1 GCA_017651345.1 Bacteroidales bacterium | reverse complement strand
CAAAAACTTTCTGTACAGCATAATAAATCAAGTTTATTTGCCGCAAAGATAGTCATTTAATCAACATTATCCAAAAAAAATCGGGACTTTTTCCTAAATTTTAAGGGGCAAAATCGGGACTTTTTCCGTTTTTTAAGAGGTTAAAATCGGGACTTTTTCTAAAAACATTGTATCTTATCATCCATTGTGGCTGTGGTGAAAGAATAATTCATAACAAAAAAAATTTGCCAATCGGATTATATTTGCTAACTTTGCCAAAAGTAAAATTCAGAGGAAAGAATTATGGCAAGACAATTCAATACAGCGGTAACTTGCGATGCGAAACGGCATTATATGGTGGATACTTCCAACAAGATGAAAGTATTTGAACGACTCATCAGTAACGGCAACTACTTCACCATCAACCGTGCGCGGCAGTTTGGAAAGAGTACGTCATTGAAGTGGATTTATACCCACCTCAACGGCGAATACTTGGTTGTATCCCTGAGTTTTGAAGATACCGAGGAAAGCGATTGGATAAGTCCGTCAGCGTTTTACCATTTCTTTTGCAGGTATATGGCAAATGCTTTCACTTCGGACGACTTAACCAAAAGCGAACAAAACGCTAAGTTTTGGGAAGATGCGCAAAACGTCGATAATCCGGGAATCAAAGATTTGTCCGATAAGATAACGGAATTTTGTCAGAAAGATACTAAAAAGGTTGTCATATTGATTGACGAAGTTGACAAAAGCCTTGACAATGAACTGTTTTTGAATTTTCTTGCAATGTTACGCAAAAAATACATCGACAGGGACAAACAGGGCGACTATTCTACATTTTGGTCGGTGGTTCTTGCCGGAGTTTACGACATAAAGAGTATGAAGGTGAAAATCCGTCCCGAGGAGGAGCACAAATTCAATTCGCCGTGGAACGTTGCCGCCAACTACAAACTTGATATGTCTTTCAATCCGCAGGAAATCAGCACTATGCTCGTTGATTACGAGAGCGAAAACCATATCGGTTTTGACATCAATGAAATTTCTCAGGAGATTTACAAATACACTTCGGGGTATCCTGTGCTTGTAAGCGCGGTTTGCAAAGAAATTGACGAAAATTTAGACAGGAATTGGACAAAAGAGGGCGTTTTAGAGGCTGTCAACAATCTTATAAAAGACAACAGCGCAATGCTTTTCAAGGACATCACCAAAAACATCGAAAACAATCCCGATTTGAAAAAATTGCTGAGGGCTATCTCGTTGGAGAATTTCAAAATCAGTTATTATGCCGACATTTTCCCCGTAGAGTTGGGACGCCTGTTTTCTCTGTTGAAGGCTGACAAACATTCGTGTGCACAGATTCACAACCTGATTTTCCAACAGCGAATCAACAACTATTTTATCGCCGAAAACCAATTTGGCAGAATCGAAAGCAACGCAGGCCCAAGTGTCTATACCGACAAACAAGGCGACCTCAATATGCCTTTGATTATCAACCGTTTCAAAGACGTTATGAAACGCCGCAAAGATATCAATGCATCAGAGGATGGACAACCATCATTCCTTGAACGCGAAGGACGCTTTATGTTCATCTGTTTCTTAAAACCGATTCTAAACGGAACGGGATTCTATTACACCGAACCCGAAAACGACGACGGCTCTCGTATGGATTTGGTAATCACCTTCAACCACAAGGAATACGTTGTGGAGTTGAAAATTTGGCACGGCACAGAATACGAAATTTCGGGGCGTGACCAACTTTCGGAATACCTCGAAACCCGCAACCTCAACGAAGGCTATCTTGTAACATTCTCATTCTTAAAAGAAAAAGTTGTTCAAGAAAAACCCGAATGGATTGAGTACAACGGAAAACGAATTTACGAGGCGGTGATATGATTCAAATCCGACTCGGGTAAACAGTTTTTTTGCCGTGTTTTCACCAACATTTCATCAAATAATAATTTGAATTTTTTTGCAATTTTATTTCGGCTACATCTTTATTATCCTCACCTCCCCGCAATACCCAAACGCTCCGTCAGCCACTTCTGTATCCTTACTCAAAACCACTTCTTCCAATGCCTCGCAGAATGCAAATGCCTCTGACTCAATTACTCGCACGGATGGTGGGATAACCACTTTTTTCAGCGATTTGCAGCGGAAGAAGGCACGTTCGGGGATGGTGGTGAGGTGGGTGGAGTGGTGGATGGACTCCAAAAATATCAATTGTCAAAACTGTGAATAGTCATAGTTTTGTCATTACTCTGACCTTGATGTTTCCGAAAAAAATAATAGGTTCTACGCAATCACAGCACATACAAATTGCTTGGGTTATGGTTACTGTTTCGTAACGGTTGGCGTTAAAATCGGACGAACACTTATAATACTTAGCCTTGAATTTGATATAATTTTCTGAAATTTTATAGATCTCAGAGGGGATAATTTCATAAATCTCGCTGTCAACCAATTCAATTATAGTGTAGTTTTCAAAACCATTTATGAGGTACGAGAAATACGCTTTAAGTGATCGGGTTGAAATTGGTCTGTTGCCAGAGGTTACTTCAACTTTTATTTCATCGGCTTTCGTGCCGTTTACCATTATTGGCTTGCCATAGCCGATACATAAATTAAGGGCTTCGCTACTGTATTGAAAACGTATGGAGTTCGTGAGTTTACAATCGGTCAAACGTT
>JAGCDD010000034.1 GCA_017651345.1 Bacteroidales bacterium | reverse complement strand
TTGGGAGGTCAACGATATTACTACGAATATGTTGATGACCGAATTTTACAAAAATCTTGTAGGCGGTGTGTCGAAGCAAAAGTCGCTTTTGGAGGCTGTAAGACTTGTGAAACACAAGTACAAAATACCATCGACGTGGGCTGCGTTTATATTATTGGATGCAATGGACTAATCAATTAAAGCATTGAAACTATGAAAAGAATCCTGTTTACTGTATTGTTGTTATGCTTTGGTGACGTAAGTGTTTTTGCGCAAGAAGGGAAGGTGTTGAGCCCCTTGATGTCGGCGTTCAAGGATTATTGTATCCATGCCGCCAATGCAGCCGGCACGGACGACAAGGACGAGCTTATGCGGTGTATAGATGGCTGGGAGCAAGCCGAATTCGATGACAACGGCAACGTTGTAAAACCCGAAAAGTTTGTATATGACGGACAGCCAATCGTTTATTCACGATTTGGATTCCTGCAGTTGCGCGATACCGTCCAACAGGTTGCAGACGTAAGTTCCCATTTTGAATTTGTGCCGGCAAAGGTGGACAGCATCCTCACCAACAATTATGAACCGATACTGCTTGCGGATGCCGCTATGCTTCGTATTGGCAAAAAAACGTGCGAATACGCCGTGAATGCGCTGCAACCTCACGGTAGCGTGTTTTATGAGACGCGAGGCACTGGCGATATGGAAATGTTTGTCGTGGCAGAATACGGCGGGCAAATCAATTTCGCTATTCATTCCGTAGAAAAAGATTTTATGGGCGCCATTACCAACGAAACTATTCTTTCGGACAATGGTGGCAATCAGTCTGCCCAACTGATATGGACGGTGTCGCGCAACGGCACAATCTACTTTTCCATCGAAAATCTCACTGACAAGGAGATAAGTTTTATTGTCGTGAAAAAGATGTGATTACACTTTAATTTTACTATTTTTTTGTTACCTTTGCAATTGAAACAAAACATATTATTATGGGCAAATTTTTGGACTACGGCAACTCAGATTTCCAACGCATTAGAAACAGCGAGTTTGTTGACAAGTCGGGGCTAATCAACGTTTTAAACGGTAGAATTAACACCGAAAAAAGTTTTGTATGCATATCGCGTCCACGGCGGTTTGGCAAGTCGGTGGCGGCAAAAATGCTGTATGCATACTACGACCGCTCCTGCGATTCGCATCGTCTTTTTGACGATTTGGAGATTGCAAAGTCGCCCGATTACGAAAAGCATCTCAACAAGTATCCAACCATATATTTGGATTGGAACAGGTTTGCCGACACCGATACCAAAAAGGTTGTCAAAAATGCACAAAAGGCAGTTATAGAGGATCTTAGGTCAAAATATCCATTTGTCAAGTCGGATGAGGACAAGTTGATGAACGCATTGGTGGAAATTAATGAACAAACCGGCGACCGTTTTATATTCATCATAGACGAATGGGATCGCCTTGTCCGCGAGGTTGACAAGCCGGTTCAGGAAGAATACGTAAATTTGCTTCGCGCGATGTTCAAGACCAACACCGCAAACAAAGTGTTCCTTTTAGTCTATATGACTGGCATTTTGCCGATAATCAAGGTTGAGGCGCAGTCAGCGTTGAACAATTTTGACGAGTTCAGCGTCATCCGCCCCGTCAAAACCGCCAAATACTACGGTTTTACGCCCGATGAGGTACGCGACATCTGCAAAAAGCACGGCTTGAATTTTGAACTGATGAAACACGCATACGACGGCTACATCATCGGCAGCGAAAAGTCAATCTTCAACCCATATTCTGTGATGCTTGCGGCGGAAGACGGCGAATACAACAGCCATTGGTCTAAGTCCGCATCTTACACAACGATAGAGCATTACATCGAGATAGACCACGACACCGTTCAGCAAAAGATAATCAGTATGCTCAACGGCGAAAACGTTACAATAGAGGTAACAAGTTTCCGCAACGATATGAAAAACATCGACAACAGCGACGATGTTTTGACACTGTTGACCCACCTCGGCTACTTGTCTTACGACCCTGAAACTCTTACAGTTAAAATACCAAACATCGAAATTGCAGGAGAATTCCGGCTTTCAATCGGTCGTGCAGGATGGGGCGAGGTTTCGGCGGCGTTGACAGACTCTTTGACGCTGATTAACAAGACAATAGATATGGATGCCGACTACATTGCGGAGGCTTTCGACAAATACCGTTTTGAGAGTTCGTCCATCATCAAATACAAGGACGAAAACTCTATGTCGTGCGCCATCACGTTGGCATATTATGCAGCCAAAAGATTCTACAAAATTTACCGCGAACTGCCTGCGGGCAAGGGCTTTGCAGATATGGTATTTGTGCCGCTGCCCGGCTCCACGCGTCCCGCAATTGTCATAGAATTGAAGCACAACAAATCTGCCGTTGGTGCAATCGACCAAATAAAAAACAAGAATTATCCGGCAGCGTTGAAAGGTTTTTCAAAGCGTATCATTCTCGTCGGCATCAATTGGAGCAAGCGCAAGGCAAAACACGATGTCAAGATTGAAGTGGTGGATGGAATGGAATAATTGATAAATGCATAATCCGTTATGAAAAAGATACTTGCAATAATATTGATGTTGATGCCGCTGTTTGGATACTCGCAGAGTCCTCAGTCTGACGAGTACTATAATAGAGGAGTGAAGCTATACAATGAAGGCAAGTTTAAAGACGCAATTCCTTTTTTTGAAAAAAGTGATTCGATAGACAAGGCGGAGGCTTGTCCACGAAGTTATTATTCAACACATTGGTTGGCAAGTTGCTACTACAAACTCGGCGATGAAACCAAGGCAGCGGAAATATATCCCGACAAATATTTAACACCCGTAGTTGACAGGCGACTAACGGTAGAATCTGATTCTCTTGCTGACCAATTAGATGCTTTAACTGATGCCGGCGACTATAAAACTGCGATAACTTATCTTTATAGAATACTTGAAATAGAAAAAATTGTTGCGGGCGACGAGCATCCTTGGGTGGCAAATGATTATGATTGGTTAAGTTATTGTATGATGCATACAAACAAGTACGCCGAAAGTGAAAAGTACATCAATCTTTATAAGGATATTTATTTGAAGACCTACAAAGTAGGTTCTCCGCAATACAATAATGCATTAACCCGATATGCATCGAGAATGCACAGTCTTGCATATTATAATGGTAAAATCGGCAACTACACCGAGGCAATAAGGCTTGGCACTCAGGCGATGGAAATCCGAAGGAAAGTCCTTGGCGAAGAGCATCCTGACTATGCATCTTCGCTGGGCGGTCTTGCATCTTATAATTCTTCAATCGGCAACTACACCGAGGCAATAAGGCTTGGCACTCAGGCGTTGGAAATCTTCAAAAAAGTCCTTGGCGAAGAGCATCCTGTCTATGCACAATCGTTGAGCAATCTCGCATCTTATAATTTTTTAATCGGCAACTACACCGAGGCAATAAGGTTATGCACTCAGGCGTTGGAAATCCAAAAGAAAACCCTTGACGAAGAGCATCCTGATTACGCTGGGAGATTAGGTCTTCTTTCGTTTTACTATTATTATTCTGGTGATTATGCAAAATCGTCTGATTGCATCAATAGGTATTATTCTATCACGAAAAGAAACATTAGAAGATATTTTTCTACAATGACGCATTCGGAACGCTCATTGTTTTGGGGAAAGTATGACAAAGTGTTTCAGTATATGCCAATGTTTGCTTATAAATATGCCGACAGAACCAATTACGAACTTGCATACAACAGCCAACTTTTTGCCAAAGGTCTTACCCTCAATGCCGAACTCGAAATCCAAAAACTCATAGAACAAAGCACCGACACTACATTTGCTAACCGCTATTACAAAATCCGCAATCTCCGAACCACGCTCGACAGACTTTACGAAATAGAGCCGAGCAAGCGACAGATGGATGCTGATTCGCTTGCCAAGGTGATAGAAAAAGAAGAACAATTGCTTGTGGAATCGTCCAAAGAACTCGGCGATTACACTAAAAATATCTCCATAGAATGGCAGGACGTACAGAAAAACCTAAAACGTAATGACATAGCCATAGAATTTGCCAATTTTTATGACCGTGATACTCGGCAACAAGTTTACGTGGCATCAGTGTTGAAAAAGGGTATGAAATATCCAGATTTTGTCAAGTTGGATTTTTCAGAAACCGATTTGTCAAACTGCTATACAAACTCCAATTTGTACAATGCCATTTGGAGACCTCTCGAAAAATACTTGAAAGGTGTAGAGAATGTCTATTTTGCGCCGAGCGGCAAGTTCCACACCATTGCCATTGAATACCTTCCAGACGACAGCGGCGACATCTTTGCCCAAAAATATAACGCCTACCGCCTGTCGTCCACGCGTGAACTTGCGTTGCCGCATATTATCAATCCAAACAAAAATGCTGCTGTCTATGGCGGTCTCGTTTATGATTTTGGACGGGGCGATTGGCAGGATTTGTTGGATTATCAAGATGAAATCGCGATGGAAACGAGTTTTCGCGATTTGCCCGACGTGTCGGAAGTTCAGCGGGCTGGCATCACCTTCCTCCAAGGCGCAAAAATAGAATCCGACGAGATTGTCAACATCCTCCGCAATAACAAATACCTTGTTTCGCAAGGCACAGGCGTGTTGGGTACAGAAACAAGTTTCAAGAAACTTTCTGGCAGTGGAGTAAAAATCCTCCACATCGCCACCCACGGCTTTTATGAACCCGAAAACAAGGAACAGAAGACCACCAATTTCCTAATGACCAACGACAAGAGCAACAAGGAAGACAATTCATTGAGCCGCAGCGGATTGTTCCTTGCTGGCGCGTCATCTGCCCTTGATCCTGATAAGCGCAAAGACATCCCCGAAGGCGTTGACGACGGCATCCTGA
>JAGCDD010000438.1 GCA_017651345.1 Bacteroidales bacterium | reverse complement strand
GGATTCTAAGATATGCCGACAATTGCCCCAAATATGCAGGTTTGAAAGAACCAATTTTCAATTCCACCACCACAAGCGCCGATAATTCCCTGTTGTAGAACAATAAATCGGAAAATTGTTCCACACCAAACTTTTCCAAATGATATTGATTGCCGACAAATGCAAAATCCTTTCCAAAAGCCATAATAAAGTCTTTGATATGCTGTACAATTTCTTGTTCCAAAACTTTTTCGTCAACATCTTTCTCTCTTGCATTGAGTTCTTCCATATTGACAAATTCAAGTAAGTAATTGTCCTTAAACATCGAAATTGCTTTAAGAGCGGAAACTTTTGATGGCAAAGTTTGAGCAAAATTGTTTGGCATTGATGATTGGTGATGATAAAGGTCGCCCTTAATTTCATCTATCATTCGCTCCTTACTCCAATGATTTTCAGCGGTTTTTTTGATATAAAAAAGACGCTCCTCCAAGTTGGACACTTTTGCAATTATCTCGCTATGATGCGTGAAACTTATGGCAAAAAAATCTTTCCATTCCAAATCGCCCACTGCCAGTGGGCGATTTATAAGTATTTGAGAATCAATAATATTTAAAGAATTGGCATTGTCGCCCACCGTCAGCGGGCGTTTTTCTAATACTTGCCATTGCTCATAAAAAGTGCGCATTCTCTTTATGGCGGATGGTGAAAAACCACGCAGACCGGGTAATTCTCTATGTAATTGATCACTAATGGATTGCACAGCACTTGTTCCCCAAACACCTGTCCTTGTTTTGGCAGACAAATATTTGCCAATGGAATAATATAGCGACAACAATTCCTTATTGGCAAGTTGCGCAATATGGTATTGGCTCTGCAAAATGGCTGTCTTAATTGTCTTAACAGCACTCATCAAATCAGTGGTAATTTCGCTCATAGTCAATAACGTTTAATGTTACTTTCCGCCACAAATATAGTCAATTATTTTTGTAATGCAAAATCAAGAATTACTTCTCTTTTCTTCATTCCGTACAAATTTTCACTCCTTTTGTGAAACTATTTTCTGAAAAATATTGATTATATTTGCAACGTAGATTCATATAATCAAAAAAAGCAAATGGATACAGAAAATCAATTTTCAGGGAAAACATACGTTGGTAGCGATGAACTTTATGCCGATGTGCAACGCTGTATGGCGTTGGTGGCAGAGATGAACACCGGATACAAAACCGAAAGCGAGGTGCGTGAATTTCTGCGCAAAATCACGTGTTCGGAAATTGACGAAAGCGTTAGAATTTTTCCGCCGTTTAATATCAATTATGGTAAACTAACTACCTTTGGCAAAGGCAGTTTCGTGAATTTTGGCTGCACATTTCTCGGACTTGGAGGCATCACCATCGGCGAGGGCGTTTTCATTGCGCCGCATTGCGTTTTGGCCACAGAATATCATCCCGAAGACCCCGAAATTCGACATACCTTGCTCACCAAACCAATTATTGTAAAAAAGAACGCTTGGATTGGCGCAAGTGCAACCATTCTTGCTGGCGTTACCATCGGCGAAAATGCAATTGTGGCGGCAGGAGCGGTTGTTACCAAAGATGTGCCCGACAATACTGTTGTGGGCGGCATTCCGGCTAAGTTTATCAAGAATGTTGAACCTCAAAAAAACTAAATATCTATGAAAAAAATTTTAACCATACTTGCGTTTTTGTGCATTTCGCTTGTGGCGTGTGGCGACAAGGATGACGATACTAAACCCGCTGAAAATCAAGAGGAAAACCAAAAGGATAATCCTCAAAATAATGACAATCCTCAAAATGCCGAAAACCCTGAAAATCAGAACACTGAACCTAATGTCGCAAATGGCAAGACGCTTTTGGTATATTACAGTTATACCGGCAACGTCAAGAGCATTGCCAACGAGTTTTTGAAAGCCGTTGACGCAGATGTTTTGGAGGTACTTCCGGCGCAGGAAGGTCTTAAATATGAGGCAGATAACTACGCCATCGGCAGTGCGTTAATCAAAGCCATCCGCGACAATCCCGACAAGGCTGAAAGTTACCCCGAAATCAAGTCTTACAAGATTGATTTAGAGCAATATAGCAACATTGTAATTGCCACTCCGCTGTGGTGGAGCAATATGGCGGCACCAATGCAAACTTTTTTGTTTCAAGAGGGTAACAAACTCACCAACAAGAACATAATGCTGATTGTATCGAGTGCAAGTAGCGGCATTTCGTCGGTGATTGACGATGCCAAACGTCTTGTTAACAAGAAAAACCTCACAGGCGAGGCTCTTTGGATAAACAACAGCAATCGCTCCGAAATGTCCACATTGCTGACACAATGGATTGAAAATCAAAAATTTGCATCAAAAATGACACAAAAACTCATCATCACTGTTTCGGGCAAGAGTCTCGAAGCCGATTTTGCCGACAATAGTAGCGCAAAAGCCCTTGCCGAAGCCCTCAAACAATCGCCAATCACCTACAAGGCAGAAGATTACGGCGGATTTGAAAAGGTGGGCGACCTTGGTCAGTCGTTCCCTCAAAACAACGAGCAAATCTCCACCTCGGCGGGCGACATCATTCTCTATCAGGGACATAACCTCTGCATTTATTACGGCGAAAATTCTTGGAACTTCACCCGCATCGCCAAAATACCGAATATCACCAAAGAAGAACTCTTAAAATTCCTCGGAGATGGGGAAATCGAAATTAAATTGGAAGTGAAACAAAAACTGCAATCCTCCATTTTTTTTAATGTAATCTTCCACCGCCCAAAAATGCGGGAATAATGAATTTGTGTCGAATTTTGCAGCGTAAAAAAATGTTGCAAAATGGAAGACATCATCAAACAATTGAACGAAAAATTTTCCTCTGCTTCTGCCGAGGAAGTTTTAAAATATTTCCTTGCCGAATACAAGGGTGAAATCGGATTGTCGTCGTCGCTGAGTTACGAAGACCAAGTGCTCACGCATATTATTTGTTCTATCGACAAAACCGCCAAGATTTTCACGCTTGATACAGGCAGATTTTTCCCCGAAACGTATTCTCTAATCGACAACACCAATATGCGTTATGGCATCAAAATTCAGGTCTATTTTCCTGATAATAATGCCGTTGAAAAGATGGTGGGCGAACACGGCGTAAATCTTTTTTACGAATCTGTGGAACTCCGCCACCTATGCTGCAATGTGCGCAAAATAGAACCCCTGAAACGTGCTTTGAAAGGTCTCAAAGTATGGGTAACAGGATTGCGCCGCAGTCAATCGGTAACGCGCAAAAATATGCAACTTGTTGAGTACGACCAAGATGACGACAGCATCAAACTCAATCCCCTAATTAATTGGAGTGAGGACGATGTAAAGAATTTCGTAAAAACCAACAACGTTCCCTACAACCGTCTCCACGACAAAGGTTTCCCCTCGATAGGCTGTCAGCCCTGCACCCGTGCCGTCAAAGAAGGCGAAGACATCCGCTCTGGCCGTTGGTGGTGGGAAAATCCCGAGCATCGGGAGTGCGGATTGCATCAGAGAAATTGACAGTTGATAATTGACAGTTGACAATTCATAATTCATAATTCACAATTCATAATTCGTAATTAATAATTAAAAAATATAAACGATGAAAAAATCATTAATTATTGCCGCATTGTTTTTTACTGCGTGCGGCGGTGGAACGGTGAAAAACTACGTTTCCGACGATGGCAAACTGCACGGCGAATTGTCGCTTTCAGGTGCGTTTGCACTCTATCCGTTGGCTGTGGAATGGGCAGACGAATTTAAGAAAAACAATCCCTATGTCCGCGTGGATGTTTAGGCAGGCGGCGCGGGCAAGGGTATGACCGACGTTTTGGCTGGTATGGTCGATTTTGGAATGGTTTCGCGCGAGGTTTATC
>JAGCDD010000437.1 GCA_017651345.1 Bacteroidales bacterium | reverse complement strand
GTGGGTGTATTCGCCGTCCTCCACGTTTTCGATGCTACGCTTGGCTCCACTCTGATAATACGTGAATATCTGTCCCGTAGGCTCGCCCGCCTTGTAGGTCATCAGGGACGCGTTTTTTCCGTTTTGGTAATACGTGGTCCATGTGGAATCCTTCAATCCATCGCGGTAAAATCCCTGCTCCTGTACGTTTTTTTCGTCAGAGTAGTACGCCTTGTATTGACCGTTGCCGTCCTTGACCATCTGCGTGCCAGAATTGTCGAAGGCGTCCTGCATCAAGCATTGACCGTCGTTGCAGTTTTCGATGGTGATGAGGTGTCCCACGATGTTGTAATATTTCCAGAGCGAATCTTTCTTGTTGTTGTCGTAAAAGCCTTCCGCCTTCAATGTGCCATCCTCGTAATACTCTTTGTATGCGCCTGTTGTGCGGTTGTTGACGACATAACCCTCGTTCATAAGGTTGCCGTTTTCGTAATAGAACGCCACGCGACCGTTCACAATGCCCAAGTAGAAGTCGGTCTCCTTGTATTTGTGACCGTTGCGGTAATAATACGTCCAACGTCCGTTTTCAGCACCGTCTTTCATGTCGCCCTCAGACTTTTTGACGGTCTCGTTTTTGTCGTAATAGGTAACGGTGTGTTCGTCCTGCGCCCAAACCATTGACGGCAAGGCAATTGCAGCGGCAATTATTATGTTTCGCAATGTTTTCATGGTGTCATGTATTTTTGTACGGTGCAAAGTTAAGGAATTTTTTTTATATTGGATGTTTTTTTCGATATTTGAGAGGATTTAGGGGGGGAGGATTTTTTTCTATACGTTGATGCGTGATTTGTCATTCCTATTAATTGTTGACAGTCAGGAGTATAAAAAATAATTCAAAAATTTTCAATAAAATATTTGGAAATAAAAAAATCCTAATTTAAATTTACGGCGTGATTGAGGGGTGAAACAAACACCCTCAGCCGAGAATAATTAATAGAATTATTCGGAAGTTGTGCTGATTCTCCTTCGCATAAGAACCTAGGAAACTCTTTGACAAACAGGAGAACAGCACGGCGACCGGCTCATAATATGGGCGTGGTATGCTATTGTTGCATCAATGTTTGTCGGGCTATCCTAGGGCCTTTATGTAAGAGATGTAACAAGGAAATAGCAAACTACGCTTTTTTTATTCCCCTTCCTGATGGTTTTAGATGTTGTTCGAGAATAATTACTAACTTAAATACTAATTGTATGTCAGACATTCAACAAAAGATTGACGAAATCTTGCGTAAACGTCGGGGTTGCGTTGACAAGTGCAAGTCCCAACTGGCAGGTCTGAAACTACTGTCGGATTCGTTTACCGAATTGAAAGACAATCTTTCAAACAACGTCTATCCTGAATTTGAGGATGACAAAAATCTCTTTTTCTCGCGGATTGAGGAAATAGAAAAAAACATCGCCAAGGTGAAGGAGAAAGCCAACTACCTTCAAAAAAGGTTTGAACGTCAAACTGTCAATTTGGGTGTAGCGGGCGTAACACACGCTGGCAAATCGACTCTGTTGCAGGCTATTTCGGGTCTCAGCGACAGTGAAATTCCCAAAGCCGACAAGTCGGACATCAACTACGGTAATCCTACTACCGCTGTGCATTCCGAAATCTACAATTCTCCTAAGAAAGAGGCTATCGTATTTTTCAGATCGACAAGTGAGTTCATTGCGCTGGTCAACGAGTACCTTGAACAATTGGACAAGCCCAAACATATAAGTACTCTGTCGCAGTTTGACGCAATCAATTTGGACGAAATCAAGCAAAATCTTTCCTCAAAATCCGCCGACAAGTACAACTATGACAGAATCAAGAGTATCAAGGAGGCATTTGAATATTTCAAGAACTATCTTGATAGGGATTCTTTGACGGTAACGGATTTCTCTCAGTTGAAAAAGTATGTCGCCTATTCGGATGACAGCGTACAAGACAGGATTTATCCTGCCGTAAAACTTGTGAAAATCTATTGTCCGTTCAACGTAGAACCCGCCGACATCAAGTTGGGCTTGATAGACCTGCCCGGTTTTGGCGAGAACGAAAATGTTGACCGTTTGATGGTGGAAGGTTTGGAAAACGATGTTGACAATGCAATCTTGATTTATCGCCCCACTTCCACAAAATCAGGAATTATGGAAGAAGAACGCAAATCTTTCGACAAAATCAACGATGTTCAGTCGGGAATAAAAAAGCGTGAAAACTTCCTGAACATTCTCGTCAACGTTGACGAAGGCCTCAACGAATTGAAAGACAATGCGGTAAATCTCACCATCAAACAGATTGAAGAAACCATTTGTCAGGACGGCAAGTACAAATACGACAAGGACAAGGTGAACGCCTTGGATTCGCAAGCCGTGCAAAAGTATGTGACCAATGTTGTCGCCAAGATGGCAACTTCGCTCAGCGAAATCGACAACGACATCATCGACTACTACGAAAACTCACTCGTCAAACCTGTCAAAGAGAGCGTCCTCAAACTTGTCAATGACTTGAAGAAGTTCACGGCACTGAAAGGCGGCGACCAAATGGCTACTGATGATGACATCCACACCAAAGCACGTATTCTTCAAGAAAACATTTCCAATTTCTTGGCCGAGAAATCGTTAGAATACGAAAATCTCAACAATCAAGAAGAAAAACCTGTATTGGATGTCATTGCAGGAATCAATCGAAGCAATAAGGATATAATCTCCAAAAACCATTTCCATAGCGAGTTCAATAATTACGACGAGTTGATGGACAGTTATGTGAAACAAGCCCGAATGGGTAAGGGGTACAACACAATTAAGGAGGAGGAATTGCTTAGTATTTGGAACAAGTTGTTGTTCACATACAACAAACTTGATGAATACTATCAGAAGCAATTGGAGATTTTCAAAACGGAAATTCTCACCGTATTCAAAAACAGTACAGGTAATTTCGTACCCACACTTGAAGGAAGTTCCGAAGAAATCATCAATCAGATTTTGAAGAAACTTTCAGACAAAGACGAAAGATTGAAGAATGATGTTCTGTACGAAGTGTTCAATTACCTGAACCATATCTCGTACTCGTTCACTCAGAATCTGTATCCCTACTTGGTTGACAAGGGCATTACAAAAATAATGATTGCTCTTTTCAATCCGGAAGCGAATGCATCTGCATCAAGTGCAGACGATCTTGTCGAAAGATTGAATTCGTTGACGATGGAGAGCAACTCTCGGATTATCGAAACGCTCACTTCGTATGATTGTTTCGGTGCATATCTCGTGTGTGTCATTGAACAATTTGAGTATTACTTGACCAACAAGGACAAGGAGGCTGTAAGTATGTCATACAGACACTTCGTGAGAATGTTCAAAGAAGAAATATTCCCTGATGAGTATGCAGAGATGAAGAAGTACATCGTGCTCAACGAATTGCTTGACAAAATCAGTAAATCAACACTCTAATACGTAGTAATATGGAAATCAATGAGTATAAACTTCCGCCGATTCATATTGCTATGGTTGCGCCATCGGGCGCGGGAAAAACATCATTGTTATCAACGGTTTATGAATACATAAAAGATGCGTTCAACCGTGATAACAGTTTTTCCATAAAACCGTGCAATCAGAATGACAAACTGATATTGAACAAATTCAATCAGGAGGTCAAGAACAAACTAATGGCGGGAAGTTTGAAGTTCAAATCAGGTCTCAATGCCACGCAATCATCGAAAAAATTTGAGTTCGAACTGTCGTTTGAGAAAAACGCACAGAGGGTAAGTCAGATAATTTCGGTTATGGACATTCCCGGCGGTTGGATTACCGACCCTGACAGTCATAAGGACTTTGTGGAGCATCTAAAACAAAGTCATTTCTTGTGGATTCCTGTTGAGGCACCTGTTTTGATGAAAGCAAGAACAAGTCAGGAAAGAGGATTGTCTTCTGACAAATTGCAGACTACATTCATTCAGAAACTTGTGGACGAATGGACGAAGTCGTGTGCAGAAGCCGATAGACCCGCCAATATTTGTTTCATCCTTTCAAAATGCGAAACGTATTTTTCGCAGGACAAAACAGGTATGGAAGCGGGCAAATGCAAGGAGCGTTTTGATGAGAATTTCAAAACGATTGTCCAAAGTGTTCACGACAACTACCCCAATGCGCAGATTCACTATGTTCCCGTGGAAACAATCGGACCAATCAAGTTGATTGTTTCTGATTGGGAAAAAGACGTCAATGACAAATGGTATCTTGATACTCAGTACAAGATTACCAACAAAGACCGTAAAATTGCAGGTGCAAAATACTTGATGGATGGTGTTTTGGAATTTGCCTCAAAGCAAATAGATGCATTGCTCGGTCAATTGAAAGACGACAAAGAACAGGAAAGGAAGGTTAAAGAAGAGGAAAGCGATCCGAGAAATCCTTTCAAATGGATTTGGAATTTTGTTTCAGGCAAAATGTCCGATGCAGAGATTGAATTGAAGGAGATTGAAGCGTACCTTGTTGAATTGGAAGAACTACGCAACAAGTTTGACAGTCTGAGACCAACCATTGATGATAAGGAAAAGAACGATTATTTCCAAAATCTGTAAAATTTTTTAGAGGATTTGGTTCATACACCGAATCAAATCCTCTAAATAAAAAAATCAGAGATGATAAATAGGTTTCTTGAATGGCTATTTCGTCCTCTAACAAATTATTTAGAGGGGATTTTAGGGCGTGCTATCGAACGTGCCTTTGACTGGTTTTTTCATGATTTTATAGGCTTGAAAAGAAAGAATACAGGAGAGAAGATAATGAAGACAGCAACAGAAAAGAAATTTGACGATATTATCGAAAACTTTGTCAAAAAATCAAAAGTCTGCACCGAGGATGTGC
>JAGCDD010000033.1 GCA_017651345.1 Bacteroidales bacterium | reverse complement strand
AGGTTGTTAAAACAGATGAAAAAGATATTATGGTATTACCATTCGGTAACGCAAATAAATTTGATGTTATAGATTGGATTATCAATTTATCTGATGAAGAATTTGATGTCTTATTAAAAACACCAATAATTATACAAGCAAAAACGTTCTATCAAAAAATTAGAGATTTTAACACTTTTTTTGAAAAAAATTCCGAAGAATTTGTGGAATTCGAATCCGAATTTTATCTATATGGTGAAAAAGACAGTAGAGAAACGCGCTTTGAACAACTTTCGCAAGCAATGAACCGGCTTCCCGATATGCAGAAAGAGTGCCTGAGGCTATTCTTTTGGGAAGGTCGCTCGTATGCCGACATCGAAAACATTCTAAATGTGTCGGCTATGCAAGTAAAGTCGGCCATACAAAACGGCAAACGCAGGCTAAGAATTATGCTTGGCAATATGCACGCCGATGTGTGGATTGTGGCGCTTTTTGTTTGGTGCTGTCTTAAATAAAGTGAAATTTTAAACTATTGTAACAATGAAAAGTAATGTAGAAAATTGTATCGGACTCGAAGATTTGCAAGCGTATGCAGATGGAACTCTCGACAGTTTTGCTCGGGCTTCTGTTGAAGCGCATTTAGATAAGTGCCCTATCTGTGCCGATATTTACGAAGGTTTGCAGATTGCAGCGCAGCAGAATATCAATGTTGACCTCGAAACCGAAAAACTCAATACCCGTATATCCGACATTGTGGACAAAAAGCAGCATAACAAGCGTCCTACAATTACTGTGGTGCTTTCGGCTCTTGCGGTGGCTGCATCTATCGCGGCAGTCTACTTGGTTTTCAACGGAGTAAATAAATCTCAGAATATCAACGAAATAGATATTGTGGCTGAGCATAATCCTAATACCACAGAGCCCAATCAGCCGCAGCCCGAAGTGCCCGACAATACTTCCAGCGTTGCTCAAAATGTTGCCGATAATCCTGTAACGCCGTCTAAACCCGAAGCTAAATCCGATGACAAACCATTGGTGCAACCCTCGAAACCTTCAAACCATAGCGAATCGGTTATTCTTCGTGGTGGCGATTCAAAGAAAGGCAACACGTCTATGCCGCCCGAAACTCTCTCTGCAATTAATAAACTTATTTCGGCAGGCGAGTTTTTTGATGCAAAAGATATTCTCGAAGATATTCTCAACGATTATCCCGACGACTACAATGCGCATTATTGTCTTGGTGTGTGCAATGTAAACCTCGGCTATTATCAGCCTGCATTAAATACATTTGAGCGTATAGAGAAAGTGTCTGATTTAGACCAATTTGCTGTGAAATATTACAAAGCCCTCTGCCTTATTCACTTAGACCGCAAGCCCGAAGCCAAAAAACTTCTTGGCGAGGTGGATGCTCACGGTGGCGAATTTGGCAAAAAGGCTGCCGAGGTATTGCTTACGATAGGAGATTAACGGTGGTTATTCTGATTTAATATCCTCTGCTATGGTTTGGCACGCATTCTCCAACAACTCTATCACTTTATAAAAATCCTTTTCGTCGCCGTAATAGGGGTCGGGGACGGAGTTGTAGCCGGTGATTCCGTTGAAATAGTCGGCTATGAAGCGGATTTTTTTCAAGTATTCAGGCTTGGGACATATACGGCGTAGGTGCGAGATGTTGTCGGAATCCATTCCAATTATGAGGTCGAAGTTGGCAAAATCGTCGCTCGAAACCTTGCGGGCACGGTGGCGCATAGTGTATCCCTTTTTGCGGGCGGCACTGCGCATACGGCTGTCGGGCTCTTCGCCAGTGTGGTAACCGATGAGTCCCGCCGAATCTACCGTTACGCCTTTAATATTGTTTTTGCTTATTACCGAATCCATAACACATTCTGCCATCGGACTCCGGCATATATTCCCTAAACAGACAAATAGTATATTCATTTTTAATTGTGAATTGTTAATTGATCACAATCCCCGCTTCGTTTTTCTTTCCGTTCATAATGATGGTGAGCGGATGCTTAAAACGGATATGGCGGAAGTGTGTTGTAGTGTTTATAAGTGTTTGTTTTTCAAGTATTTCTCTATGGATAAAACATGTGCGGCTGCCGTTTTGCACTGCAAAATATCCCACGTTCATCGAAGTGATGTTGTGGAAGAAGTGCGAACCGTGCGAAAAATCAAGCGGATAGTTTTCGAGACTTGTCTCCACTATCACTGACGCGTTGGTAATCTGCGACCATTGCACTGGAACGCCCAAAAATCTGTCGCTTGTGCCCCAACGTCCAGGACCTATTAGCACATATTTGCGTTTTTCGGCTGCCATTTCGGCGTTGAGATATTCGATCTCCTTGCACATCTCCTGAGTTTCGAGTTTTGAAAACTTGCTTTCGTCGATGTAGATAACGTCGGTGATGGTGTCGATAATGCCGTTGCCAAGACTTTGATTGGTGTAGAGCAACATAGATGCCTTGTCGTATTTTGACATATCTATACCAGCGTTGGCAAAATTGCTTACCATTGGCTTTATTTGCAAAAGGTAAAACGAGGGTTTGCCATTCTTGTTTTTGTTGAGGTTTACAGCAAATTCTATCTCTACCGGCGAACCAAATGCGTCTTTTACAGCGTTGAGTATCAAGTCGATAGTTTCGGCAAGCGGGAAATAGTTAAATTGCAGCACATCGGCAAAGTTTACAATTCGTGCGCCCGCTCCGTCGAGACCCGGCGAAAGATATTGATTGTCGTAATCGTAAACTGAGGCAAGGTGTTTTAGTGAACCGTGTTTTTCGGCATCGTAAATATTGAGCAGTTTGAGGGCTGCAAGTTCGCCGTTTTTAAGTAGGTCGATCTCTTTGTTTGAGAGGTCGAGAGCATAAAACTTTGTCTGAGTGGATTTTAGCAGGTCGCTCGTAGTGTACATTGATATATTCGGGTATTTGGGCGAAAAACGGTACGACGGCCATCCGCCCACCACGTAACAACCTAATCCAACGCCAATTACAGCATATCCCTCTTCGGGTTTCATATCGGCAACGGGATAAAAGTTGTAACTTTGCGCCACACCCGAAATATGGGGATAGAAATAGTTTCCAAACCTACTTCCCACCACCTCTTGGATAATGATTGCCATCTTCTCCTCCTCGATATTGTGCTGAACGGCAGCATAATAGTTGCGTGCTGTTTCGCTGTAAACCGATGCGTAAATCAGTTTTATGGCGTTGCAAACAAGTTCGAGAGTAGCCTCCTTATTGTCTTTTTCGTTGGGTATGATGTAGGTATCGAACACACCTGCAAAAGGTTGACTAACAGAGTCTTCGGATGTAGACGACGAACGTATTGCCAAAGGATTATCGGTTTGGCTGATGATAGTTTTTATTTTGTCGCGTATCGAATCGCTGAGATGCCCTTTGTAAAACAACTCGCGGATTTTTTCGTAAGGTGTACTTTTGTCTAACAACTTTATAAACAGGTCGTTTTGATTGATAAACTTACGAAATTCGTCGGTGCCGATTATAACTGTAACAGGTGCAAGAATATTGATACGCTGCGATAGTTTTGTATCTTCAAGATTGTAAATAAGAGTGTCGATAAACGCCAAGCCGCGACCCTTGCCTCCGAGCGAACCTGATGCGAGGGTGATGATGTTGCGCTCATCGATACTTGAAGTCTCGTCAAACGATAGAATCTTGCCACGTTTTTTATTGGCGCGGTAGTCGGTGATGGCTTTTAGAATTTCGGGACGACGTGTTGGCACATCGTTGATACTGTTCATTTTAATATCGTTGATGGTTTTAGCCAACTGAATTTCGCCACGTCCCATAAGCCAAATAGAAAACTGGTTTTTAACTGCGTGACGGAAAATTGATTCGTCGGGCATATCTTTGAGCATCAATTCAAACTCGCGTAGCGAACGAGCCTTGCCGAGAATATCGCCCGCACGGTTGCGGAAAATAAAGTCGCCAAAACCGAGGTATTTTATCAGGTAACGTTTAAGATTGTCAAGCAGCGAATCATCGTTTTTGTTAATAAAGAAAACTTTTTCTTCTTTGTAAATCGACGTGTTGATATCCTTTAAGTCCTTGCTACTTTGGAATATAACTGGCACAGTATACACTTGGCTGCGCATATATTTCACAAATTTCAAACCCGCCTCGGTGTCGAGCCGTCCTGCCCATTCAAACTCAATGTCGGATATTACGCAAGTGAGGTAGTCTTTGTAGCGGTTGAACACCGTAATTGCCTCCTCGTAGTTGCGTGCATGGAGAATTTTTGGGCGCGACCGCATTTTTACAATCTTGTCAAGTTCCTTTTTCTCAACCTCTTGAATAATTTTTTCCTCCTGACCAAATACAATGTTATACAGCATCTCTAAATATTTGGAATAGTAAACTGGCGAATCTTCGATAAGCAGAATCACACGCACAAGACCCAATTGAGTGTCGTTTTCTACGTTGATGCTGTCTTCGCGGTTTTTTACTATTGTGAAGAAAATATTGCTGTCGCCCGTCCACACAAACAGTTTGTCGATAGAGTTTACAGTGGGCACAATCTCCTCGTAGTGCTTCACCTCCTCTTTTTTGTTAACGAGCAGATACACAGGTACGTTTTCGTTGATAGCGCGGATTTTGCGGCTGAGGTCAACGGTTTCATCGCTGAGGGTGCCGGGCATAATAATCACCATATCGATATTGGCATTTTGCACAGCGTCCAAAGCCTCCTCCTCGGTGCTTACGCCAGTGATTCGGGGTAAGGTGTAGAGACTGAATTGATGCACGTCGCCAAGGAATTTCTCAAAGAAAGAGTCCTCGTTTTCAAGCACAAAAGCATCATAAAGCGTTGCCACAAACAGCACGTGCTGCACCTTGTACTTCATCATATCGAGGTAGATATACTTGTCGATCATCTGTTGGTTGAAGTATGTTTGCAGCGGTTTGCGGTTTTGGGTAAGACGTTGACGGAAGTTAGCCTCCTTGTCAAAAGTTTGCACTCCGGCGGTGCGGTGAATTATTGAGCGTCCCTTAACGGCGTTGATATATCCGGCAATTAGTTGGGCAATGTTGGCAAGCATCTCCTTTTCCTCGTCCACAAATACCTTTGTATCAGGGAAATCCTTGTAGTAAAACACCTCAATGCTGCCCTTGTTGCTGTCGATGGTAACAAACTGTTCTTTGAGACTAATGGGCGAAGTTTCAAACATATCGCTGAGGTATTCTCTACCGTCGAAACGTATTCGTGCACAGGCATATTCGCTGTAACGCATACCCGACGGAATGGCTGCACAAATCTCGGCGAGAGTGGGTTCCAATTCCTTGCCCTGACGAATGATGTCGGTGGTGCGGTTGATGGCGTTTAGCTCCTTGATGCGTCGGTGGAGTATACGGTTTACTTTTTTGATATTTTCGTTACTTGCCACGCCTGAGAGCAGCACTACAAGGTTGTTTACAAGATAACGCTCCTCAGGAAGAAACGGTTCTTCACTGTGTTTGGATGCGTTTTCAAATGACGATGCAGCTACCTTTTTGCGGTAATAAACCTCTATGGTACAGTTGGTTCCGTCTTCGCTTGTGTACGATTGTGTAAGCCCCTGTCCGCATTGCTCAAAATTTTCAGATGTGAATACCTTACCGTTGAAAGTGATACGTGCAACGGCGTATTTTGGGTGTTGGAATGCATTTGGCAGTGAGTCGCAAATCTGTTTGATGGCTGGGAAAATATCATCAGAAGGGTGGGCGAGTAGGGTAGACGCCTGACGCATACTGTCCATCTCTTTGAGGCGTTCGGCGTATTTGTCGCTCAGTATGCTGAGTTTTTTGGCGTTGGTCTGTTGCTTAATAATGTGGAGGAGCATATTTGTGGTCTTGTCGAAACGCTCGGCAATCTCCTCGCCCTCTTTTTCGATGATAGCCTTTTTGTTGGTGAACACCGCAAGGCTGTCGTAACTATATAAGTGATAGTCGGTTTCGCTTGGTTTCGGGGTTGCTCCTTCGGGATAGAATACCGCCTTGTGAGCAATCTTTATGTCGAATTTGTAATGGATAAGTCTGTTTTTCAGTTCGTTGCACCATTGTGTAAAAAACTGTCCCAAATCATAATCGGGAGGATAGTTGTTCGATGATATTTCGATAATAGCATCGCAATAGTCTTGAATAAATTTAGAATCTGCCATTAGTTTTGGTTTTGTTTGCAGAAACAAATTTAGGGAAAAGAATTTTGATTTGCAATAATAATTTCGTATTTTTGTGTACAACTATTATTATACTAAAAATGGAATCTGTAAACTATATTATTGCCGGATCATTTATTGTTTTAGCCTTTCTGGTAAATAAGTTTCCAAAATTGCTGAGCGGATACGACAGTATTCCCGACGAAAACAAACCTGCCGCCAAACGTCTGTCGGTCAATATGTTGTTGATTATAGGAATTGGTGTCCTTTTGCTTGGGTTGGTTGTTTCGTTGGCGGGATTGTCAGGTATTTGGAGCGGAGCACCTATTCTTTTTATCCTTTTGGTAACAGTCGTTTATTTGGTAAAGTACGTAAGGTTAGGTCCTTATGAAAATAATTCAGGAAAAGCCTCTATTGTGATTATGGTGTTGATTGTGTGTGCGGTAATTGTATCGACGTTGATAGGCGTTAGAGAACCCGAAATCACCATCTCCGACCAACAGATGCATATCTCAGGCATTTATGGCAACGATTATAATCTCACTGATATTGAATACGTTACACTAAAAGACGAAACTCCTGTCACCACATTCAAATCTAATGGGTTTGGTATGGGCGGTATTAAAAAAGGACATTTTGACGTTAAAGGCGATGGCATTTGTCTTCTCTTTGTTTCTGGCAACGGCAAATGTATCCGTCTAAAAACCAAATCAGACGTTATCTACATCAACTTTGCCGACGAAACCAAAACGGAGGAGTTGTTTGGGAAATTGGATGGGATGGTAAAATAGGGTAGTAGGGCGAAGCATCAGTACATCATCCCGAACAACCATATTGGAATTTTGTTGCCATAGCCGATTTCGATGTTGTCGCTTACTACAAAACTATCTTCAACGTCTTTGATTTGCGAAAATTTCTTCTTTTTGCCGCCAACTTCAAAGAGCCATCGGTCGTCCACTTGCAAGTCGCCTTGCTGTGGCATTGCAATGCGGTGAAAGGCAGCGAGTTGCGATGCCAAAAAAGTTTCGCGCACTGTACCCGCATCGGCTTTTGTCGAGAGAGCAAACATCAAGTTAGTGTTTGCAAAGAGGATTTTTTCGGGCTTAACGAGCATCTTCATCCCCGAACTTTCGGCATAAAGACGACGTATTAGTGCGGCACGATCCATCAAGTCGATGAGTTTCAAGGCATTGTTGCGAGAAGTCTGCATTACGTTGCACATCGACGAAATATTGAGCGTGTAAGGCGTTGTTTCCGCCAAAATGCCGAGAAATTGTTTCGCCTTATATACGGAATTGTATTCGATGTTGCCGACAGACGGAATCTCGTCGCCGACGATGTTTTCGATGGTCTGTTGGAGACGGTCGCTGAAACCGTCGCCCTCCTCGCTGTAAAAAGGATAAAAACCCGTCCTGAGATAACGTTCAAAATGGTGCAAAACTTTCACCTTAGATGTTATCTGCGAGGCTATCGAAAAATGATTCTGCAAAATATCTTCGAGCGTTATAACATCAAGATTAGCAACGCCTTCCAATTGCAGATATTCCCGAAACGACAGCCCTTCCATCGTATATCCACGGTAACGTCGCGAAAGGTCGGCGGTGAGATTTTCGTTGATTTTGAGCATCGACGATCCGGTAAGCACCACGTGAAAATCGGGGTACGAATCGTAAATGTTTTTGACTTCTTGTTGCCAATTTTTGTACTTGTGAACCTCGTCCATAAACAAATGCGTACCACCGTGAGTGTAGTGATATTCAACGAGTTCGGTTATTGTATGGTTGGCAAACCAAATATTGTCGAGCGATACGTAGAGCGCGGCTTCGGGGTTTGGAAAAGTACGTTTGATGTGCTGCAAAATCATAGTCGTCTTGCCCACGCCCTTTGCACCTTTGATAACAATAAGGCGGTTGTTCCAATTGATTATCGGGTAAAGGTAACGCGAAAAACCCATATCTGTCGCCGCCAAAAGTCGTCCGTATGTCCTATAAAGATTGTCCATAGTCTTGAAGTTAGAATGGTACAAATATAGATTATTTACTTTTGAAAAACAAATTTTATAGCGATTTTTTACTTTCAAAAGTTAATTTTGACCTTAATTTTTTACTTTCAAAAGTAAAAATACGGATTCGTATAGAATGTCAAAAGAGTATTATATTGAAACATAGTCGTTTATGATTTTACTCACTCCACTGAGTAATTTTACTTACTCAATGCACTGAGTAAAAATTGGAATGTTTGTACGAATAGGTTGATAATCATTATTCTAAGTTCTTGTAAAAATTGCCTTTATAATATTCTAATACTGTATACGTGTCAACAGCCGAAAAACACTTATCTGATTTAGAGCACGTTTGTCGACATTTTATATTCGATAGAGGAAATATGAATTGTCGTTCATAGTTGCAATCTTTGAAGTAGACAGAAATAGGTGGAGATTGGATAGTAAAATTCTGAATATTAATTCCCTTAATGCATGTGTCGAATAGTTTAATTTTGTAGTTGCTATTTTTAAAATGTTCAAATACTATTGCTGTATAATTGGCGGCTTGATCCAAAGAAACTGATGGAAAATTATTTTTTTTTGATATTAGTGTATCCGCCATTTTTTGAATATGAATAGCGTGGTTGATTTTTAGATGTCCTAATGCACTAATTGTTTCGTGAAAACAATTATAATCTTCTATCATTGGAGTGTTTAATATCAATTTGACATCAATAAGACAATCATATTTGCTTAATTTTTCGAGATTAGTGGACATTAAAGTAAAACTACCCTTATGGCAAGTTATCTTGTCGT
>JAGCDD010000436.1 GCA_017651345.1 Bacteroidales bacterium | reverse complement strand
GTACGGCGTTGTGGAGCGTGGACGGCGCGAGTGATACGCCGGGCTGGATTGCCGCGCCAGTGTTTTCCTTGTCGAAAACGAGCGGCAATGTGGTCTGCGCCGTGGCAAGCGATGCGCACAGTGCAAGGCCGGTTGCAATTAGTGTTGTTCTTTTCATAATGAGAATTTAGGTGTAGTTAGAATTAAATGTTTCCTATGATGTAATAGCAAATAGTTTTTTGAATACGTCGTTGCGATAGATGTCGGTTACGTGTATGATTTCGTCGCCGATGTATATGCAGTCGTTTTTATCTACTGATTTTATCTTGTCAACAGCCACTACGTAAGAGCGGTTGACGCGCATGAATCCGTATGGCAGCAGCATTTCTTCGAGTGCTTTCATCGTCATGAGGGTGATGACGGGCTTGGCGGGCGGCTGCATCACAAATTTCACGTAGTCTTTCAATCCACAGACGTAGAGGAGTTGCGAGAGATTTACTCGCACCATCATTCCGTCGCTCTTTACGAAAATGTCGTTGCTTGTATTTTGGGGCGAGGGTGGGGGAGCGGCAACGGTGGATTGCTCCGCCGATTCTTTCATCTCAAACCATTCGAGGCATTTTTGGGTGGCTTTCAGAAATTTGGCGTAGCTTATTGGCTTCAATAGATAGTCTGCTGCGTTTACGTCGTAACTCTCGAAGGCGTATTGCTTGAATGCCGTCGTGAAGATGATTTTGGTGTGCTTCGGCACCATTTTGGAGAGTTCCATGCCGTTGAGGTCGGGCATCTGAATGTCCAAAAACAAAATGTCGGGAGGGTTTTCCATCACTTTGGAAAGCCCCTCCACGCTGTCGGTGTAGCCTTCTACAAGGCGCAGATATGGCGTGCGCGAGATGTAATTTTTGATGAGCGCCACCGCCTGTGGCTCATCGTCTATGATTACGCAATTGAGTTCCATGTTGGTAATTTTTTTCCGCTGCAAGTTACATATTTTTTTTCAATTACCAACAATCCCCCTTTTTTATATTTCAAAAAAAATAATTTTTGCCAAAAATCATTCCTCCCCTGCGCCGCTCAATATCCAGAGGTCGATGATTTCTTTGTCGTGGTCGGTGGCAAGTTTGTCTTTGTGGTTGTGCTTTACTTCGGGGAAACGGCCGTGGAGCAACAAATGTAGGGCACTGTTGGCGGTGTCGCCCGGGGTTACTACGTTGATTGACGGACGTTTGTGAGAGGCGGCGTTTACCATTGCGGCGTAACTTTTGCCGTTGGTGAGGTAGAGACCCGCCGCCGCACCGCCTTCGCTGAGACCGTGGCAGTTGGCGCACGATTTGTCGAAATATTCGGTTTGGATGTAATGAAACATTCCGGCGTTGAGAGTGCCGGCGTCGATGGTGATGGTGTCGCGGCGGTTTTTTTCGTCGGATGTGAGTTCGTGCTGCCAAACAGTGAGCGTGCGTTGACGGATGCGGTTGAGCACTGTGATTTCCAAATAGTTGACACTCTGAGGGATTCCACCCAAAGCAATATGAATTTTGCCGTTGCTTGTGGGGATAATCTGTTTTGAAATTTCGGAATATTCGGCAATGTCCTTGTCGTTTTTTTGGTTTGCAAATCCCGAAAGCGTTACGCTGTAACCGTCGGGCCAAGATTCTGTGCCGCTGATGTTTACATCCACAGCCACTTTGATGCCCTCTTGTTGATAGGTGTATTTTTCAACTATGTCGCCGTCGTCGCAAGCGGCTAACAAAAACAATGAAATTATATATAAAAACTTTTTCATTTCTATTATTTTTAATGTTAACAACGAATTAAACGAATTAAACGAATTAAACAAATAGTTTTACGAATTAAAAAGAAAACTATTTCATATTTTTCTTTACAAATTTAACAAATACAAAATAATATGTATTTGTTAAATTCGTAATATATTATCTCTGATAATATTTATTATTTATTCGTTTTATTCGGTTAATTCGTTGATGAAAAAAATTAAAAAGCATACTGCAACATTACTGTAACAGAGTGAGTTGCGAGACCGAGGTCGTCGTTGTCGCGGTCGAGTTGGGTTTTGTGACCCTTGCGTCCCATATACTGATACATTGCTTGGAGTTTGAGGTTGGTGTCTTTTATGAAATAATTGAAACCAAATGCGGGCATATTGATAATGCCGTCCTCGGAGGTGGCGTTGCGATCCATAAAGTCGTAACGTGCAGCCACTTGCCACTGATTAGCCACAAAATATCCTGCCTGTGCGTATCCTCCAAAATAGTTGAAAGTATCGTCGATTTTTTGACGGTCGGTGAATGCAATGTGCATCATATATGCCTCGGCAGCAATGTAGAGGCGGTTTTTCATATAGGCAAATTCAAATCCAAAACGGCTGTCGTTGGTGCTTTCGCTCTCGCTTTCGATGTTGGTGTTGGCAGAGAGGGCGATAATCATTTTTTGGTCGTTGAGGTTGTTGGGATTGCCCTGAGTAGAAGGCATATAGCCAAACGGCATTACCGCAATTCTACCTGCATAGAGAAGCGACGGAAGTCCCTTGATGTCGTCGCTGAGGGTTTTGGTGGCAGAATTTACGCCCGCGCCCGTGCCGTTGAAAATGCCGAGTTCGTAACTGAATTTGTTGTTGGCAACAAGTCCGTGAGCCATTACTCCGAGGTCGAAACCTGTGCCGATTGAGGGGTTTACTGCGTTCAAAACGTGAGGCATTATCACGCTTGTAGTCAGCGATGTAGGCACGCAGGGAAGGAGAGTTTCGCCCAAAGTGGTGAGGTAGGCGTGGGTGTAGGGAGTTTTGAATTTTCCAACGCGAAAACTGAGTGCATTGTTGGCTTTTACGTCGAACCAAGCCTGTTGCAAAAGTGCTCCGCCCGAACCGGCTGCGTTGATGCTCAGGTTAAACGAAATTCTATCGTAAACCTTGCCTGTGAATCCAAGAATTGCGTATGGAATCGCAAAGCCTGAGTTCATTACATTGTCTTGATTATAAGCCTTGTCGAGACCCTCGTCGTCGTACCAATTGTATTTTCCGGCGGTTTGAATCAGGGTGTAGGGTTTGAAAACAAAGTCGCCTTTTTTGGATTTTATCGAAAACCCCTCGCGTCCGGCAAGCGAAACAACACCATTGTCGGTGTCTTCGGTCTGCGCTGCAACTGTCAGTGTTACAGCGGATAGTATTGTTGCTAATATTGCTTTTTTCATTTTTTATTTATTTTTTTAACACGGAACACACTGAATACACGGATTAATTTTGATTCAAATAAAATTTTAAATTCTTTAAAATTTTAACGGAAATCACGGAACTAAAATTCCGAAACTTGATTTCTGTGTTTT
>JAGCDD010000435.1 GCA_017651345.1 Bacteroidales bacterium | reverse complement strand
GTTGCGGCTGTTTTGCGATATAAAACGACCAATAGAGTAGTAGAGTGTCAGTTGGATATTGTTGACACCCTTTGCCGCCTCGTATTGTGCGCTCAGAATCGCATTTTTGATGGTTGTGGCGGCACTATTGTATGTTAAAACGTTGCTGTCTTGCATTTCCTTCGTGTATTTTTCACCGCAAAGGTAGTGTTTTTTTCGGAAATATCGAAATCAATTCCCAAGCCCCTCCCGCTCCTTCTTGCTCAATTTCTTTACCACTTCGTCGTATGAATGGTCAACGAGTTCAAAAATTAATTTGTCGCTGGCGTCGGAGTTGAAGTGGACTTGATTCCAATATTTTTTGTTCCAATGGAATGCGCCTTCGATGGCGGTGTATTGTTCACGAAGGTCGAGAGCGCGTTCGGGATCGCATTTCATAGTAGCCATATTGGGGCGACTCATAGAAACTACGGCAAAAATCTTGTTGCAGATACGGAATGTCAGCACATCGTCGTCAAAAGGGAAATCCTCTGTAACTTGCGGCTTTGAAATGCAGTATTCGCGAAATTTTTCGATGTTCATAGTGGGGTGTAGTTTTATTCGTTGAGGGCAAAAGTAAGAAATATTTTTATAGGATTTAAAAAAATCACTATTTGCTTTATTCGCGTTATCAAAAATTTTTGTATTTTTGGGGAACAAAAAACTACACGATGCGAATACTGCTTTTAACCATACTATTATTTCTAACAGCCTCTGCAAACTACTGCATGGGACAATCGGGGTTTGTGTATAGCAATATATGCTGCAAGGAGGAGCAAAAAATCACAAGCAGGCTCTATTCCACCAACCCTAAAGACAAACAATTGTGGGTCAAGACTTTAATCGAAGCTGAAAAGTCGTTATGCAACGAGAAAGACCTTGACAAGGTAACAGGGTCGCTTGCTCGTATCTACCAACTTTACGGAATCGCCGAAGACGATGACGGCAAAAACCGCTGCCTTCAAAAAATAACACATCTCGCCGAATCTACCAGCAACCTCGACATCTACGTCCGCGCTCAAATAATGCAGGCGCACCAAATGATACGGCACAACCAAATCGATTCGGCTGTTACCATTTTTCAAAAAACTATCAAATATCTCGAACCCCAAAAGGCTTTCCGACAACTTGCCAAGGCTTATTGCTACATTGCATACACCTACGATAACATTCACAACGAAGTACTTAGCATCCGCAATTTACTCAAAGCGGTTTCGATAGTTAAGAACCAATGCGCCAACGATTCGCTGGTTGCGGGCGAAGTATATATCAACACCTCTTTATTATATCTCAACGACGGAGACTACAGCAAGGCTGAGGAATACATTACCGAAGCACTGTCGATATTTAGGAATGTAAAAAATATCGACACAATAATGTCGCACAGTTATCTCAACATTGCCCTGATAGTGGCTGCCGATATTAAACGTGCCTCAGAAGATTACGACACGGCAATATCGCTCTACAACGAAGGCATCAAAGGGTTCACCACTTCGGGTCTTGATTTCTCGTCGTCAAACACTTTCCATTATCTCAGCGACGCCTACAACGGATTGGGCATCACCTACCAAAAAAAGCAGATGTACGACGAGGCTATCAAAAATATGCTTGCCGGGTTTGACATACGCAAAAGATTGGTTCTCAAAAAGAAAATAGCCGATTCGTACATCACCATAGCCGATTATTACACCAAAACACAACAGGATGATTCGGCGTACGTCAATTTTGAAGAAGGCTTCAAGGCCGCATACTCCATCCGCGATGCGAAACTAATTCACTTAGCCTCGCAAGGTCTCGCCAATTATTACCACAAAAAACGCGATTACGAAAAGGCTTACAAATACCTTGAAATTGCCAACAATTACTACCAAGACGTTCTTGATATCCGACAAAGCAAAGCCGTGGCACGTGAGGAGATGGACTACATTTTTGAAGAGGAACTCGACTACGCCAAAAGAATAAACGCCGAGCAAAACGCCGAAATCAAACGCGACAAAATAATAATCTATCTTGCAGCAACATTCTGCCTAATAGCGGCGGTGATGATAACGATGATTATCGTGCTGTTTTACAAGCGTCAGAAGAAAAATAGAATGCTGCAAATTCAGCGCGACCAATTGGAACTGCGTTCAAAACAACTTCAAGACCAACAAAAAGAGATTTCGCAAAAGAATCAAGAACTTCGCGCCACTACCGAAATGCTCGAAAAAAGCGTTGCCGAACTACGCGCCACCACCGAAATGCTTGAAGAACGCAACAACGAACTCACAATGCTCTCTGCCGTTGCATCTTCCACAGGCAATTCGATTTACATCACAAATAAGGATGGCAAGATGATATGGTTTAACGACGCTTTCTCGCGCGAAACTCACATTCCAAAAGAGGAACTCCACACCCACCCCGCACTCAAATCATCGTCGATGACACCCGAAACCCGTATAACTTACGAAAAAGTGCTTGCCACCAAAAAAACGCAGACTTACACCGCCGAAATGAAACATTTGGAAGGCGATCCGTTTTGGGTGCAGGCGTACGTAAACCCCGTGTTAGACGACGACGGCGAAATAATGATGATTGTGTGGGTGAGCACCAATATCACCGAACTGCATCACGCTTACGAAAAAATCGAGAACCAAAACAAGGAAATCAACGCCTCTATTTCATACGCCCGCCGCATTCAAGACGCTGTCCAGCCTATGAAGATATTCTCAGATGAGATTCTTGGCGACCATTTTATCATCAATATGCCCCGAAACATTGTCAGCGGCGACTTCCATTGGGTGGGATACAAAAACGGACTTTCGGTGTTTACCGTTGCCGACTGCACAGGACACGGTGTACCGGGAGCGTTTATCAGTATGCTCGGTCAAGTGATGCTCAATCAGACACTTAGCAAACTCGAAGACATTTCATCCGCCACCATTCTCAACATTTTGCGCACCGGCATTATCCACCAACTGCACCAACGCGAAAAGGACGACGCATCGAGCGATAGTATGGATGCAAGTATGTTTGTTTACGACCGCGACAATTGCATCATCGACTTTGCCGGAGCATATTCGTATGGATATCTTTTGAGATTTGGCACTCCCGATGCCGAAACCGAGGCTATTTGCAACGAATCGGGCAGCAAAATAATCTTCAACCAAGCAAAAGACGCATACCTTATCCGCCTGAAACCCAACCGTATGACTATCGGCATCGACCGTCGCGACACCATTCCATTTACCAGCATAAAATTCAAAGTAAACCACGGCGACATAGCCTACGCCACCACCGACGGCTATCCCGACCAATTTGGCGGACTAAGGCAGAAAAGGTTTTTCGTGGCGAATTTTGAAAAAATGCTCCTCAAATACTGCCACCTATCTATGGTCGAACAGCGCAAAGAATTAGAGCGCACATTCCTCGAATGGAAAGGCGACTACGAACAAACCGACGATGTACATGTGCTTGGAATTGTGCTGTAAGGGGGATTAACTACACTCTCCCCATCGTCAGCATCGGTAAAATAATTGCGTATTCTTGTTGGTCGGTTTCGCAATACCAATAGAGCACAAAGCGTATTTTGGCAGAAATTGGCTTATAACCAAGTTGCTGATATTCGGCGAGTTTTTCAATAAACTGACGAGAATAATTCAAGACAGCATTGCCTTGATAATGAAGAAAATCCTTAGAAGAAACTTCGAGGGATGTACCGCTGCGAAGTTTTAGAATTTCGGATTTCAAAGGCTTGAAAAAATTGAGATGAATATCTTTGTGAGTAAGCGCAACTATCAGTTGTTCAGGCTTTTGATACTCGGTATTGTCGGTTTGGAAATTGGTTGCGCTGTTGGCAAATCTATCGAGAAAACTGCCTCGGTAATGGATATAGAGGTTTGTTTTGGCACGTGTAAAACCTACGTACAAGCGGCGTTTATCTTCATCAGTACTAACATTCAGATTGTTAAGGTACATAAAAACATTGTCGAACTCTCGTCCTTTGGCTTTGTGAATAGTGGAAACCGTAACGGAAGCATTATCCGAACGGAAGAAATCTTCTAACGAAGATTCAGCCATAAAAACTTGAAAATCAGACAGATATTTATCCTTGTAATTTTCCTCAAAAATACTTATAATAGTGTTGACAAGATAAAGGCAGGCGCTCTGTTCGTATTTCTCTGACAATAAACGTTTTGCATCGTCCCAAATTTCCTGACTGATTTTTGGTGTTTGAAGGTTGTTTTTGATTGTGGCTACAAAAAAGCGCAGTTCCGCAATGTTTGAAATATCAAAACCATCGTTGCTTTGAATCAGTTTGCTGCGTATTTTGTGGTGACGCAATATGCCCAAAATGGCAAGCGCCTCTTGGTTGGTTGAAGTAAGAACACATTTAGAACCGCCTTCCTTGCAGTTAATCAGGCTGTTGACCAATGAAGTTTCAAAACCTCCACTACAATTATGCTTAACAATATTGACACTGCCGTTTTCTTTTCGTTTCGACACAACAGGGATTGTTTTCATACGCTGAGTGATAGTGGCGGCAAAACTATTAGCAAATTCAACTATCTGATTAACAGAGCGATAATTATCCACCAAATTGTATTGTGTGGCTCCGTAATCAGCAATAAGTTTTTGAAAATATTCCGACGACGAACCTCTAAACTGATAAATATTTTGATCGTCGTCGCCAACGGCTATAACTCGCAGATTATCATTATTTTCAATCAAAGCCTTAACCAAGTTGAACTCATCGGCATCCATATCCTGAGCCTCGTCGATAACAAGTACTTTTTTTGTGATTTTGTTTTGCTCAACTTCGTGATTCAAAATCATTTGAGTGGCTTTTGATACAATGTTTTGCGATTCTTCAATTTTGCCTATTTGTCCCACAAGGTCGAAACAATACGAGTGGAATGTTTTGATTTCCAAAAACTTGGTTGCGTTGCCGATAAGTTTTTGCAAACGTTGCTTAAATTCTATTGCTGCTGCCCTCGAAAATGTAAGCATCAGAAGTTGCTCGTGCTTAACATCTTCCATCAAAAGCAACGATGCAAGTTTATGAACAAGCACACGGGTTTTGCCACTACCAGGACCTGCTGCGGCCACAATATGCGGCGATGTGCTGTCGTCGATTATTTGTTTTTGCGTAATAGACAATGTATCAAACAGTTCGCGGTATTTTTTGGGAGTTATATTACGCTCAATCTCTTTTAGACGGTCGGCTGTAAAGTATTTTGAAAGAAACTTTTTGTAATCAATATTAAAATAGTCGTTAACAAACTGTAATGCAGCATTATAACTTTTTACCATCATATTGGCAAATTCGCCTACAATGTGTATCTGCTCTATCTTGTGGCGGTAAAACTCCTCCATTTGACGGTAATCGTCTTTGGTGTATTGTTTGTTTCTATCAAAATTTAACCGATTGATATTCAAACCCATATACAGCACAAGGAAACCTCCTTCAAGTTTCATAGAATTTATTTTGGCAAGAAAGAGAATGCCCTCCTCAATGTCGTGAATGTCGATTTCGCAATCTTTGTAAAGCGAATTATTGTAACTATCAAGTAACTCAACCACAGAAAACAAAATTAGGTTCTCGTCGTTTTTGGGCGAAGTGTTGAAACGCTCTATCAAAAAATCAATTATAAACTTTGAAACCGAAAACATACGTATCTGTTTTTCGCGCAAGAGGGCGAGCGGAATTTGCGGCTGCACCACAATGCTGTCGGTTGAATTATGTTCAAGTTTTACATACGATTTGATTTTCCAAAACAGCAAAATCGTCTTGATGTTTTTTACCGAAGATTTTAGTCCAAGTTTTTCGGCACGCTCGTTTATCTCTTTGAGATTTAGTACAATACCTTCGTCGGTTAATTGGTCTAAAAGAAAAAAGTCCAAATCGTAGAAAACCTTCAATATTTTGGGCGACTCTTTTGGCGTGTCGATGTATGCCGAAATGTCACGGTCGTTTTGAAGGATTTTTTCTTGCTTCAAAGTCTGCACGGTGGCAATCACATCGGCTTTTGAAATTCCAAGAATATCAGCCAAATAATCCACACGAGCCTCGGCATCATCGTTACCCGCAATGGCTACGTATTTACTTGAAATCAAGGATTTTATGATTCGTTTGGCGTATTGTCGGTATTTATCGTCGGTAAAAAGCCGCGATGAGGAAATTTTGGTGTCCGCCTCGGCGTAATTTTTTACAAGTATGCTTGTGGCGTAAATTCTCGGCGAATTTTTGCCACGTTGAATATAACCAGCATTTTCAAGTGCCTGCAAAGCGGTTTTCACGCGAGTTTCAATATCCGCAACTTCGTGATCCCAACCGGCTGCACGGGCAATTTCCAAAGCCGACGAGCAAAACGACCTTCGGGTTTTGGTCAGCATTTTCACCGCACGCCAAATTTGATTGATTTCGGCGCACGAAACCTTGGTTTGATTGTTTAGTACAAAGTGCTTGTCGAGGTCGTTGTCGTTGTAAAGCACGTAACATTCCGCTTCGAGTTTTGGGTCGCGACCAGCACGACCCGCCTCTTGAACATAGTTTTCGAGCGAATCTGAAATATCGTAATGTATTACTAATCTTACATTTGACTTATCCACTCCCATACCAAAAGCCGATGTTGACACCATCACTTGCACTTCGTCGCGAATAAAACGGTCTTGGTTTTTCTGTTTTTCCTTGCTCTCCATCTTACCGTTGAAGGGCAGAGCCGAAATACCGTCTTTGGATAGTTTCTCAGCCAACATAATTGTCCGCTTAGTTCTTGATACATAGACAATTGTTGGACAGTTTTTGGTTTCTATCAAATCACGGAGAGCAAGATATTTTTCGTCCTCGGTTTCCTTGTAAAGCACCTGATAATGGAGGTTTGTGCGCGAAGCAGTTGTGGCAAAAATTTGAAGGTCGATGTTGAGTTTTGCCTTAAAATAGTCGCAAATGTCAGAAATCACCTTTTGTTTTGCCGTGGCGGTAAAACACGACACAGGTATGCTCTTCAACCCTTTTTTATTGGCTAACTCTCTGATATAGTCGCCGATATAAAGATAATCAACCCTAAAATCCTGCCCCCACGCGCTAAAACAGTGCGCCTCGTCGATCACAAAACGGGCTATTTGCCGCGACACCAAAAGTTTGTCTATCGTCTTGTTTCTGAGCGACTCCGGCGAAATATACAACAGCGATGCCACTCCCGAATCCACCCTCTCGATAGCCTCCTGACGTTCGAGCGGACTTAGTAATCCGTTGATAGTAACGGCATCTACAATTCCACGCCGTTCAAGATTGTCAACTTGGTCTTTCATAAGCGATTGCAGAGGCGACACCACCACAGTCAACGAGCGTTCGGTGTTGCCCGCAATAAGCGCAGGAAGTTGAAAAGTAAGACTTTTGCCACCACCCGTTGGGAAAATTGCAAGCAACGAACGGTTGTCGATGGCGGCTTTAACAGCATTTTCCTGCAAAGGTTCACCCTCATATTTGCGAAAATCATCGAATCCGAAAATAGTTTTCAGATTTTTGCGCGGATTGAGAAGTTCGCTACAATATTTGCAACCCGGACAGGGAGTGTTCCGCAAAATTCGCATAACGGTCTCAACCATAGGGAATTGATGGTGCACCCAATGCGGAATAATCGAAGTTTTATCTTTGGTATTGATAATGGCAAGAGCATACGCAAGTGCCACAGGACTATTGTCAATAAGGTTGGCGAGAGGAGCGTTTGAGCAGATTTTTCCATCAAAAAAATTGTTGATCAACAACAGCGTATCACCCTGAGGAAATGCATTCAAATAAGCCAAAAAACCTCTGAATTCATTATGCGCAAACAACAGATTTATAATAATTTGCCTATATTTAGGGTCAAGATTTTCAAAAGCGTTTACCTCGTCGAAAAACAATTCTTTGGCTTTGAGCGAATCGTTCAGCGGATTTGAAAGTTCGTCCGAAAGGATTTTATCGTCTTTCAATAGTTTGTGATATGGTCTTTCGGGAAAAAGCAACGGTGAAAAATAAAGAGTATCAATCAGTTGCGACTCCTTGTTCCGATAAAAATATTTAGAATCGTGAGTGCAGATATTGTGTCCACAGATAAAGAGTTCGTCCTTTATAAAGGTCTCAAATTCAAACTTTTGCGTAGTATGTATAGTCTCTCCGTTGGATTTCACCGCACCAAAATCCATCACCTTCCCATTCTGTGGGTTAACTTCAAGGTCGATAAAAACAAGGGGACGCATAATTTATTATACTTGTTTTTCTTCCCAAAGTTATCAAAAAATAAGCCTTTTTCAAAGCAAAATGCAAAAAAACTCTCGATCTTCCAATTTGTGTATTGATTTGGATGATAGTTGAAGAAGAGAAATTTTGTTATTTCATATAAAAGTGCTAAAATTGCAGTCAAAAAAAAATGTTATTCATCAGAGCCTCAATCTCCCACCTTGACGAAATATTTTCTGTCTATTCCGCTGCCATTTTAACTATGGAGCAGGATGGGATTTTTCAGTGGGACGAGATTTATCCCGATAAGCAAACTATTGCGGAAGATATTGTTAAAAATCAGATGTTTATAGGTTTAGATGGTGATGAAATTGCCGTATGTTTTGTTTTGAATCCTGAATGTGATGCTCAATATCAAAATGGCAAATGGGCATATCCTGATTCAAAGTTTAATGTAATCCATAGAATTTGCGTAAATCCGAAATTTCAAAACAAAGGCATTGCCACTCAAACACTAAAATACATCGAAACTTTTTGTAAAACAAACGGTTATGAAACTATCCGTATAGATTGTTTCTCCGAAAATCCCTATTCACGAAAACTCTACGACAAAGCCGGTTATGTAGTTGTTGGCTATGCCAATTGGCGAAAAGGGAAGTTTGAATTAAGAGAAAAGAGGTTGTAAGCGGGAATTACGCACAAATACAATAATTTATTATTTGGTGAAAATGATTTAGAATTATTACTATTTTTGCAAAAAAAATATGACGCAAGATAGCAAATCCATATTGCTCGCCCTTTTGAAACGGCATCACGAATTGGGTATCACAGAACAGATAGATTATAACAAGTTCTATCTATATTCTATTATTACTCATTCTACCGCTATTGAAGGTTCTACGGTTACCGAAGAGGAAGCCCAACTTCTTTTTGATGAGGGTATTACATCAGGCAAAAGGTCAATCATAGAGCAAATGATGAACCTCGACCTAAAATCAGCGTATGAATTTGGTATCCAATGGATTAAACGACATAAACCTATTACAACCGAATGGCTGATTTTGCTTGCCTCAAAGGTTATGGAACACACAGGGACAGAATACCATTCGATGGGTGGCAATTTCTCGTCGGCGAAAGGCGAATTGCGGAAATTGAATGTTACGGCAGGTTTAGGCGGACGGTCTTATATGTCGTATTTGAAAGTTCCATCACGGTTAGAGGCTTTTTGCGATGAACTAAACCGACGTCGTTCCAACATCGACATTACAAACATTGCAGATATTTACGAACTTAGTTTTTGGACTCATTACGAATTAGTTACAATTCATCCGTGGGCTGACGGAAATGGAAGAACCTGTCGTTTGCTAATGAACTTGATTCAAATAGAGTTTGATGTTCTGCCGTCAAAGGTTTTAAAGGAAGATAAATCAACATATATTCAAGCACTTATAGAGTCAAGAGAAAAAGATGATAATGGCATTTTCATCGAATGTATGACCTCTTTGCATTGTCAACACATCCAAACAGATATTGATAATTATGTTGATTCTATTGGGAAAGAAATGGTCGATAAACAGTCATTAGTTCAAAAAATGGCCGATAAATGGTCGATAAAACCGGTTTTGGCAGAAAAAATGGCCGATATTTTAATATTTATGGCCGATAAAGATTTTATTACCACCGAAATGATTACTTCGTCGCTCGGATTTTCAGACACCACTGCCAAAAGATACCTCCGCCAACTTGTTCAGATTGGCTACATCGAAGCCAAAGGCGGCAACAAAAATAGGAAGTACACACTGAAAGATTGATTTTTTATTACATTTGCAAAAAAACAACATACTATGAAATCCAAATTCTTATATCTTGAAATCATTGCCGCTGCAATTGCCTTAGTGGGTGTGATTTACATAAATAATCCAAAGTTGCCATCGGTGCTCAATATGGTGGTATTGCTTACCTATGCGCTTGTATGTATGTTTATTTCAAAGGCTTATCCTAAACCACAGAATCCAAAGGAAAAAATAGATTATAACTTACATAACATATCGTGGATGGGGTTATCGGTTATGTCTGTCGGCATTTTACTCAGCATTCAACACTTTCCGGGAGGGCGGACGATGCTGTTCGTTGGTTTGGTAACTATTGCAATTCCTTTAATTTATCACCTCATTAAAATAGTCAAAGACAAAGATGAAGATGAAAAACAAGACAACAGGCAAACCACCGAAGATGAAAATGAGTTAAATCAAAAAACTACTGTCAAATTAATACAAAAGTGGGTTGGTGATGCCAAATACAATCATACCGAAATGCTCATTCGTCTGGGCTTTGCCTTATTGATAGCGATAAAACTATTGATGACACCACAAGTGGTGATATATATGGGATTATCTTGGGTTGGCAGCAACTCAATGGTATTAGCATCTCAATAGGAAATGGAAAATTAGCGGATGAAAAATGGCCGATAAATGGTCGATAAAACCGATTTTGGCAGAAAAAATGGCCGATATTTTAATATTTATGGCCGATACATAATTAGGCTGTGGCTACCTAAAACTCTTTCTGTAACATATCAGGATTTCGTCGCATATCCCACAGAATTTCACAAAGAATATGATCTTCATTAACAGTATATATTATTTTATACTTTGTGTCAAACAAAATGGCACGGTATATTTTATCCTTACCTTTTAATAATGGTTCTTTCCGTCCGCTTTCGGGAAACTTTGATAATCGGCTTAATGCATTATACATCAAAGTTTTCTTCTTCTCAGTTAATGCCTTACCATAATTATACACACAATAGTCGAGATAACCATCCCATTTGTCTTGAAACTTTTCAGAGAGGACAATCTTCATACTCGCTAAGTTTTTTTTCGGTATGAGCAATAAATTCTTCAAGAGTTACAAATTTTCCTTGACTTACTTCGGCTTCTATTTCATCTATCTCTTTGAAGGCCTCTTCGGAGGTTTGTGGAGTAGGGAAATGATAGTCAACTTCTTTGTCAGCCTCTTCAAGGGGAATATATTGAAATGTCCATCCTTTTCCTTTCGCAAATTTGTTGAAATCCTCAAAATCAGCAAAAGGAATATTAAGATTTAGTTGTATGTATTGTGGTGTAGC
>JAGCDD010000434.1 GCA_017651345.1 Bacteroidales bacterium | reverse complement strand
TGTCCGTGTAATATGTGCGGACGATATGTTTCGGGCAGTTTGCCTTCTTCGGCAAGAATGTCAAGTGCATCAGTCAGCAATTTTTCATCGTAGCCACGTTTGAGACAACGTTTCAAGGAACGCTTAAATTCTCCGGTATATTTCAGCGTGTACTTCATTCCTTGCATTGCTTTATCAAATCCTCAACACTTGTCGCGGTGTAAACTCGCCCTTTTTTAATGTCCTCAATTGCGCGATCCAAACCAGTTTTCCTCTTGATGAGTGAAACATCTGTTACACCACGCAAAAGTGCAATCGCTTGACGGATAGGTTCAAGCAACGATACATCTTCTATGGAAACAGCCAGTTGTGTCATAATGTCGTCTTTTAACGTTTTTCAATACCGCAAAAATAATCTTTTTCTCTGAAATATGCAAAAATAATTGAAAAAACTTCCCCAAAAAATTGCATCATATTAAAATACCATGTATCTTTGCAGCATTGTTTAGCCGACGATATTGGCTATGACATACGCGGCTAAAAAGCCGCCAAGACATATAATTAACATATTGTAAAACAAGCGTTTGCTATTTATTCGGGACACTGAAAATTTGCCGATTTGAAAGATGTTCTTCTGGAATAAGTTCGCGAACGTCCGTGCTATGCGTGGACGCGAGAAAAAGAACTTATAGAAGAACAGGTTACGGCAAATACCTCAGTGTACATAAGGGAGTGTTCACGCACTTTTTTATGTCCGTCTGACAAGTATTTGGAACTCGTGGCCTGTTTGCCGAAATAAGTTAGAAAGCGCGAAAACACGTAAATCATAATGATACATATCGGACAAGAAATCAAAGACGAACTCGAACGTCAGGAACGCACTGTCGCTTGGTTCGCCAAGCACTTGTGTTGCGACAGGCGGAACGTTTACAATATCTTTCAGAAACAAGGCATTGACAGCGGACTCCTTGTAAGAATCTCGAACATCCTGAACAAGGACTTTTTCAAACTCCTCTCGGCGGACTTTTTGTCAAGCCAATCCAATGACAGTGAAGATTCGGTTCCCGAAAACGAGAATTAATTGTTCTCGTTTTTGGGAAAATATCGTTCGCGTAAAAATTTGTTAAAAAAGTTTTCATTGCGCAATTTTGCAGCGCAATGAAAACTTTGATTTCCATATTATTCCTATGCGTATTGACGCCGCAGTTGACCGCACAAAACAATGCGGCGGACGACTACGTGTCGTTTTATCAGAAGTACATCGGCACAATCAAACCGAGTTTTTGCCCGATGTACCCTACGTGTTCGGTATATGGAAAACTTTGTTTTCAAAACTATAAGTTCCCAAAGGCATTTGCGCTCGCTTGCGACAGGATGATGCGATGCTCACACGACGCGGATAATTACCGAAATAGTTTCAACTACGGATATATTGATTTCCCCGAAGATAGATTTTTCAGTGACACTTTGAGGTTCGATGATTTCCCGTTGCCCAAAGTTCCAGTATTGAAAAAACATCGTTCACGCAATGATACTGTATTGTTTATCAATTATTTAATCAATGCTGAAAACTATTCACAGGCATTGTTGGAAATTGAGCGGCAGACATTCTTCAACAGGTTGACACCTACGCTTTTCAAGCAAAAATTGATTTGTTATGAGGCACAAAGGCATTTTGGCAAAGCGATAGCCGAATATGAAACCTTGAAGGATTGCGACATCAAAAATTACGTTGATGTAAGGCTTCTCGCCGCCAAAATATACGATTACGCAGGAATTACAGATTCTGCAATATCCGTGTTGAAAACAACACATACAATCACCAACGGCGAAACACAATTGAAGTTTACGACTTTCATTGCTGTGTTAGAGACAAAGCGTGGCAATTATTCAGTGGCAAGACAGGAATTTGAAAAAACGAGAAACCATACTCCCAAAACAGACGAAAATCTGCGGCTCGTCAGCAATATCGAAAACATAAAATACAAAAAGCCGGGTTTGGCGGCGGGATTGTCGACAATTCCCGGCTTGGGGTATTTCTACGCAAAACACCCCGGTAGCGGTTTTATTTCGTTGCTAATTAATGCGTTGTTGGGATATTCGGTATATACGAGCATAAAATCCAAAAACTATGGCGTCGCGGGTGCGTTCGGATTTTTAGGGCTTGGCTTTTATACTGGCAACATACAAGGTTCGGCACATAGTGTTCATCGTTATAATAACGCTTTGAAAAAAAAAGTGTTAGACAAATTGTACGATTACAATCAAGTGTTTTATTATTAACTAACTTAAATTTTATCAATTATGTTTACAAAAATTCTCAATTCTTGGTTGACCAAGCCCACAGCGGTGCTTTTGGCAATGTCAATTTTCCTGATGTCCTTCACGCCGTATGTCCCGGTATCGGGCAATGGCGACGGCGATGACGAAGACGACATCGAGGGCAACGTAACTTTGAAGGCAGGTACGATGATACCGTTGCAGACGCTCACCACCCTTTCGAGCGCCACGCTCCAAACCGGTCAGACCGTAACCTTCACTGTTGCGCAAGACATCAAGGTGGGCGGCAAAGTCGTGATTGAAAGGGGCGCGTCCGCAACTGGTACTGTGGTAAGCGCACAGCATCGCAGGATGATTGGTCTGCCGGGCAAATTCACAGTACAAATTCAAACTGTACAGGCTGTGGATGGCACCAACGTATTCCTGACCAACAGCGACGTCAACGCCGAAGGCAAAAGCAAAATGGTAACCTCGCTTATCCTCACTGGCGTTTTGTGTTGGCTCTTTGCTTTGATGAAAGGTGAGGACGCTGTTGCACCGGCCGGTGTCATCAATGTTGCTGTCGCTTCCGACACCGAGATTCAAGTAAATTAAAAATTCACACATCATCCAATTCCGAGCCGTATTTGCTCATTCACTTGATGCGAATACGGCTTTTTTGTTATGAAAAAACTGTTGTTTCTGTTGCTTTGTATTATTTCGACTACGCTGTCGGCACAAAATACTGAATTGAATTATATTGTCGGTTATTCATTTGTGAAATGCGCCGAGATAAACGTAAAAATCTCTGAAAACAACAAAAATATAAAAATTTCGGCGGTGGGGAAATCGTGTGGTTTGGCAGATTTAGTTGTTAAAGTTGACGAGCAATACGATTGTTACATTGACAAGGACGATGATTTTTTACCTTTGAAAATAGAAAAGGTTTCCAAATCAAAGGATTCCGTTTTTAACATAAATTTGGATTTTGACCGAGAAAATAATATTGTAACAAACTCAATTGCCGGTAGTTACAAGATTGTGCCCAACACATACGATTTTGTGTCAGCATTGTTGCTTATTATGGAGAACGATTTTTTCAAGGAACAGACTGAAAGACAAATCAATCTTTTTTTTGACAATTCGCCGTGCATCCTGAACGTCAAATTTTGTGGCTATAAAACGGTCGACGATATTGATTGCAAAAAGATTGAATTGAAAATCATCAACAATCAAACGGAAACCAAAACAAAAAAATTTTTGTCCCTCATACCGACAAATTCAACACATTATTTATGGGTTTCAAATTCGCAGCCATCGATTTTGGTCTGTGCCAAAATCAGCCTTATCGCAGGAAGCCTGAAAATTGATTTGAAAAAAATGAACCGTGACTAAGGTTACAAGTATTTAGCATTTATTTTTGCAGCATTGGCTTTGGATGTGTACAAGAATGCCTCGCGCTCTTGTTCCTCAGTCTATCCGTTGTTAGTTGGTTTGGTAATTTTTTTCTATTGTATCAGCACACTTATTGCTGTCAATGCCGCTAAGCATCTTAATTGCAGAAAGTTGAAGTTCGCTTGGTGTCATAATCCGTTGTATTTAATAAATGTGTAAATATAATCCTTTTACCTACTAAGTTCAATTACGAACTGCAATTTATTTTGCCAAGCAATTGGTAAAATAAAGCATCAAAAAGACTCAGATAAAACGAACAATGCAAAAAAATAAAAGGAGGCTTTGCAGCCTCCCTGAAATTAATTAATTTTGCGTTG
>JAGCDD010000433.1 GCA_017651345.1 Bacteroidales bacterium | reverse complement strand
GTGCAAACTCCACACGACCTGCGTGAAGCATATATAGACTATCTTTTAGATAAATAGTATAGTCGTTGATACCTGTGGTAATCTCCTTTACTGGGAAACGGTCTTCTTGAATATTGCGAGTGTCGAGACCAATGATTTTGAAATCCAAATTATTGAGTTTCAGAGAATTTTTGCCAGTTCGATAAATATCCAAACGAATATTACCTGCGTAGAGAGTATCAACAACAAGAGCGTTGAATTTGTTATAAAATTTTGTAATATCAAAATTAGGTTTTCGGTCGGGACGTTTGCCAGCAACAAACTCAGCCTCGGGAGAATCAATAAAAATCTTTTCGGCTTGAATAGTCTTGGCAAAAGCGGCAGATTCCAAATCGGGTTTAACTACAAGAATATCAGGAATAAACACAGTAGAAACACCACGGCTGCGGTTTTGAAAATCTTCGTCACCCTTGTCGAAAAATATATTGTGAATATGCAACGAATCGTTGACAATGTCAGCCCGTTTGATAGCAATCTGATTTTCAGCATTTTTAGTAAGAATAGCGATATTTTCGGAATGAAAAGTAGGATTTCGGAACGAAATCAGATGACCCTTTTGGGCAAGATTTGCACTGTCGATAGTGAGCGAATCAACCGAAAGATCAAAATCGGCAAAGACTGTTCTTGTAGATATATTATTGATATTCTGATAAATACCAAACTTACTATCATTAGAAACAATCTTAGAAATTTGGAAATTGCGGATAAACTTATTCAAAATCGGCTGCTTTTTCTTAACATTGGCAGAATCAGTACGCTTATTTTCGGGTTTAACAATGGTGAATACACTCTTATCAATCAGGCAAGTATCAGTGCAGAGAAAACCAGTTTTGGCAAAACGGTTAAAATCTATTCCACGTAGGTCGATGGCAGGGAAATAGGCATTTACAATGTTTTTGTCAGAAACTGTATATTCGTGATTTTGAGATACAAACACCATATCCGACTTTAAAAATCCCTCTTTGGTGCCAAGACTTATTTCAGAAGCCTTAACATTATGCACACGGTCGGGCAAGAGAAATTGAAAGTTATTGATATTCAGATTATAATTATCGGCAAAAAGGAAATTACCCGTACACTCTGCACTGTCGCGGTCGAAATAAAAACGATCAATATCGAGTTTAAAACGGTTTTCGGTAGAAAAACGATTTTGATTTAATGAATCTCTAACTGTAAGACGAACCACGCCGCTATCCACAGCAAAAGTATCTATCCTAACAATATTCAGCGAATTAGGCATTAATTTGGCAAAAGATTTTTCTAAATCAGACCAAGAATCGAAAACAGAATCGCGATGAGTGGGCAAATCTTCGGTTTCAGCAACGTTTTGAGAAACGGAATCGACAGCAAGAGAATCATTTAGCAAACGTTTGAGATGCGGATAATCTATGAAAACCAATTGCGGATTAAGAATTTGAAAATTGCCAATTTCCACCTTATTATTATAAATACCTTGAATAAGATTTGTGTTTGACAGCACAGCCTTTTTAACCTTAAAATCAATCACCGAATGTTTGTTAAGACGCTGCAAAACAGGAATTAGCAGCGATTCAGTGTCGGCAGAGTAACTAAAATTTGAGAGAGAAATAGTTCTTTTCCTTGAATCTACCGTAAGGTTCTGACCTTTAAGAGTATGGATATTGGTAGACGGCTTCATCACAAAATTATCGAGCGTGAGATTGACGTTAGAAACAATGAAAGGTTTTTCGCCCTCGCTCAAAAGTGCGCGACCTGTCTCGAAATTGTCAAACGAAACAGAAAGCAAACCGCTGATAGTCAGGCTGTCTTCGAGAATAGAAGATTGCTGGTCGATATCGATGTAACTATCTTTAATAGTGATTTTTGCGATACGGAGCGACTTGAAATATTCATCGCTGAGAAGTTTTGCCATACTCGGTTTTTTGCGATGAGTGGCGGTATCGTTGAAACTTTTGGATTCAATCTGAGGTTTCATTATCAGCACCGCCCCCACGTTGAAAATCTGCGAGTTATACGCTTTTTTGATATCGATATTCTTGATATCGAGTTTTGGCACAGAGATATTCATACGGCTATCGGTAGAATCCTTGGCATCGTAGAGCGGACGAATGCGGATTTTGCCCGCCGACACAGCCTTCTGTTTGGTTGAGAGTAATAAATAAGACGAGGAAAGCAGATGCACACGGTCGGGAAGGCGCATATCAAAATCACGAATAGAAATATCCAAATCATTGGAATAGAGAATTTTACTACGATTGCGATAAGCCAACGAATCAAGTGCGAAACCCAGAAGAGTGATATTAACATTGCCCACCTCGTAGGCAGATTTGGTGAATTTTGGATTAGAAACCTTAACAGAAGCATCCGAAATCTTAAAAGTATCAATGTTGATAGCCTTTAAAGTGCCTTTAATCAGCGAATACCAGTTTCCTTGACCAGTAGATTCAATGTTTTGATTATTTTTGTTGCGGCGACGACCAGTGGCAAACGAAATCTTTGGATTTACCAGCGAAACTGCGCGAATATCAACCACTTCTTTAAAATAAGCCTTATTAATATCCACGCCCGTTATAGAAATTGTGTCGAGAGTAACGTTAAATTTTTCTTTGGTGCTATACGCTGCCTTAGGACCTTCGGCAAGAAGTTTTACATCAGTGGCGAAAATAATTGAATCTGAGGTTTTTATAATCAAATCGCCGCAGTTGACAGTGTGAATACTATCGGCAAGACGAATTTTGTAGCCGCCCGAAGTGATTGCAATTTTGCTGGAATAAAAAAGGCGGTTGTTGGTTTTGTAAACCTCGTCATCCACATAAAAATCAGAGAGGGCAATATTAATATTGCCCACCACAGCCATCTCGTTTTCGTCGGTAACGGTTTTGTAAAAGTCGAAAAATCCGTCAGTTACCGAAATATTTTTAACCTCTACTTTGTTGAAATAATTGCTGATAAGCGGGTAAAGGTCTTTGTGAATAGCATCGTATTTACCCTTGTGCTTGTCGTCGGGTTTGCCTGCAAGACGTATCACAGGGCGGATTAATTCAATAGATTTAATGCGCAAATGCCGCGACCCAAAAATAGACGAAAGGCGGATATTTTTAATAGCAAAATTGCCAACAGAAATATTATAAATAGCACGATTGTACGCCATTTGCTCCTTCAACTGCAAATAAACAGTGGTGTCGGCTTTCATAGAAAAATTGGTGAGCAAAATGCTGCGACCCAGAAAATTAAGGCGGATATCATCAAAATTAATGGTGTAGAGACCGTTGGTTTGGTCGGAAACATTTTGGCAAATTTTTTCTTTGAGCAACGGAAATGCGTAATAATAAAGCACATACTGAGCCACGCCCACAACCACGGCAAGCACAACGAAAAGTTTTAGAAGAAATTTCCAAAACTTCCGTTTTTTCTTCGGCTGTTTTTCAACGGCTTTTTCGGGCTCTATGTCTTGATTTTCAGGCATTTTCTTGGTCTAAAATCTTGTTGTTCTTGCGCATATACAAAGCAATTAAAAGCGACGGCAGTGCGCAAACCGTTACCCAAATAAAAAACGTGGTATAACCCATCATATTTTGCAGCCAACCGCTCACCATACCCGGCAGCATCATTCCCGCAGCCATAAAAGCGGTGCACACGGCATAGTGCGACGATGAATTAGCACCGCGCGAAATCTGCATCATAAACACCGTGTAGGCAGTAAATCCAAATCCGTAGCCAAACTGTTCGATAAAAACCATCGACGAAACTGCGGCAAAACTCTCTGTTTGCAAAGCAGCCATATAAGCGTAGAAAATATCAGGCAGATTCAACGCCAAAATCATAATAATCAACGATTTGCGCAGGCCTTTCTTAGCAATGTAAATACCGCCGAGAATACCTCCGAGAATTAGAGCAATTAATCCAAAAGTACCGTTTACAAGTCCTAACTGACTTTGTGTCAAGGCTAAACCTCCGTTTTCGTGAGCATCCAACAAAAAGAGCGGAGAAATTTTTGACAACTGCGCCTCGCTCAAACGGTAGAGGAGCAAAAACGCCATAATCAGCCATATATCAGGCTTTTTAAAAAACGTTATAAAAGGTTTGAAAAAGTTGGTAGTGGATTTTTGGCGTTCGGGTTCAATATTTTTTGGCAGCATAAAATAGTGATATACAGCCAACAACGCCATCAACGCTCCAAAAATACCGAACACAATCTGCCAAGCAAATTTTACATCTCCGTAAGATTCAGTAAGATAGCCCGCCAAAACTACAAGACCGCCTTGACAGAAAATCATAGAAATACGATAAAAAGTGTTGCGGATACCAACCCAAAACGCCTGACTTTCAGTGCTTAAAGCCTTGATATAAAAACCGTCGGCGGCAATATCGTGAGTAGCAGAAGCAAAAGCAGCAAGCCAAAACACTATCAATGAGTATTTTACAATACCTTCGCAAGGAATTGTGTAGGCAATCAATCCAAACAAAACACCTGCGAAAAACTGACAGAAAGTGATCCAAAACCTCGAAGTTTTGAACATTTCGGTAATAGGACTCCAAAGCGGCTTTATCAACCAAGGAAGATAGAAACTACTTGTGTAAAAGGCAATTAAGTCATTGTCCATACCCAAAGCCGATTTATAAAAAATCGTACTCAGCACGTTAACAGCCATATAGGGCAAACCCTCGGCAAAGTAGAGCGAAGGAATCCAAGTAGCGTGTTTTATTTCGGAACGGTTCATTTTCAATACATTTGAGTGAGTTCGGCGTTGTGATAATAAAATTTGAGAATCTCGTCGAAACGGAAACCCTTGCTTGCCATCACTGCCGCACCTATTTGACACATACCTACGCCGTGACCCCAACCTATACCGTGAAGAATAAATCCATCGGAAGTTTTTTCTACGTCGAAAGCAGAACTATAAAGGTGTGTTTCAGAGAGTACACGTCTGATTTCTAATTCTTTACCAAAAATCCTAGTAAGTTTTGAGCCAATGATTTTTAAGCGTGTGATACGTCCCGAAGGTCCGCGGTCTAAGGGTTCGAGAGCGATAATTTCGCCAAAATCCTCGCCGGTTTTGTGTTTGAGAAGTTCGGGAAGGGTTTTAGAACTGAGTTTCACAGTCCAACGATAAAAGTCCTTCGATTGTTGGTCGTAATCGTTGAGAATTGTGCGGAGGAGAGCCTCGTCGTTGGTGTTGCAATAAGGGCAGTCGACAGGTTCGAGATAGTTGTAATGCACAGGTTGCCAACAACTTTCAAACACTTCGGAACGTCCGCCACAGCATTTTGAAAACCTTGCATCACAAATTTCGCCGTTGTAAGTGAGAAACAATCCACGAGTAGCCTCCACAGCAGCCTTTACGTTGGGATTATAGGCACGCGAAAGTCCCTGATAGCGTTGGCAATGGTCGTCGGCACAGACATCAAAAAGAGTGTGAGCCTCGCGGTCGTACCAAGTGCAGACCTCATCGTTGGTAATAACTGGCTTACCCTCAGGTCTTTTACCAGAGATTTGAGCCATCAGCCAACTGCGCGAAATTATGGCGTGGGCTTTGAGCAACTCAATCGGACAATCGCCTCGCATCTCGGACGAAATTACCGAAGTGATATATTGTTCAAGAGGTATATGGTTAATTAGCAATACTTTACCATCTACCACCTTAACTGTAAATTCACCATTAAAAACCTGTTTTTCTAACTTGTTCCAATGGAATTGAAGACCGATTTCCACATCGTCGATTTCGAGGTTTCCATCGGCGTTTGGTCTGAAATTCAGTTCGTTAAACGAGCCTATTCCTACATTTATGATTGGTTCTGTCATCTTTTTTTGTCAACGAATGAAACGAATAAAAAACGAATCAATTATAATCAAACAATCAACTAATAATCAACAAGTTGATTATTAGTTGGACGAATTAAACGAATCAGAGAGCGGCATCATATTGCCGTCGTTCATAACTATGTACGAGCCCTTGTCGGCAGTATTGATAGAGCCGATGAGCGTAAAAAAGTCGTTGTCCTTGATTTTTTCGTACTCTTTCAACTCGATAGTAAAGAGCATTTCGTAATCCTCGCCGCCGTTGAGAGCCGCCACAACGGGCATAATGCCAAATTCTTCTGCCATTTTTTTGGTTTCGTCGGCAATGGGAATACGCTCCTCAAATATCTCACAGCCCATATCCGAAGCACGACAAAGGTTCATAAGTTCGTCGGCAAGACCAGTAGAAAGGTCGATCATCGAAGTGGGTTTGATTTCCTTCTTTTTAAAATAATCTAATAACTCGATTTGTGCCTCAGGACGTAGTTGACGGCGGAGAATATAGTCGTTGTTGTCGAGTTTTGGCTGCACTCCTGTGCTCTCAAACACACTGCGTTCGCGTTCCAAAAGTTGCAAGCCCATATACGCACCGCCGAGATTGCCCGTTACACAAATCAAATCGGTGGGACGTGCGCCGCTGCGGTAAACAATGTCATCCTCTTTGGCAGTGCCGATGGCTGTAACACAGATAGTTAAGCCACGCATCGAACTTGTGATGTCGCCGCCCGCAAGGTCTACCTTGTAATGCTCGCAGGCAAGTTTCACACCGTCGAAAATTTCCAATATCTGACTCTGCATCAATATATTAGATACTGCTACTGAAACCATTACTTGCTTAGGTTGCGCATTCATAGCAATAATATCGGCAATTGCAGCCGAAACCACCTTCCAACCAAGGTGTTTGAGGGGCGTGTAAACAAGGTTGAAGTGTATTCCCTCCACAAACATATCGGTAGAAACGAGAGTGCGGAGGTTTCCCGAATTAATCACTGCGGCATCGTCGCCTATGCCGAGAATGGTCTCTGGATTGGTTTTTACTGCTTTTTCGGCAATTTTGGCAATCAAACCGTGCTTGCCGTTGGGAATAGATATTTTTTCAGGTTCGTGATTATCGCTCATTTTGTTTTTTTAAAATTATAACGTATATTTGCAATCGAATTCCGGCTATCGGAACATTTGCAAAAATACACAAAAGATTAGATTTTTAATATGAAACACACCTTAATTTATAGAATAGTGGCAGCATTTTTTGCAATAATGCTGTTTGGCGGCGTGGCAAACGCCCAACGCGCACAATTTGACATCAGCGAACTCGGCATTTTTCCCGACGACAACGCACCCGCAAAAGCAACTGTGAACTGCGAGGCAGACCTCTGCAACATTGAACGCGCACTGATAGAAGCCAACCGCAAACGTCAGTTTTACGGTTACAGCGTGCAGATATTTTTTGGCTCGGGAAGCGACGCCCGCGAAAAATCAGAAAAAGCAAAAAAGAAATTTTTGGAACTCGTTGACGGTGAGGAGGCTATGGTAGTTTACGAACAGCCTTACTTCAAGGTAAGAGCCGGCAATTTTCGCACACGTTTAGACGCCACCAAATTGAAGAAAAAAATCATCGGCGAATTTCCGGGAAGTTTTGTGGTAGAATGCAAAATTTCTTATCCTAAGATATAATAATTTGTTTATCAACGAATTAAACGAATTAAAACAAAAAACCTTAACTAAGAATTTAATAAATAAATATCTGAGATATTTATTTATACGAATTAAACTAATATAAATTTATTGTATTCGTTTTTATTCGTAAATAAAGTTCCTTTTAGGAACTTTATTTTAATTAATTATATATATCAAGTATATTCGTTAATTTCGTTTAATTCGTTGACCCCCCCAAAAAATCTACGATTCTTGACCAAACTGCATTAGATATCCTTTGAGGAATTGGTTTAAATCGCCATCCATAACGGCTTGAACGTTAGACGTTTCGATATTTGTACGGAGGTCTTTTACCATTTTATAGGGTTGCATAACGTATGAACGGATTTGGCTGCCCCATTCAATTTTTTTCTTCTTGCCCTCAATTTCGGCTTGCTTTTCGCGCTTTTTATTGAGTTCAATTTCGTAAAGATGCGATTTAAGTATGCGTAGGGCATTTTCGCGGTTTTGTCCCTGCGTGCGGCTTTCGGTGTTTTCTACCACAATACCCGACGGCAAGTGACGCACACGCACACCTGTTTCCACCTTGTTGACATTTTGACCGCCTGCACCCGACGAACGGAATGTATCCCACTCTAAATCAGATGGATTGATGGTAATTTCGATAGTCTCGTCGATAAGCGGCACAACAAAAACCGACGCAAAAGTAGTCTGCCGTTTGCCCTGAGCATTAAACGGAGAAATGCGCACCAAGCGGTGAACGCCGTTTTCGCCTTTGAGCCAACCGAAAGCGTTTTCGCCTGAAATTAAAACAGATGCAGTTTTGATACCAGCCTCATCGCCCTCCTGATAGTTGGTGGTTTCGGTTTTAAAGCCATTGTCCTCAGCCCAACGCAGATACATACGCAGAAGCATCGACGCCCAATCGTTGCTTTCGGTACCGCCCGCGCCGGCATTTATTTTAAGAATAGCATCGAGGTGGTCTTCCTCGTTGCTGAGCATATTTTTAAATTCAAGATTCTCGATAAGATTGAGTGCCGCGGCATAAAGTTCGTCGTACTCGCCAGAATCTTCGCCAGCCTCGGCAAACTCTACCGCCACAGAAAGGTCGTCAACAGCAGTTTGGGCGGCATCGTAGTCGTCGACCCACTTTTTAATTACAGACGATTGTTTTAAAAAATCTTCGGCGGCTTTGGCATCGTTCCAAAATTCGGGTTTATCAGCCTCAGCCTTGTTTTTTTCTACGGTAATGCGCTTTTGGTCGATGTCAAAGATGCCTCCTCAACGCGCCAAGGCGTTCCAAAAGCGATTTATATTCGTCTTTGTTGTACATATTATCTTATCTTAGTGATAGTTCCGTTGTAGTTGACCTTGATAATCGACGATGGCGACACCTCAGTGGTATCGTCTTGACGATATTTTACGATATAATCTGCCGCTTGCTTAATTTCATCTTCAATTTGTGCGTAAAATGCCGCTGGCTTATGACCTGATATATTGGCAGATGTCGATACGATAGGTTTTCCAAACTCTGAAATAAGAGTTTTACAAAAATCGTCGTCGGGGATACGGATTCCGATGCTGCCATCCTCGGCGGTAAGGTTGTTGGCAAGGTTGCGAGCCTCGGGATAGATAACGGTAAGGGGTGACACAGCCTCGTCCATAAGTTCCACAGCGCGGAACGGCACCGATTCCACGTATTGTTGCAGCATAATAAAGTTAGAAACCAACACGAGCATAGATTTAGAATCGGGGCGGTTTTTGATTTCAAAAATACGTTCCACGGCCTCAGGGTTAGTGGCGTCGCAACCCAATCCCCAAACTGTGTCGGTGGGGTAAAGAATAACCTTACCCTCTTGTAATGCTGATAAAGCGGCTGAAATGTCGTTCTGCATAGTTGGTTAAATAAATTTTGGGGCAAAGGTAGAAATTTTGCTGATAATAGCAAAAATATGAAGAAGAAATTACTTCTACAAATTAATTATGACTGAGTAAGGATAATAATAGATTGATATGGGACACTTTAATAAAATAGGCACATTTTTTCTTCAATCTATTGTGCAATTCCGTCTTTTTGATTAATTTTACGCCATATTAAAACTAATTGAAATTAAAAATGACAAAAAGCAACGGATATTCGTTGTCAAATATTTAACTAACATATTATAAATAATTTAGCGTTTGCTATTTATTCGGCATTGCTCTGAAACCTGAGAAATTTCATCCAAGCATCATTACGAATAAGTCTGCGAACGTCCGCGCCTTTGCGTGGACGGCGACTTATCAATGATGCGGGCAATTCTCAGGGCCTCAGAGCGTGGATAGTCGGTTGTTCACGCTCTTTTTATGCCTTGCGAGTTTGCCCGTAGCCTGAATTGATAAGCATTCGTCTAATCAACGCAAGGCAAAATGAATACTAACATATTAGCAATTCAAGATGATAATTGTATATGCCACACAAAACGGACATACATCAGTCTGTTTAGTAGTGCAGGAGTAGGTTGCTATGGATTCAAACAAAATGATTTTGAGTGTATCGCAACTAACGAAATAAAAAAAGAGCGACTGCTTGTTCAACAAGCCAACAACAAATGTAAGTATCCGTCAGGATACATCTGTGGTGATATAAAAGATAGTAAAATACAAAAACTTCTTTTTGACGAGATTGAAGTATGGAGAAACTTCGAGAATCTTAAACAAGTCGATGTCGTTTTTGCAACGCCTCCGTGTCAAGGAATGTCAACTGCCAACTATAAAAAAACAGGGAACGAGCAAGTTAGAAATTCATTGGTAGTAGAAGCCATAAAACTAATAAAGGAAATAAATCCAAAAGTCTTTATTTTGGAAAATGTTCGCGCTTTTATGAAAACAATATGCACGGATATTGACGGAACAGACAAAACGATTCAAGAAAGTATTTACAACAATCTATCAAAAGATTACTACATTTATCACAAGGTCATCAATTTCAAGGATTACGGAGTCCCTTCAAGCCGACCACGGACTATTGTAATAGGAACAAATCGCACACTCAAAAACATCACTCCGTTAAATTTATTTCCAACAAGACAGAATGTGATTACCCTGCGTGAAGCAATAGGTAATCTACCAAGTCTGAAATTCGGAGCAAAAGATAAAACGGATTTTCTTCATTTTGCACGTCCATTCCCCGAATATCAACTTGCGTGGATTTCTGATTTAAAGGAAGGACAAAGCGCATTTGAAAAACCAATAGAACAGCAGCCTTACAAAATAGTTAATGGGGAGAAAGTATTGCTAAAAGGTGCATATAGGGGGAACAAATACCGTCGATTGGTTTGGGACAAACCTTGTTCTTGCATTGCAACGAGAAACGACCAATTGGCAAGTCAAGATACGATACACCCTATTGACAATAGAGTATTAAGTATAAGAGAATTGATGATATTAATGACAATTCCTAACGACTTTAAATGGACAAAGAATGACAATTTGATAACACCAAAAATATCGGACAAATATTTGAAAGAAAACGAACTAAATATTCGTCGATGCATTGGTGAGGCTGTACCGACACAAATTATAAAAGACATTTCTCATAAAATAAACGTATTGTTGGATTTTGAAGATTTTGTTCAAGATTATAATGAAAATCTGTTGGACAAGTATCTACAAGACGATATTCTTAACAATAATTTTTATATAAAGACCTATTTAGAGGAGAAAAAAATATCTGACGCAAAAGAATCAGGATCTTTTTACACTCCACAGGCTGTCGTATTTGATACAATTAAAGATTTGAAATGTCCAAATGACACGGTTAAAATATTGGAACCATCAGTAGGACTTGGAGCATTTTTGCCACAAATAACGGCTCTTTTTTCCGAAAATGAAAGTATCGAAATAGATGCAGTAGAGATAAATCAAGAAACAATCAACATTTTGAAAAACGAGTTACAAACCTTCACCTTAGGGTGTAATGTAACAATAAATTATATATGCTCAGACTTCCTTTCGTTTCAAACAAATAGCAAGTATGATGTGGTAGTAACCAATCCACCGTATGCAAAGGCAATAAACAAATATCCGCAAATCACTGAGGACAAAAAAGTTAAAAACTTATTTGCTTTCTTTTTGATAAAAATATTCGGATTAGCAGACGAGATAACCTGCGTTATTCCCAAAAATTTCATAATGGCGGACGAGTTTGCTAACATTAGAAAAATGTATGAAGACTATTCTGTCGTAAGCATTTGCGATTATGGAGTAAAATCTTTTAAAAATGTCTTTGTTGAGATAGCCTCTTTTCATTTTTCCAAAAATTACGATGGGTTATTGACTGTTATTGACTATCGAGACAATCAGATATACATACATCCGCAGAAATATATCTTCCACGATAGGTTATGGGTAATATATAGAAATAGTTTTTTTGACGATTTCATTTCCAAACTGCAATTGGATGTATTTACTTCATTCAGAGATAGACAGATAACAAATAGTAAAACTTCCGACACAGGCAAAATATGGGTTTTGCGTTCAAAGAATATTTTGGACAATGGGGAGATAGTTCATAAAACAGGCTATGATAAATATATCAACGACATATCGACTTATTCTATCGGAAAATACCTCAACACCGATGCCATACTTATGGTGAATTTCACTTACAACATAAGGGCTGCGAGGTTACCCGAAAACGCAATACCAAACGGTAGTATCGCTATTCTTACTCCACGAAATAGCATCAGTAATTTAAACTTGGATTTTTACGCGACCCCCGAGTTTAGAGAATACTATGCAATAGTAAAAAGCCGCTCAAAATTCACCCTAAATATAGATGAATCTTCTTGTTATTATATTGGAATAAAAAAATAAAACATTATGATAAACCAAGATATTACAAATTATATGGCGAACTGTTTCAAGAATGTTACACTCGCCAACCAACCAAACGGACAAGGAAAATTCTTTGCTGACAAAAGTTATGCTTTTGATACAGTGTTTTTCTGTTCCCGTTTTATTTCGAGATTTCGGTTTGGAAATATGTTTAACAAACACGAATACAAAGAGAAATCAAACAATTACATTAAAGATTTATTCTGTTTGCAACCTAATGCCGCCCAAATCCAAAACTATATGACGGAAACTATCGCCTTGCTTTGTTTCGCCAAAATTTTAAAAGCCTCATCAATTAAACAAGGTGTTTATGAAATTATTGATGATGATCTTTTAGATTTTATTAGCACAAGTTTTGAAAATGCTTATATTTTCCAATATCTATTGGCATATTCTGTATTTCACAACGACAATTTATGGGATTTTTACAAAGAGTTTTGCAAGGCAGAACATACAACAGACAAACAGAAAATATATGACAGATATAGACACAAATACGCAATAACAGATACAAGAGTTAAAGACCTTGAAAAGGGACACGCTATGTTTACGCCAAAATTCCCTATGGTTGTTATGAATTATATTAACAAACAGAATATGTGTTCAAGGACAGGAAAAGTTCAAGACAATTTAGTAAACATTAACGATATTTCACTTAATCAAGAAGGTACTCGCGCAGGTTCTCTTGCCAATTTAATGATGCCGAAAAAGAATTCATACTTACAAGATTTTTCCATTTCATACGTTGTGGAATCGCTGCGTCCGTTTCTCACACAACAATATGATACTTTTAAAAACATTCAATACTCGGATTCGTACTCTATTGATATAGCCGATGTTAAACTTGATATGCTTGATTCTGAGGGAAAAACATCAGAGAGGAAAAGAAAAATGCAAAGCGGCAAATATAAGAAAACTTCAACAGGTCAAATAGTTAGAACAGTACAAGGCGAGTTTCGGAATAGTTTATTCAAAATTACTCCACACACTTGCCCGATTTGCGGTTTTAAATACGAAAACTTTCTTATTGCAAGCCACATTAAGCCTTACTCCAAATGTGATGACACGTATGACGCTATGAATCCTTACAATGGATTACTTATGTGTCCAATTTGCGACAAATTATTTGAATCGGCGAATTATATAACTATTGATTGCAAGACCGGAAATGTAATATGTGACTCTACAATAGAAAATGAAATAGATTTCCAATATTTAAGAAACAAACAACTGCCAATAGATTACATAGATTGTGAAAGAAAACATTATTTGAAATGGCATAACGATCAATACTACAAGAAACACAGTATATAATTAACGCTTTTATATAGGATAAGACTTCGTCAATTATAGTTCAGTAGCAACTTTGAGATTTTGACAAATGTAGAAACAATTTGAGATTTTTGACATTTTCGGACAAAAACATTTTGAGATTTTTGACAAATAGGAGAAAAATATACAAACATTTTGAGATTTTTGACATTTTAAGGCAAAAACACTTTGAGATTTTTGACAAAGGGATGAAGTTAATAAATTACAACACTCCACCCTCAGAAGGGGTTCTGAATTGGAAAACGGTTTTATCGTTGGTGTTGGTGATTAAAAAGTCGCCGAACATAATAATGTCCATTCCTATAATGACATCATAATCGTAAAAATCATTCTCCATCACCTCCACGTTGGTAACACAATCGCCTGACGGTAACAGAATATGAACTAGATAGACATTTGAATCACTAACGCCACCAATTCCTGCAATACTTCCTTGGTTATAAGGAGTAAGTCCAAGACCTTCTACAACACGTTTAGAAATCACAGTGTTGTCGGCGCCCGTATCCCACATAGCGTTGTCGGTATGGAACTTACGCCCATCCGACGAAAAAATATCACAATCGGTGGTAATTGTTTCTACAATGTCGGGGAACTCCTTTTTAAACTTCGCCATTATCAGAAGTTTTAATAACTTTTTGAAAGAAATCCTCCTTGCTCATCAACTGAGGACGAACAGAATTACCCTTCCTCTTGGATATTTTTCGTATGCGCACAATGGATTTTCTCGAACCATCAGGACGAGGTTTCTCTCTTTCGAGCAACACATTACCATCTTTATCAATTAATGTCATCATAATAGATTAACGTTTAATCACTTGGCAAAGTTAGTAAAAAACTCGAAAAACAGTATTAATTAGAAATTAATTTTTCCCCTCATTCCTCGTGTTTTTCGCTGTAATATTCGGCGAGTTCGCGTTTGCCTACTTCGGGACGGCCGTAGTGCTCGTCGTGCTGCGAGATGTCAAGACCAATGTGCTCGTCTTCTTCGCTTACGCGCATAGGTATCATCTTGTTGGTGAGGTAGTAAAGTCCGTAGGTTACCAAAAATGTGCACACAAACACAATGGCAAGGGCTATTACGTGGTTGAAGAAAAATTGCAGATGCGTAACTCCTTCTGCGGCAAGGATATCCGATTCGTATTTGTAGACAAACACGCCTGAGAGGGCGGTTCCCACAATACCGCCAACGCCGTGAGTGGGAAATACATCAAGAGCGTCGTCGACCGAGGTGCGGCTTTTCCAATGGCAAGCCAAGTTTGAAACCAATGTGGTAATGACGGCAATAGTGATGCTGTCTCCGATAGAAACCCATCCTGCCGACGGTGTAATTGCCACAAGACCAAGCACTCCGCCTATGGCAGCACCCATTGCCGAAGGTTTGCGACCTGTAAGACAATCCAAGAAAACCCATAAGAGCATCGCAGTGGCAGCGGCTGTGTTGGTATTGAGAAACGCCTTTACAGCCATTCCGTCGGCGTGAAGCGAACTTCCGGCGTTGAAACCAAACCATCCCAACCACAAGAGGACAGCACCGAGAATAACGTAGGGAACGTTGGCAGGCTCGGCTTTCTTTTCCTTGCGTCGACCGAGAAAAATTGCGCCCACCAAAGCAGCCACACCGCTCGATGCGTGCACCGTGATACCTCCCGCAAAGTCCTTGACGTGCATTTTAGCAAAAAGTCCGTCGGGATGCCAAGTCATATGAGCCAAGGGGCAGTAGACAAAAATGCAGAACAGAGCCATAAAAACCATATACGACGAAAACCTTACCCTTTCGGCAAACGAACCCGTTATCAAAGAGGGAGTTATGATGGCGAATTTCATCTGAAACAAAGCATAAAGCGCAAGAGGAATAGTGAGTCCGAGTTGCATAGAAAGTTGGTCGGTGGCAGCGCCTCCCACATTATGAAACATTAGATAAGTAGAAGGATTGCCGATAATGCCAAGTCCGCCGAGGTCTTCGCCAAAACTGAGCGAAAATCCTACAAAGACCCAAAGGACGCTGATAACGCCCATTGCTATAATAGATTGGAGGATTGTAGAGATCACATTTTTTTTGCGAACCATTCCGCCGTAAAAAAACGACAAACCGGGTGTCATCATTAGCACAAAAATTGTGGCGGTAATCATCCACGCGATGTCGGCGGTAGAAATATTGTCGCTTAATTCCCAAATACCTGATTCTTCGGGCACTACATAGCCCATAATTGCTATAAGAGCGATAATTGCGGTAAAAATTACATAACGTTTTTTCATAGTAGTGAATGTTTGTAAATTTGACACCGCAAAGTTCGTACGTATAAAAAACAATAGCAATACGGTTTTTCACGTAATAAAAAAATCAAAAATACGAGAATTTCATAAAGCGGATTAGTTGTCGCGCTCGTAGATGATGTACGGTTCGGGACGGAAGAAACCTCCGGCAGAAAGGTAGTAGGGACGCGAGTAAAATTCCCAATAGCCTGAGTGAAGAATAAACGATTTAACCTCTGCCCACGGGGTGTAAGTGCTTGTGGTGCTGAGGGCAAGTCCGAGATTGTAGCCAAACGCCTTGTTGTGGTTGATGTTTTTGAATCCCCACTTGGTGACAGCCTGACCCATTCCTGCCGTTAAGCGGTAATAATCAGACTCTAAGGCAACGTTAAACGAAATCAAAGTTTGCACCGAGTTCTTATAATTGACAAAATAGATCTGCGGTGACATAAGTACGTTGATTTCAGGGTCTTGGGTTTTGAGGTTGAAAAGGCCAATGCTGCAATCCACACCGTATGTAAAGCCGGTATAAAAGCACCATCCGAGGGTAATGCGCGGCGAAAGGTAAACTTTGGTGTGCAGTTGAGCCGTTGCGCCCGAATGTGCTGCCAAAGTGATTACAAATGCCATTATGCCTATAAATATCTTAATCGGTTTCATCAGTGCCGGATTTTTTACTTTAATAACGGTGCAAAGATAGTAATTATTTTTTACAAAAAAATTATTACTTTTGCCTGTACAAACTTTACGCCAAATGGAAACAGCACTACTCATTACCGTACTGATATTCTGCATTATCAACATTATTTTGGTACTCACAAGGAAAAACAACAAGTCTGACGAAGAAATCACCGCACTGAGCGACACTGTAAAAGCCCTCACTGCCGAAATTGCCCGTCAAGAACGCATTATACGCGAGGAATTTCAGTCAGCCCGGCAAGAACGCCGCAGTGCCGAAAGCGAAAACCGTATGGAAAACATCGCTCAGTTTAAACTTATGGGCGAGGGTCTCTCCCACTCTGTTGACGGATTGGCGCAAAGCCAAAAAATTCAACTCGGACTGTTCTCTAACCGGCTGAAAGAGATACGCGAAGACCTTGACCAAAACCTTAAACAAATACGTGAGGAAAACACAGCCAAACTCAACGAAATCAGAGTGTTGGTAGACGACAAACTAAAAGAAACATTAGAGAAACGCTTCAACGATTCGTTTAAACTAATAAGCGACCGTCTTGAAGAGGTTCACAAAGGTTTAGGCGAAATGCAGACCTTGGCAACCGGCGTGGGCGACCTCAAAAAGGTGCTCAGCAATGTAAAAACGCGCGGCAATCTTGGCGAAGTGCAACTTGGAGCAATACTTACGCAAATACTTTCGCCACAGCAATATGTTACCAATGCGGCTGTGTCATCAGATTCGCAAATGCGTGTAGAATACGCAGTTAAACTTCCGGGCAGCGACCCCGACGGACATCCCGTGCTTTTGCCGATAGATTCTAAATTTCCCACCGAAGATTATCAACGCCTCATCGACGCTTACGACACAGGCACCGACATTGAGCGCGAATCCACACGTTTTGAAGCCGCCGTTAAGAAAAACGCCGCCGACATTCACCGAAAATACATCAACCCGCCCGCCACAACCGATTTTGCCATAATGTTTGTGCCCACAGAGGGACTTTATGCCGAAATACTCCGCCGTCAAGGACTTTTTGAAACTCTCCGCACCGAATACAAAATAACTGTAACGGGACCTGCCAACCTTGCGGCATTTTTATCGAGCCTTCAAATGGGATTCCGCACCTTGGCAATCGAAAAACGCAGTAGCGAGGTTTGGAAACTACTTTCGCAAGTAAAAACCGAGTTCACCACCTTTGGCGATATTCTTGAAAAAACCAAGAAAAAACTCACCGAAGCCGCCAATGTAATTGACACTGCGGGAGTTCGCTCACGTGCTATCGAACGTCGATTGCGTGAAGTTGAGAGCGGAGAAACGGCGATTGAAGAATAACTATTTTGCCTTGCTTTCGTTGTTTTTGGCTATGAACAACAGATGACTGATGGATTTTTGCTCGCGATGCATAACCTCAGAAGTGAGCGGAAGTTCCTTTTTGCTGTTGTCCAAATACTTATAAATAATGCCTCCGCAAATATAAATACGGTCGAAAGCATTAGAACCGTCGGGATAGCGGGTTTCTATCAAGCAAAAATAAGGGCAATCATCGTCAACATATATTTTTTTATCAACCATAGTACCGTCGCCAGCCGAAACTTCTACCATTACAAGACGGCCACCTTTGTAAAAATAATCATAGTCAACAGGCAGTCCCGATTCTTCGTCCTCTATCTGAATATGCTTTTTAGTAAGTTCTTGGTCGTTGGCAACGGCATTATACATTTTGCGGATAAGGTCGGTTTTTTGTTGTTCGTTAAGATTTCTGCACGTTTCGCAAAAACCACCACGCTTATAAATTTTTATAAGAGAAACCTTTGCATTTCGATCGGCAGTTCCGCCTTTCCAAGCATCTTCCGACGGTTTAACAATCTTACTATCAGTACCTTTAACGTTTTTTAAAGCATCCTTAGAGGTATAAAATTCAATCACACCGCCATCGTCGGATTCAACTACGCGCACCCAAACACCGTTTTTAAATATAAAATAATCGGGTACACCGCTGTACTGCATACCAAAACCATCGTCCACGGGTGAAAAACCCACGCCAAAAGGATTGCAGCCGCCCGTAGCGCACATATTATATACAAGTCGTTCAGAAACCACTGTTATAGTGTCGATTACGTTGTTTTTGCCAAGCGTTAGAATAAATTCTTCTTTGCTGCGGCTAAACACCATTTGGTTGCCATTGGTTTGTACGTTATAGCCTTTGAGTTGCGTGGGTGCGGGTTTGCCAACATACAATCCTGCAAGATGTCCCGGATATGCAACGGAATATTTGTTGGTGGAGTAGGTAGAGTTAAAGAGCACAAATTTAGAACCGTCCCATTGGTAAAAAGTGTAAGGAAAATCCTCCTCGTACAATGCGCCCACTTTGATTCTTTGTTCTGAAATAAGTCGGTAAGAATAATCATCCTTTTTTTTGCACTCTTTTTCAAATCGTTCTTTTTTGGGGAAAGCAAGAAGTTCGTCGTTAGCCTCAAAATCCTGATACTTAGGCAGTGGCAGAATGTCGTTTTTGGGCGTAAGTTTGCCATCCTTGTAGATGTAAGCGTCAAATTTTTCGATGGCATCGATATAACCGTCGCCAAGATAACCCTCCTTCGTGATGGTATGGAGCGCCAAATATCCGCCGCCATTCATCGGGTAACATTGTACAGTGTTGGTTACATCAAGATCTTCTTCATCGGTATAATTATACGCAAAAAACAATTTAGAGTCGCTGTCGTTCGCAGCGTAGGGCCATTCGTCCTCTTCATCTTCGGACCAATTAAGTTTTTTTGAAATCTCGTTGGCTGGATAGCCTTCGATATCACCTACATTTATCAGAGATGCAGAAGGTTGAGATTCAACATTTTGCGCATTAGTAGAGTCGGCAGATTGCGCACCGCCTTGGTTTTGGTTAGAATTTCCGCCACAAGATGCCAAAGCAACGGCAAGGGCAGAGATGAGAAATGCTTTTTTCATAGGTGTGTTTTTTTGATTTATTTTACAGCGAAAGATAAGAAAAAAAATAATTCATCGGTATAATTTTTGCGTCGAAATGCAAGATTAACGTCAAATTATTAATTTATAAAAACATGAAAAAAATATCACTTTTACTGTTACTTACAGTACTTACAATGGGACTTTATGCCCAAAAGATGAAAGACACTCGATGGACAACCGGCGAAATGACCGTTTATTGTTCAGAAGACGATGGCACAAATCTCCGTTTTGAACTTGGATTTGCACACGATGGCTCTACAATGTATGTAAAACGTGTTTCCACAGGTGTTTTTGAAGCCAAAGACCCAGAAAATGCCAACGGAATGAACAAAATCAAGATTGTTACCTACAAATGCGACCGTCGCGGCACTGTACGCGTACTCTACTGCCAAAACGAAAAAGGAACATTCTCGCACGCACTTGTGGAGGTTACCAACGAAAACGATTTTGGCAAAACCAACTTCTGCGAACTCCTTGAAGGCACATACTCTGGTAGCGACGGCAAAAAATACATATTTTCAGGCAATTCGCTCATTATCAACGGCGTGAGCAACGATTACGAACCGTTGATTTGCGAAATGGGATATGTAAACGGTTTTATGTACAAAGGTCAGAAATACTGTTTCAAAGTATCAGAAAACGGATTCAACCTTTACACCACCAATACCGACGATGGCGAATTTGAATACGAACCCGAAAAACTTTGGGTAAAACTCACTATCGACCAAGAAAAAAATCAAGGTCGTTGGCCGCTACTCAAAGGCGACATCGTAATGGAAAAATACGCTATGTACTACACCAAAAAGCAAATTCGTATCATGCGCAACGAGATCTACGCCCGTCACGGATACAAATTTGCTTCTGCCGACCTTACAGCACATTTTTCAAAAATGAGTTGGTATCACCCCGTTGACGACAATTCAAAGGTTCACCTCTCCGACGTTGAAACTCTCAACGTTAGCATATTAAAGAATATGGAAGCCCTAAGCGAGGGATACCTTCCCACTTCGGTAGAAAAATAATCTATTCGGGTGCTTGATAAAAACTTGCATTGATGGTGCCTTGAAAAAAGGCGCCATCTTTTATTATATATTGGTCGTAGTTGCAACCTTCGGCACCTGAGTTGGCTGTGTAAATAGTTAAAACATTGTTGTTTACAGTAGCCAAATCTACATAAAGACCACGAAATTCGCCCATATCGTCTACGCGCCAAACAGATTCTTCGTTCCATTCGGCAGGAAACTCTTTAACTGCCAATATTTCACCATTTAAAAACAATGCCGACACGCCGAGAGCATCAGTACCTTTGTTCTTAAATTGAACATTAACCATTTGATATTCACCATTGTTACCAAATGACGACGATGATGGCAAGGCTTGAATTTTGCGAGAGAATTTTTTCTCTAAGGCAGTTTTCATTGCAGGCGTTACAACAGATTTTTCTTGAAAAGGAAGAATTTGATTTTCAGCCACAAAAAAACTATCTACAAGCAAAGGGGCATCCCAAATACCATCCCATTCGTCTTTTGGATTTTCGAGCAATTTGCCATTGTTCATAGTGTAAACCCATCCCGGAAGGTTGTCGAAATTGCGGTAAGTATCGCGGGAAGTGTTTTTTTCTTCGTTTTCTAACTGTACGCCCTTAAACGTTACAGGGAAAGGTTTGCCATTGTAAATAGCATACTTATAACATTTTAACGAATCGTCGGCAGTAGGATTTGCGCCATCTTGAAATTGTGATTGAAGAAGGAATTTAGTGCCTAATTGGTCGCTGAGAACAAATACAGGCTGGTGTGGTGTTGGCGTTTGTAGAGACGCGCCATGGCACGTCTCTACGGGGATGGATGAATCGGCATTTTGCGATGATTGGTTTTGGTTAGCACCATTGCACGCCATAAGCGCAACTGCGGCAATTGTTGGAATAAGTTTTTTCATAATTATAATAGTTAAAATTTTAAATGAATCAGTTTTATACATTGCTCCAAACTCAACTCCTCGCCTTCGGGGCATAAATTGGCGGCGTGCATTATCACACCTAAAAGTTGCTGTGGGGTGTAATGGCTGCGGAGATAGTCCATATTAGTATCGTCGTCGCGTTTGGATAGGCGGCGTCCGTCGGGAGCGGTGAGCAGTGGCAGATGGCGAAAGGCGGGAACGTTGAAACCCAACTTGTTGTAAAGAAAAATTTGAAGGTGAGCACTCGGCATAAGGTCGCAACCACGCACCACTTCTGTTACACCCGAAAGGGCATCATCAACCGTTACAGCCAACTGATAGGCAAACACACCGTCGGCACGGCGAACCACAAAATCGCCACAATCTTTCAAGAGGTTGCACCGCTGAACGCCGTAAGTTAGGTCGGTAAATTCCGAAAACCCATCGGGCAAATGCACCCGCTGCGATGGATGGCGAGTTTTCATCAACTCTGCCTTTTGCTCAGGCGAAAGAAGTCGGCAAGTGCCCGGATAAATTGGAGTACCGTCCGACGAATGTGGCGCAGAAGAAGCCCGGAGGTCGGCACGGCTGCAAAAACAATCGTAAACCAACCCCTGCGCCTTTAATTTATTGAATGCATCTAAGTAAATATCAGCACGTTCTGACTGATAGAGAATTTCGCCATCGGATTCGAGACCAAGCCAACGCAGGTCGTCGATAATTTCGTCGGCATATTGGCGAGGGCAACGCACAGCATCGAGGTCTTCGATACGGATAAGCCAACGTCCGCCCTGAGCACGAGCATAAAGCCACGACATAAGTGCGGCATAGACGTTTCCCAAATGCATACGTCCCGATGGCGACGGGGCAAAACGACCGATGACCATATTCAAGAATTTAGATTAGAAATATGAAGATACCAGATAATTAACTATTCTGGAATAACATCAGTTCTAAGATATGTTTGCGTAAGGGTGTACGAAAATTCGTTTTCAAAGAAGCCGCCTTCTTCTTCTTCCTGACGGTATTTGTGGGTAATTTTCATTATGGTCTGATCTAATTTG
>JAGCDD010000432.1 GCA_017651345.1 Bacteroidales bacterium | reverse complement strand
TGCCCGATTTTATCAAAAAGGGTAGCAAACTTACTTTTTATGCCAAATGCAACGGTATTGTAACTCAAAAAGTACTTGAAAAGCAATTTGGCGAGTATATCAGCAAAATGATGGCTAACGAAAAAATGCTGATTTCTAACTATATCGAACGCGAACAGATTGCCGCTGTACCTTCGCCCACAGGATTGTATAAAGTTATTTTAACTCCTGGCAAGGGTACGCAAACTGCTGCTAACAAAACTGTTACGGTGCATTATGTTGGTATGTTTGTAGAGGGAACCGAATTTGATAATAGTTACAAACGCAATCGTCCTTTTACGTTTAAACTTGGTGAGGATCTTGTAATTCCGGGTTGGGAAGAGGGTATTGCCACTATGAAAAAGGGCGAAAAAGCTCGTCTTGTTGTTCCTTCTAATCTTGCCTACGGACCTGAAGGTACTAAAGGTATTCCGCCTTTTTCTACTTTGATTTTTGATATTGAAATGATTGATTTTAAATAAGTTATGAATAAAATTATTGCAAAATACACACTGTTTTTTTCGTTCTTGGCATTGTTTTTTGCTGAGGTAGCATTGCCATCGTGCAATAAAATGGATCAACGCGAGGATGCCGAAGAGACACAAATCACAAATTTTAAAAAGTCTATAGCAAAAGACACTCTTAATGTCTACGAAATTGATGGAATTATTCTCGATATTCAAAAGATGGGAACAGAGGAATATAAGCCTGATGATACTCTGACCTTGATTTTTACAGGTGTTGCTATGCAACGGAATGTAACTTTTGCCAAAAGCGACACTGCTCGAGTTATTTATGGAGATAATAATTTGATTGAAGGTTGGAAAATTGCACTTCCGTTTATCAAGAAAAATTCAAGCGGTATTCTTCTCGTAACATACGACAAAGGTTATGGCAAAGAGCGTGTAGGTGTGGTAGAACCTTATTCTACACTTAAATTCACTTTTACAGCTAAGTAGGTTAAACGATAAAACCTTCGTTTTCAAATCGTTCGCGGTCTTGATCTATTTCGTAAACTGATTCGGGTGTGAGCATATTGCCCACTGTAGAACCGTTTATACCTGCTCTAAGTGCCTCTTTTTCAATAATTTTTATCATTCCTCTACCTCCGCCCAAACGAATGTCGGCACGTGGGTTGATAAATCTGTAAACGGCTATAGTAGTGAGGATTTCTTCGCTACTTGCAGGGGTTGCCTCAACGGTTTTTAAGTCGTTTTGTGGACTTATTATATGTATCGGTATAATGTTGATACCAATTTCGCGAAGTTTAATTGCCACAGCAATACGTTCTTCCATCGATTCGCCAATGCCTATCACCACACCGCAACAGAGGTTAAAACCAAGTTCGGCTGCTGCGCGAAGTGTAGCTATTTTTTGTTCGTAACTACATGAAGTACAAAGCCTTTTGTATAATTCCATCGACGTATGCAAATTGCATTGGTATGTGGTAATGTCGGTTTCGTTTCTTAGGCGTTTGAGCTGTTCGAGGCTAAGATTGCCAAACGATGCACAGAGTTTAACGCCAGTTTTTTCGTAGATGCTCTTGCTTAATGCAATTATGTGATTTAGTTTTTCTTCGGTAATATTGTTGCTGGTAGATGCAAGTGAACTCCGCTTAACATTTTTTTCTGTACTTGATGTTACTTGTTTGAGGGCTTCGGATTCTGACATTAAACCGTATTCGTCGATTGGGGTTGACGATTTTTGACTGTAAGCGCAAAATTTACAGTCTTTTATGCACTTGGTTTGCTCCACTTTCAACACTCCGCACATCTCAAACCTCCTGCCTTTAAACTTGGCTCGTATTTGGTTTGCGCTGTAATAAAGTGCCTCCATATTACATGTTTGCGACAGAGCAAATGCCTCCTCAGCGTTTATTTGGTATCCTGCAAATATCTTGTCTTTTAATTCTTTGATTTGCGCAAAATCCATATCGTCAATTTTTTATTCAAATGCAAGTTTAATTTTTTGATATTCTGATTCAAAATTTGGCGTAAATATCTGTTTGCCAATATTTTGCTCAATTTCTTGTTTTGTCCAAAAGCGTCCGTCGTCAATTTCGTCTACCGAAATGATTTTTGGCTCTTCGTAATGACATTTGTATACGTTGATCATCTCGGTTTCTACCTTACCTTCCCAAAGGTATCTCATTATTTTATCAAATTTGCCGTTTTCCACACCGGCTTCTTCCCAAGCTTCGCGTATAAGTGCTTGATTTTCTGTTTCTCCAAAAACAATATGACCTCCAACGGCTGTATCCCATTTGCCGGGTTGAATTTTTTTTGCCATCGAGCGTTTTTGAAGGTAGATTTCACCTTTTGAATTGTAGATATGTACGTGAATTACAGGATGTACTAAGTGCGAGCCGTTGTGACACTCGCTACGCCAAGCTTTGCCTATTACTTCGCCTTCGTTGTTGAGTATGGGCAACATTTCTTCTTGGTCTGCCGAAATATGTATTTGTTCTGGCATGGGTTTTTGTTTGCAAATTTAAAAAAAAGATTGTTTTGTTTGCGAGTTTTTCACGGTTTTTGTTTGTAAAAGTTGAAAACTCATTTCGGAGCGTTACTATATATATAAGGTGTATATTTCCGAAAAATTATAGTAATAATGCTTCAGAGTGTGATGTATCAGCAAATAAACTCTTAAAATGATAAAGTTGCAAATTTTTTTGAGTGTTTTTTAGTTTTATTGGTTAAAAAATTTATACATTTGCATAATAAATCAAGACAGATAATATGGAATTGACTGAACTAACCGCCATATCACCGGTAGACGGCCGGTACAGAAACAAAGTTGACGAAATTGCCGAATATTTTTCGGAGTTCGGACTTATTAAATACAGGGTAATGGTAGAAGTGGAATATTTTATCGCTCTTTGCGAAATTCCATTGCCACAGCTCAAAGATTTCAACCGTGCGCTGTTTAAGCCCTTGCGTGCCGTGTATCGCAAGTTTGAAACAACAGATGCATTGAGAATCAAAGAGATAGAAAAAACTACCAACCACGATGTTAAGGCTGTGGAGTATTTCTTGCGCGAAAAATTCGATGCTTTAGAAATTCCTCAGTATAAGTCGTTTATACATTTTGGACTCACTTCTCAAGATATCAATAATACAGCTGTTCCTTATTCGTTGCAGGCGGCTTTCAATAATGTGTATCTTCCTTTGTTAGACAAAGTTACACTTCAACTTTATCACCGTGCTGGCGAATGGGCTGATGTTTCGATGCTTGCCCGTACTCATGGACAGCCAGCAAGTCCCACTCGCTTGGGCAAGGAGATTGAGGTTTATGTAGAACGCCTTCAAACTCAGATGGGATTGTTGAAACTTGTTCCGTTCTCTGCAAAATTTGGCGGTGCTACAGGTAATTTCAACGCTCACCACGTGGCTTATCCTGATATTGACTGGACAGTTTTTGCCAATTCGTTTGTAAATCATGTTCTTGGTTTGGAACGTAGCCAAGTTACCACTCAGATAGAGCATTACGATAATTTTGCCGCTTTCTGCGACGGTATGAAACGTATCAACACCATTCTTATCGACCT
>JAGCDD010000431.1 GCA_017651345.1 Bacteroidales bacterium | reverse complement strand
GCAACAGCCGACAATCCGTTTTTTGAACCAATGCTCAACGAAATCGGCGCGGCAAAATCCTCCGACAAGATTTTTGCAGTGGCTTGTTTTGCGCCGCTCACCGACCCAAGCAACGCCTCAAAATCAGGCGAATTTCTTATGGAAAACCGTGGCGATTATGCGCGACAGATTGATTCGCTCACATTGTTGATACCCGAATCTGAAACGCCATTGCTCTCCAAAAATTATCGTAAATATCTGAAAGACATTATGTTTGAATCCGTGCGCGAGGCGTTGACAAATCACATAATCATCGACGAGGATATGGGACCCGATTATTATTTGGACACCCGCGACCCCGACTAATTGTCGGAATATATTGTGAATTTCGACATTGACAGGTACATCGCCGCGCTCCGTCCGCTCGCTCCAAAAAGCGGCTTCAAACAATATTTCAACACCCTCGCCACAAAATCCTACGGCGACAAATCAGACAAAGATTATCAATTGATAATCAGGCAGATGAACATTGCGACACACCTCGCCTCCCCCACTCCATCAACGCCTAAAAAATGGCTCATCCGCCACGACGCATTCGATGCATCAGTGCCAATCACCGAAAGCATCACCCTCTACACGATGCTCTCAAATTCGTGCATAAACGTTGATTTTCAAGTGCCGTGGTATGGCAAATATGATTACAGCGAGATTGTAAAATGGATTTTGGGACTGTGAAAAAATCAATATTCAATCAATTCGAGTCCTTGATTTCGATAGAAAGGGAATTTTTGGTCGCTTGAAATTAAAGGAATACGCTCCGTAATCGCATGAGAAATAATGATATGGTCACTTGGGTCGTAATGATTCATCGCCTCATTCAATTGCAAACCGGCATACGTAAAGCCAACACGCTCCCTCAGCGGCAAAAACTCCACATCCAAGCCATCCATAACCGTATGAATGACATCTTCGGCGGTTTTCCACTGTCGAGCGCGAATCTTCTTGTTGTTGAACAGCACAACAAGTTCACGCATAGTTTCAAAACTTGCGCAAAGCATATAATCGGAATCAACAAGCAAATTCAAAACACTCTTGTCGAGTCCGTCGAAGTCAAGCAACATATCCACCACGACACAAGTGTCAAGCATCAAACGCTTCATAGAAAATTGTTTTAACAAATTAATTTTCAGTGTGTTCCTCTTCCTGTTTCTTGTCCTTGTTCCTATAATATGCCAATTGAGACCTCAATTCAGGGTCGGTAACCTCCTCAATGAAGCCTTTGTGAGCCCTTGCCCACCTTGCTGTTCTCGAAATCCTCTTTTTGGGTTCGATTTCCGATTCATTTGCAACTGTATTCATAATTTCTAAATTATTTTAGTTATTATTCACCGCAAAAATATATAAAAAAATCATATCGCCAACACTTTCTTCAAAAAATTTTACCCATTTGCATAACTATGCATTCCACCGAGGAAATAATTTACGCCAAAATAAGTCATCAAAACCGTGAGGAATGCGAGGATAAAAAAGAGGTGCATACGGCGTTGATTTTGCAGGAATTTCAGCGAAAAGCGGTGAAAACCAACAGCATAGACCATAAATGTAATCAATGCCCAAGTCTCTTTCGGGTCCCAACTCCAATAGCGTCCCCACGAAATATTTGCCCAAACTGCCCCCAAGAAAATGCCTATACCTAACAGAATTTCAGCGGGATATAGCATTATGCGGCTGAGAACGGTGAGTTGCGAGAGTTTTTCTTCGTCTTTGATGAAAAACGAGAAAATTCCATTGAAAAATGTGAACGCCAACAGCGAATATGCAATCATAATTGTGGAGACGTGCGCACTCAAAATCGGCGAATTTAATACAGGCATCAACGGCGTAATTTGCGGATTCCTTTGTCCAAGCCACGCCACCAAAAGCGTAAAGCCCGAAATCAAAAATCCAAACGGCGTAAGTATCTTGATTTTGTTGCCAAAAACCAATGCTAACATCATAATTACCAACGACATAAAGAGCATTGTCTCGTAACCATTGCCCATTGGAACTCGTCCCGAAACATACCACCGCAAAATGTATCCGCAGAGGTCAAAAATCAAAGAAATTATCAACAAAATTCTTAATGTTTTGAACACTTTTTGGGGAAATTGTTTGGCAACAATCATTATCAAAAATGCCAAAAAACCGATGGTGAGATTTGCCATAAAAAGTATTTTGGCAAAGTTGACCTTGTTGTAAAAAATCTCTGCGCTAATCTTTGATTCTGAGATTTTTACGTCAGATTCTTGAAACAGTTTTCCGCTTGTAAGCATCAATATTAAACCAACTTTTTCATCAGTTTCGCGGACGGCTTTGGTGATTTCCAACGAATTAAGGCGGTAGTTTTCGTTTTCATCAAAAAGGTCGGCAAACGATGCGTATTTTTCAACGCCAAGTTGCTGTTGCAGAGCCTTGTCTTTGATGAGAATCATCTTTTCGTCTTTCCAAACTTCGGGGCGGTAAATCCATCCGCAAACCACTTGTTCGGCTGTGAGATTGTAATACGAAGGCTTGCCGTAAATTTTTGATACAAAATCTCTTGCCATTGTGTTGAACGGCGCGATGCGTCCGTTATAGACAATCTGTTTGGTGGCAATTTGCGCCGATTCGTCGTAAGAAATTGTGGGTATCTTTTTGGACTGCGCATTTGCATTAAGTCCAATGAAAATCATAACTGCAAAGAGTCCGCCTTTTTTCAATGAAGGATGTTTCAAAAGGTTGACAAATTCAGCACGTTTTGAAAACAACATCCACAATCCCGACAGCGCAAAAAGCACATAACCAAAATATGTAAGCGGCGTGCCATACGGGTCGTAATTTACTGATAGTATGGTGCCTTGATGGTCTTCGTCGAAACTTGTTTGATAAAAACGGTAGCCGTTTTTCTTGTAGATATTGTTCATCGAAATAACGGATTTTTCATCGTTGTTTACAGTGATATGACTTTCAAAATCTTGCGGCATTGTAGTACCCTGATAATTTTTGATGAGAAAACTATCCAATTTCATCTCAAAACCGAGATTTTCTTTCCACATATTTTCTTTGAGCACAAAATAATCCGCGCTCTCGTTTTCGCGCAGATGCAACATTCCCTCCTTGCTTGTAATCTTTGTCGCCAATGCGCCTATCAATATTATAATCAGCGATATATGAAACAACAGCACCGGCAATTTCTTAAACAATTTTTTCACAATTACCACAGCCGCACTCGTCGTCAACACCGCCCAAAGCACAGTAAACCAAACAGTTGAATAAAAATGCTCGTCGGCGTATGCCTGACTAAAAAACGTAGCCGTCGCCATCGCAAGAAGCACGGCGATGAAGGCAGAGATTATGGTGATTTTTAAGAT
>JAGCDD010000430.1 GCA_017651345.1 Bacteroidales bacterium | reverse complement strand
CTTATTGTTGCAAGGAATGTGGCTTCTTGGTTGTCTAATGCTATCATTCCGTGGGGTATGGTTGAATTAAAGAAGATGCTGTCGCCCGGATTCATTATCAACTGTTTGTCGCCGAGTTGGATAAGCACGCGGCCTTCGAGCAGGTAGTTGAACTCCTGACCAGAGTGCGAGTTGAGATGAATTTTGTCGAACGGTTGGATTGTTACCTCAAAAGGCTCGAACAGAGTGTCTTTAAATCCGGCGGCAAGCGCGAGATACTTGTAGCATTTGTTTCGTTCCATACTAACGCCCTTTCCCTTGCGGGTGAGGAAGTAACTCTGCATTTTGGGCTCGTCGCCGCTAATAATGGCTGATGGTTGAATATTGTATGCTTGTGCAACGTTGCAAATAAAACTCATAGGAATGTCAGATTCGCCACTTTCAAACTTGGCAATCTGCTCCGGCGGTATGCCGGTTTTGGACGATACGTCCTCGAGCGAGAGTTCTAACACCTCGCGCAAACCAGTGAGCCTTTCGGCTATGGCCTTGATTTGTTCGTTTAGTATCATAATAAAACTATTTAAATGAATTACGCCGCAAATATACTAACTATTGGCATTAGTTGGTATACTTGCGGCATAATAGTTTATCAATAAGGGTGATTTATGAATGATTAATAATCGCCACCTACTTGACCTCTAATGTATTCCATAATCACATCGCAGTTTTCCATAGCGTCGGTAGAGCCAACGTTTTCGATAAATACTGCAATTTGTTCGAGGGCTGAATTGATGTCTTTGGTTTTAAATTCTTCTTCGTTCCAATGGCTGAGGCTCTGGCGGGGTATCCACAAAAGACCAAAGAGTGCGTTGCTTTTTACCTCGTTGTCTTTTGATTCAGAAGCCTCTTGTAAGAGTTCCACAGCGCGTTTTTCGTAGTCAAACTCGTTGCTGCGAGTGGCAACGCCGTAGAGCGACCATCCGTCGTGGGTAAGATACCAGCAGTTGCCGTGCTGCGATGCTTGAATATACATAACAGCAAGGTTGTAAGCCAGTTCCATACGTTTTGCACCCGAAGCGTTGTTGTATTGAGTTTCGGCAAGGGCAAGGTCTTTGGCAAATTTCAGACGCTGGTTTTCGTTGAGGCGGCCGGGAATTTCGTCGCTAAACTCTTGCTGATAAGTAACTTCCTGAGCATTGTACCACGGCTCAACATTGTAGTTGCGCAGCACCATAAAGGGAGCAATGCCTTTTTTGCGCATAAAATCGATGCTAACCTTCGAGAGCCACTGTTCGGCTTTAGCAAGATTGTGTTCGCTGAGGTATTTGGTTCCCACTTGGTCTAAGTAAAAATCTTTGCTGCCAAAAGTGCGTCCTTTGGAGGTTTGGATAATGTTGAGAAGGTATTTTTCAAAAACATCTAACTTCTTGTTGTTGAATGCGTAATTGTAGAAACTTTCGGCTTCGGCACCTGTCATATTGTAGAGAATATTGTCGGAGAAAAAGTTGAGATGGAGCATATCGGCGGCAGAAACAATCAAAAGTGTGAAATTTTTGTTGCTCTCCTTGTTAGCCCCTTGAATATTCTGATAAATAATGCGTTGTGCAGCGCGGCTAAAATGCGATTCTTTGTCCGCCATAGATTGCAGCCATTTGATTTCGGTCATATATTTGGTGGCTTCGGCGGCGGTGTACTTGCGGTTTTTGGTGTAAACGAGAAATTGGATAGCGCGGGCGTTGTCTTTCATCATTTGAGTACCGCCAAGGTTAACGGCAGCGGCAATCTCTTTTTGAGCGGCGGCATAGTCGCCAAGAAGGTAGTGAATCATTGCAGCGGCGGTTTTCCACATACAGGGAGCGTTGGTGGCTTTGGTGTCGGCTACCTTGTTGGCAAAGTCGGCAAACTGTTTTGCCTCGCTGTTTTTTACCTCGTAAAAATCTGAGGGGTGGGGCAATCCCGATTCGCCGTCTAAGGTTTCTTGGGTCATATTAACATAATCCTGAATCATAAACGGCAACGATGTATTGTCGTGGTCTTTTTCGTAAATCTCTTTGATACCTTGGTAGTTGCGTTTGTCGTTGAGGCAGAATTTCAGACTTTGAATATCGCCCAATTGGGCAAAAATCTGCAAAGCCGACTCCATCTTTTTTTGACGGTAGAGTGCACCGGCAAAGAGCGAGAGCATAGTTTGACGAATGTCTTTGTCGGAGGTTTTAGAACCTGTTGATGTCCAGAACTTTTCTACGTCGGCATATTTTTCGAGTTGAAACATACAGCGCATAGCCATAAGGTTGTAACGCTCTTTGAGTGCGCCGTTGTAACCCTCGGCCTTGGTGCGGAGTTGGGTAAGTTTGGCACGGCGGGCGGCTACTTCATCTTCCGAAGGATAGTCCCAAGCGTTGTAAAAGTTGCTGTTGAGACGGTGGTAGGTGATAAGGTCCATCAGGTAATCCTGCATCGGCTTATCTTTTTTGGCAATTACAGCGCGTACAATGTCGTTGTTCGCCTCGCCGGTTTCAAACGATTGTTTAAGTTCTTCGGGGTCGATCCACAATAATCCGTCGATGGCATATTCGCTCATTTCGGGACCCACGTATGCGCGCCAAAAATCGTCGAACAAATGCGCCGAAGCATTGCTGTCGAGCACCTTGTAAAGATAAAAGTTGATAGTCTGCTCATCAATGCAGGCGTATGATTTAATGCTGATTATCGCGTTAAACAGTAGTAGAGCCGCTAAAAATTTTTTAATATT
>JAGCDD010000429.1 GCA_017651345.1 Bacteroidales bacterium | reverse complement strand
TTGTTGATGTCGAAAATCAACGAGTGAAATTTATTTTTCTTTTGGAAAACACCCCTAATGCTTTTCAACCATTCTGTCTCACTGTCAGTCAAATACTTAGTGTAATCAATTGGAAAAATGCAAACATCTGTAACGGATATTGCATTTTCGGCACTCCTTTTCTGACTTTCTTCCACTCCCGCCAAATCAGGTCCGGGTGTATCGTAGATGGTCAGGGTTGAAAGCGTTTCATTTTTTGGAATATAACCAATTTCCATATCATCTATGGAATAATTGTTTTTCGAATCAAACTCAGCACCTTTAAACAATGGGAGTAGATATTCCTTGACCTGTTGAACCGTATCGAAATATTTAGTGTCATCCTTGTATTTTAGGTAGTACTTGTCAGACTTTTTGTAGATGCAAGTATTTGGTGTGGCGAGTTCAAGACTTGTCGGGGCTAACTCACATTCCAACATTGAATTCACGACAACACTTTTGCCGCTTTTTTTAGAGGCGGCAACGGCTATTTTCAATTCTGTTTCGCGGCTTTCGGCGATGAAACCCTGAATTTTTTTCAAAGAACTGAGAACTTTGTTCTTCAAATCGTCGTTGTTCGGGAATTTCCTTGCGGCAACATCGTCGTAAACGCTTTTAGCGAGTTGTTCGTAGAGTGTTACATTGGCTTCGTAGCGTTTGATTATCTCCAAGTCTTTCGCTTCTTTTTCTGTAACCACCTGAATTTTGCCGAGCGGAATATTCGGATAGACAAATTGTTGAACGATTGCGCTAAGTTGGGTGCGCACTTCGGCTGTGTGGTTTTCGTCAAGGTCGCCTTTTACGACAATCGTCGATTGTTCCTCTTGATTGAGGTTTTGGAGCAAGTCGCTGAATTTTGTGTAGTTTTTGCCCTGATAATCAACGTCAATAGGGTTGATTTCTTTGCAAATCTTCATCGTGTACAAGTCTTCACTCTCGTTGAGGTTGAACTTGTCGATGTATTCGCAAAGTTTTATCCCCGGGTTGTCAAGGACAAAAACAGCCTCCTTGTCCTCGATATTGTCGTAGAGGGTGTTTTTGTCCTTTTGGATGTCGTCGCCTTTTAGGATGAGTATTTTCATTGGCTATTCCTCCCAAGTATTTGATTTGATGTTAGACAAATGTTTCTTTGTATTTGCAACGGCTTCGTTGAGAAGTCGCATCTGTTCCATTTCGCGTTTGATTTTGTTGACGGAATCTGCGTTGATACGGCTATAATTGTCGTTTACAAAATCCGCGAATCCGCCGTCATCGTCAAATTCTTTTTTGATGTCTTCGATGAAATTGGTTTCAAACGCACCGAATGGCGTTTCCAAATCAATTGCGTTGATTACGGAATGTATCAGAACGTAGTTCAATATCTTGATGTCCTCGTTCAAGATTGTCATTATCTCTTCGGGCGTTTCTACATTTGTGTACACGAAGTCATTGTTCTTTGCGGTTGCCGTTGGTTTCTCGCGTTCCAAACGATTTTGCAAAGTTTTCAACTTGTCGTCATCCGACTTGTCGTCGTCTGCCATCATCGATTTTAGACATTCGTCAATGACTATTTCGACAGCGGGACAATCGCCGTATGGAATAAACTTCTTGATAAGAGGTTTGACGGCTACTTTTGCAATTGTAGGCAGATACCTTTTAATAAGATTTAGAGCCGGCTGCCATTTAGATTCCTTGATGTACTTGTCCTCGTGGCGGAGAATGAGGGAATAGAGCGGCTGTTCGGAAATGGGTTCTGTGTCGTCTATGCCATCGTCCACGCTTGCCAAGATGTAGAAGTTCTTCTTCTTTTCATTGAAAAACAACTTTCGCTCGTTTGTGAATGGTTTGCCAATGAGCAAGCCAATCGCATCGTCGGAGAAACGGTCAACAAGACTTTTAAAGTAGCCGTTGAAATCCACGCCGCATATTTTAGTAAGGAAATCGGAGATTCTTTCTTTGATTTTTCCCTCTTCGGAGTTTGTTTTGTCGATGCCTAAGCCGTTGAGAAAGAATCCAAGCATTTTTTCAAAGTACTCGTTGTGTTTGTTTGCCGCCAATTTTACCACCAACTCGCTGAAATCAGTTTTGATTTGGTAATTCTTATCTGTTCGCATCAAATCTTCAATGCGTTGAAGGTTTGCTTGTCTGCCATACTTGTTGTGTGCAGTTTCTTCGTACTGTGTCAGTATTGTATTGTCAATTTCATACTTAGAAATGTCGAACGTGTTGTAGTCGTCGAGATCTTTTTCCTTATTATTTTGCTCTTTGTGCATCCATTGGCTGAGAACATCAATCAGATTTGTTGTAAGTGGACCAGGTTTTGGATTGTTGTTTTCATCCTTTGGGAGCAATTCTTTGGAGATGGAAAGAGAGAATTTGTCCAAATCGGCCAAAATCTTTTTCTTGCTGTTTTTTTCAAGGTCGCGGACGGCTTTTGTGTTTTTGTGCAAAAGTATATCGCTGTTGTCGAATTCTTCCGGATTGTTACCTCCCAGTTTGACATTAGGCTTTCCATTCCTTCGATGTCAAATTCCTTCTGCAAATCGTGGTTCAGTTCGCCGTCCATTTCTGCCAATGTTTCTGCCAATTTGTCGGCTGCTTTACCAAATATTTCTGCAACATCTGATGTGTTGTGCGTACCGTCTGTCAATTTCACGGGTGCCATATACACATCGTGCTGCAATTTGCTCTGAGCCTTGAATGTCGCTATTGCGTCATTGCAACGGTTGTCGTCGGTATTTTTGATGAATTTGTTGATGAATACGGAAAGATAGTTGTGAAAGGTTGCTTGAAGCATAGAGCGACCTTTGATGTTGTCGTAACTTTTCCAAAATGGCTCTTGGAAGGACGATTTTCCAAATGTTGGATTTTCAATGAAAAACAAAAAATCCACATCTTTAAGTTTGTTCAGAGTTGCATCGGTAACGTATCCAGATTCGTCGAAACCCGGCAAATCCAAAAGAGCGACATTAGCATCAGACGCTATGCCGTTGAATGGCGCATAGATTTTTACCTCTTTGACGGCGGGGAAGAAACGATGTGTTTCATCTTTGTCCATATACGTAAAATAGTATTTGCCTTCCGAAAACCTATCCTCTGTGAGTATATCAGTACCGCCTTTGAGTTTGTCTTTGAAATATGTGTACGACTTCTGAATCCTCTTTATTTTCTGAATGTTGTTGAACATACTTGCTCCAACATTCAATGTATCGAAATCAAAGTGCAAAAACTTATCGATATTGTATGCCAACTCTGATTTTCCCAAAAGTTCCAATAGTTTCGCAAGCGAATCTTTGAATTCTTGTTCGGTGTAAAAGTATATTACCGCCTCACTTTTTTTGTGGTTGAAAATCTCGGAATGAACTGCTGTTGTCGGATGCGCAGACCCTTCGTCTGCACTGGGAATTATTTCCTCAGGCAAATTTGTAAGGGTCTGTATCAATGTACTTTTTCCACACTGAGATGAACCAGCCAAACCGATATAGATTTTGTCGGTTCTTTTGACTCGTTTTTCCAAAAAAGTGTATTTTTTGAGAGTTTCCTCCAAATTGTTTTTCTTATTTTCCAATTCGGGAACAAACTGCTCATACTCTTCAATGTTGGCAACTCGGATTTGACTTACCAAGTTGTCAATGTCCTCTATCAGGGCGTGGGCATTCTTGAACTGCGATATTATCTTCACGCTGTTTTTCGCCCGCTCTGACAAGACTTTTTGAATTTTGTCTTGTAGTTCTGACATTATTGTTAAAATTTTGTGATTTTTATTCATTTGCTTTCAAGAACAACATCAAAAACTATCAGGAAGGGAAATAAAAAAAGCGTAGCCTGCTTTTTCTGCTATATCTCTTAATTGTAGTTGGTCGTAGGAAACCTGATGAATAAGATATAACAATGCACACCACGCCCAATAAATTTATTGAGCCGGTCGTC
>JAGCDD010000032.1 GCA_017651345.1 Bacteroidales bacterium | reverse complement strand
TTGAGCGTGCAACCAATCATATAAGGCACTGCGGCGATTTCGTTGGCGATGCAAGCATCGTCGAAAGTCTTAGGCAACACGTAGCCATCAACGTAAGGCGCAATAGGACCGGCATTGAGACAACTGCGTTTGCCGGTGGCGCGGGTGTAGAGTGCGCCGAGAGCGTAGATTTCTTCGGTGGATGCCGAGCGGAGGTCTTTGAGGGTTTTGAGATTTGCCCAGTCGCAAACTTCCTTGATTTGTTTTTCAGCCTCGGCGAGTGTCAACTGGCTCTGACGGAAAAATAGCGGCAGTTTGTCGGCTTCTTCCTTTGGCAACGGCTTCTGCAAACCGCTGGCACTCATTATGACAGCCTTGTTGAAAAGACCTTTGGTGAGCGGCGACGACGAGAGGAATTTTGTGCTGCGACCGCCCGCGCTCTGTCCGAAAATCATCACATTGTCGGGGTCGCCGCCAAATTGTGAAATGTTTTTCTTGACCCATTTCATAACCTCAATTTGGTCGAGAGTGCCCCAGTTGCCGGTGGCGTGTGCGGGGTCTTCTGCGGAGATTTCGGGATGTGCAAAGAATCCGAACGGACCAACGCGGTAATTGAAAGTAACGAGGACAACATCTTTTGCCGCCCACTCCTGACCATCGAACTCCGGCTCAGAGCCCCAGCCTTCGCGCAATCCGCCGCCAAAAATCCAGATGGCAACAGGCAATTTCTTTTCAGGCTGCGCCGACGCCATGGTATAGACGTTGAGGTAGAGGCAATCCTCGCTGTAAGCCTTCTCCTCGCCGTAACCCCATTCTGTGGTGTAGCCGCCATTGTAGTGCGCACCCTGGAACGCCGGATGTCCGAACTGGTCACAAACCTTCACGCCCTTCCACGGCACAACAGGCTGCGGAGCCTTCCAACGGTTTTCGCCAATCGGCGGTGCGGCGTATGGAATGCCTTTGTAAACTACGACACCCTCAATGTCGGTGTCAACACCCTGAATCTGACCGCCTTCAATGGTCAAAACAGGCTTTTCGGGGGCTTTGGCTTGTTGCGCCGGCTGCGTGGAGCACGACACAAGCATTGCAGCCAAGCCCAATGCAAATAATGTTAGTCTTCTCATAATAAAATTAGTTTTAACGTTGCAATCGGCAAAGTTAAAAACAATTTTTGGAAAAAAATTGCATTTAACTAATTATTTCAAAAACAACACAATTCCGCCAACTTTTCTGTTATAATCTCTTTTTCATTGCTGCCTGTCGTGGAAAGTCGTAAAAGTGGTATATTATATAATGAAAGTATATGATTTTTCATTTTGTCTCTTTCACTTTGTTTTGTACCATCGTGATGGAAACTCCAACCGTCAACTTCAATAGTTAAAATCGTCTTCTTGCTTACACGGCTGAAAATAAGGAAGTCGACGTGTGTGGCGGAATGTGAAATATACTGTTTTTCATTATCGTTTAGCAATGAAGTATCACCAATTAAGCGGTTCAGCGGATAATTCAAAAGCACATCATAACTTCTAAATTTGTCATTTCCGTTAAGAATATTCTTAATTAAATAAAATGTCAAATTTTCCGAATCATATTGTGAAACCTTACGACGATTTTTTAAAAATTCTTCGCGTTTAGCGGCAAATTGTTTATAAAGCAAATCGTAAATCGAACATATTTTGCTATTGGAGACAATACCGCCATTGTATTCAATATAATCGAGTAAATCGATAATATTTCCGTGTTTATCTTGTTTATTACCCGTTACAACAAGGTAGAATTTTTGTTTAGCACGCGATACAGCCACATTCAGTAGATTCGCATTGTCGGCGAATTCGCCAATTTGGTCGTCGGTAACACTCATTATTATGACGTCCTTTTCACGACCTTGAAATTTATGTACCGTGGCAACTTCGATTCGATTGTCGACATAATGCTTAATCGCGTTGACTTGACTATTATAAGGCGCAATAATTCCGACTTTGCTTGGGTCTGATTTAATTTCAGGCAAAATATCTTTGCAAATAATATCAATTTCTCTTTGATTTTGATGACCACGACAATGATTGCCTTCTGTCGTTTTGATAGCATTAACAGCCTTAGAATTGTTTTTTAAAGTCATAATTATGAGATTTCCACCATAAAATTTCTGGTTACAAAAGTTTATGATGTCGGGATTACAGCGATAATGCTCGCGTAGCAATGTTTGTGGAACATTTGGAATAATGCGTATAAATGAATCCAAAAAACTATGTTTTGAACTGTCGTATCCACTATTTATGTCATATTTTTTTATAACGGCATCCAATTTCTTTCGTTCTTCTTCCGTTACAACATTAGGTAACTGCATTGTATCACCAACAATAACCGCATTATGGGCGCAAGCAAGAGCCAATGCACCAGTTTCGATTGTGATTTGAGAGGCTTCGTACATAATTATATAATCATAAAAAGCCCCTTTAACACTACTTAATGCAGAAAAAGTAGTGCTTAAAACAATTGGAAACTCTTTGATAAACCCATTCGGATTGTGTTTTAAAGCATAATCTACATTTATATGTTCGTGTTTGTTTGTACAATATTTTTCATAAACGCTATTTTTTAATACAGACATTGATAACGAAGAAAGTTTTTTTGATTTTTCATTTATCGCATTTACATCAGTATAACTAACCAAATGCATCATTTCATTTGTGAGTTCAGATATTTTTTTGTGATAAAACAGTATTTGGGTCTGTTTAATTGCATTTTCGTCACGTAAAATAAGCAATTCTGGATTAATTTTGTAAACAAATTTAAATTTTAATTTTAGGAAAAACCATTTTATTTTTCCAAATTTTACATCGCGACCTTCAATTATATTTTGTTGGAAATTAATAAGTTCCAACAAATTGTCGGCTTTTGCATTTGTTAATTCGGGTTTAATGGAGGAATCCGTTTTGTTTGCTTGTTTGAAATGTTCGAACTCTAATTCCCACTGCGATAACTCTTGTTTTAAAACCGCAAGCCGTTCTTTTTTAGAATAGATGTCAGATATTTCGTCATGTAAATTTGAAATTTGAACATTTACATCTTTAACATCAGATTTCCATTTGTTTACTTCATCAGGACATACGTGCATTTCAGGTTGTGAAGCCAAAAAGGACTGTTTGTTTTCGCTATTTCCAAGCGGTGCAGCCATAAAACCCAATCCGTATTTTTTTAGTTTTTCCAATACATTGTCTGTTGCAGAATTATTGTTGGAAACAACGATAACACTCTGATTATTAATCAGAATGTTTGCAATAATATTCAAAATTGTCTGCGTTTTTCCAGTTCCGGGAGGCCCTTGTATGACGCTTAATTGGTTTTCAAATGCCCTTCTCACAGCCTTATACTGGCTTGAATTGCAGCCGAAAGGGAATATCAGACTTTTGCATTTGGTTGTTTTTGACTTGAATTTTGTAGGATTCAGATATTGTGCCAATGCTGACCCAGAATGAATCTCGTCAATTTTTTGATATTGAATGCTTAGAATATTTTTTCCGTCTTCCGTTTTGAGAGGATTTGTGAACGCAACTTCAGACAAATATTCAAACACTTTTTTTGACAATGTATCTTTTAATACTGACTCACGAATCTTGACATCTTGGCCTTCGTAGAGTTTTTGAAAACCATTATCAAATATTACGAAGTAATATGTTTTAAAGAAATCAGGGAAAAAGGAAACAGACTTTACATTTTTTTGTGCAAAGCCGTTGATTTCGATGACATTTTTTTCGACATCAATACTATTCGTGACTTTCAGCCATTTGATTTTATCAGTTGAATAGTTATAAACTTTGCTATTGTTTTGAAAAACAACAGCATAAGTCCTACCCATCGGTGTAATAGTACCGATTTGTGTGGTTTTGTTTTCGCCGTTTATAAAAATCAAATTCTTACTCGGGTCTATCATTTTGTATTAATTTGATTTATTTATTTTCCACCCATCAATCGTCCGTTCCGTGCTTGAAAAATTGACACCAATTTTCCAAATTATTTTATTCTCAAACGAGAATTTTTTAGCGTATTCTTTTTCGTTGATTTGCGACAAGGCTTCGTCGGCGGTTTTATCGAGTTTAAACTCAAAAAGGAATATCGATTTTGGTGAAAACAATGCAAAATCAATGCGACCCGACGAGGTGCGGATTTCGCTTTGAACCGTGAAACCACAGGTGGCAAGAATGGCGTACAAAAGGTTTTGATAATACCATTCGGGCGTGTCGGCGGCGTTGGGATAAGGGACTTTGCACAGAAAAACCTGCAATTGTTTGAGAAGGATTTCGGGGTTGTCGTCGCGGACGGCATCTACCACGGCACGGCGGAAAAGCGAATTTTCCTTGCCGTTATCTACGATGGCGTATTTACGCATCAATGTATTGAGGAAACCAAACTTGACTTCGGAGTTCGGGAAGCCAATCTCATATTGGTCGTAATCAGCATCATAACTTTTTATTGAAAGGTATCCGCTTTGGTACAACAACGGAATTATGTCGGTAACGCGCTCGACTGGCGTGTCAAAGAAATCGCTACTTAGCATCACACTGTCTAAGTCGCTAATTTGCAGATTTTCGTTCTCGCGCAGCAAGGCGAGCAACGACGACGGTGTGGCGGTCTCTATCCAATAATTCTTGAAAATTTTGCTGTCCAACGCCCTCAAAAGACTGTATGGATTGAAAACACCAACATCAGACACAGAAAAATGATAACCGTCGTAACGCTGTTTTAACCTTGAAATTGCTTCGTCAAACGTGCAGTTTAATTTTTCAGCGAGAGCCTCGACGTGAGGTGCCAGTTCCTGCCTTACTTCTTGCTCTGTGAATCCGCAGAGGGTCGCATAATCTTCATATAAACTTATGTCAGTCAGGTTGTTGAGTGTCGAAAAAATCGACATTTGGCTCAGTTTGGTGATTCCCGTGATGAACACAAATTTAAGTTTCGGGTCTAAATCTTTAATCGGCGAAAATAGGTTGTTCAAATGCACGCGCACGGCATCCTGTGTCGGAATATCAGTTACCGTATTGAGCATCAGCGCATCATATTCGTCAATAAGGAGAACGACCTGTTTGCCGGTCTGTTGGTAGGCGGTTTCGATGATGTTGTTAAGACGAACGTTGAAATTTGTGTCGGTTGCATCCGCATCTTTCGATGTTTCCACTTTATCTACAAGACCATATTCGAATTCTTGTTCCGACAAGGTGATTGACACAAATTTTACTATCTCGTCCAACTTGTCTGACTTGCATTTGGCAAACGAAATCTCAACCACGGGATATTGTTCCCATTGAGTTTCAAGTTTTTCGATTGCAAGGCCTTTGAAAAGATCTTTCTTCCCTTCAAAGTACGCATGCAACGTGCTAATCAACAACGATTTGCCAAAACGTCGCGGACGTGAAAGAAATATATAGTCTTTCTTCACCAAATTGAATATCAATTCAGTCTTATCGACATAAACCATATTTTTATTGATGATTTTGTCAAATGTCTGTATGCCAATCGGTAATGATTTCATAATGCAACTATTTAATTCTCTGACCGCAAATGTAATAATTATTGGTTGAAAAAACAAATAAAAAAACCGCCCGAGTTTTTCATCGGACGGTCGGGGGTGTGGAATTATGGAAACGTTAAATTAATTACCTTTTATCATTTCCTTGAACGCCAAGCCGAATATCAGATAGCCTGTGTTGCCGGCGATTGTGCCTTCGTTTTGTCCCCAAAGGAATGGCCAATCGTCATAGTTTTCAAAATGGTCGGGCTTGCGGAACAGGATGCCAGGCGCCATATTGCCGGGGATGAAGGAAAAGT
>JAGCDD010000428.1 GCA_017651345.1 Bacteroidales bacterium | reverse complement strand
GAGTGTATTTTAGCGCATTGTTGATCAAATTGGTAAAAATCTGTTTCAGCTTAACTTCGTCGCTGCAAATAACAAGCTTGGTGGATTCTGCAGTGTAATTAAACTCAAATTGAATATTTTTGTTAGATTCGGCTTGTTTTTGAATTATCTTAAACACCTCGAGCACAATTTGATAGATATTCACATCATTCATTCGAGCCGAAATCTGTCCTGTATCAATTTTAGAAATTTCCATCACATCGGTAACAATGCCCAAAAGCTGCTTGGCACTATTGCGAATAATGTCGATATAGAGCATTTTGTCGTTTTCGTCCACATCATCGTCTTTAAGCAGGTCGGCAAAACCAATGATGCCGTTCATAGGAGTGCGGAATTCATGACTGAGGTTTTCAAGAAACGAAGTTTTAAGTTGGTCGCTCTCTTCGGCACGCTGTGTGGCAAGTATAAGCTCTGCGTTTGACATTCGCAGCTCTTCGTTAAGTATTTGATATTGATCGTTTTGCTCTTTTATAAGGTTGTTTTGCCTAACGGTTTCAGTAATATCAAACACCGACACTAAACCTGCAAAAATATTGTTTCGCGAATCGAGAACAGGCACAGCTGCCATAAAAACCGAAATCCGTTGTCCTGAAGCTTTAAGAACCTCAAGGACGCGACATTCTGCATAATGTCCTGTTTTTAACGCCTTTACAATTGGCAATTGGTGCAATGGATACTCTTCGTTGGTTTGAGCTTTAAACCAATGCTTGTGCGTTTGCTCGCCAATACTATCAGGAATATCATCGTTGTAAGATAGTATCTCTAACGCTTTGGCATTAACACTGATAATTTTACGCGTCTTGAGCTCTATCATATAAATACCCACAGGAACATGTTGCAATAGAGCTTGAAGAATATTGTATTGTTTGGTAAGCTTTTCTTCGTTGATTTTCAGCTTTTTATTAAGTTCGGATAGTTTTTTATTGGTTTTTTGCAAAAGTTGTGTTTGCTGCAAAAGATGGTGTTCGGATTCTTTTTTAACATTAACGTTAGTGGCTGTACCACTTATAATTAAAGGAGTGCCATCAACGCCAAGGGTTTCAAGAGTACCGCGAAACCAAAACCAAACCACATTGCCATCGTGATCTCTTAGCCTAAACTCATCGGTTCGGTCTTGAAATGAAGGACTGATAAAATCATTGTAGGCAGCGGTTACCACAGGTTTATCTTCATCAATCACAAGGTTGTAAAACTCTTCAAGAGTTATCGACGAACGGTTGGTAGGATATTTCAAAAGCCGGAGCAACGAAGGGAAAAAATAAAACGAACGTTTAGCAAGATTTAGTTGCCAAACAGCGTCAGAACCTGTTGTAACAGCCTTTTCAAGACGAGAGATACGTAATCGAAGTTCGTTTTCGCATTCTGCATACCGCGAAACATCATAAAACATAAAAAGGAATTTCTCTGGCAGACGCATCACTGTAATTTCGGCATATTTAAACCGCTGACTTTGAGAATAAAACTGAAGGCGGATTACTGCGCTATCGTCTTTCATGGCTGTGTTGATGGCAAAATCTATCTTGGCAGTAATACTTTGCCCATCTGGTTGAATATCAGGAGCAAAATCTTCAAATCTACGGTATAGCACCTGTTCAATGTCGTCTAATTCAAGAAACTTGAGCGCGGCATCGTTTGCCCATATTATCTTATCAGAATAAGTAAACATGGGAATATGTGCATTGGGATACTCAAACGATATGTCGCCACTATTTGCCATAGCTCTTAAGTTTTTTGGACAATCAAAGATTTGTTGCTGAGTATAAGCAGGTTATTAACAGCATCGGTAACATTATCTGTTGTAATAGGCTTTGTAATAATGCTGCGTCCCACTATCGGAGCAGATGCAAGAACGCTTTGATCAGTATGAGAATGGGCTATGATTATTATCGTTACCGAAATATCAATTTGAGGAATTTCTACGGCAAGCGTATTGGCTCCGGGGAGGTCGAGGTCGAGCATTACAAAGGCTACATCTCGGTTATCTTTGTAGGTTTCAAAAGCCTGCCTATATGTACGTGCTACAATGGTTTTGCATCCACAAGAATCAAACAACTGTGTAATTAACTGAATATCATCATTGTTATCAGAAATAAGCAGAATGTTACCATTAAACGGATTTGTGTCAACAGCTTTGGATATTTGCGAATACAAATCGGGGGATATTTGCGGCATTTGAGCAGGAATATCAAATGTAAAGGTGCTCCCCGCTCCTACTTGACTATCAACAGAGATTCTGCCGCCCATCATATTGAGCAATCCTTTACAGATACTTAGTCCGATGCCAAGTCCTTGATAATGACGTGATAATGAATTATCTACTTGATAAAAGCTTTCAAATATCTCGTTGTAACGTGTTGGAGGTATTCCTATTCCATTGTCGGTAACTGAAAACAACACACGGCTATTGGTAATGCGGTAATCTATTGCTATTTGCCCCGATTCTGAAAACTTTACTGCATTATTGATAAGTTTTAGCAGCACAATTTTCAGCCCTTCTTCATAACTTGTAATATACTTTTTTTCTTTAAAGTTGCATCCGAATTTTAGCGTCAAAGGCTTGCCTGACTGTTTGATAAGAAAATCGGCATGCATGTTAATACCATTGAGCAGAAAATTGAGGTCGAATGGTTGAGGATAAATATTTATATCGCCCGATTGAATTTTTGAATAGAGCATGATGTTGTCGAACACTTCGAGAAACCTTTTAGAATGATTAACAAGGTTTTCGGTATGCTCAGCGCGGCGTTCGGGCGAAAGCGTTGGACGGCAAAGCATATCGGCACAACCCATTATTATATGTATAGGAGTGTGAATTTCGTGACTTACACATGCCACAAAAGCCGATTTGTAACGGTCGCTCACCTCGGCACGGGCACGGGCTTTTTGCAAAAGTTCGCGATTGGCAGATATTTGAGCAGAGGCTTCGGCTATTTGCACGGCATCGTCGTTTACCTTTTGTTCCAATACCGATGCGGTAGATTGACGAATTTCTAACTCTTTTTGCAACAATCTGTTTTGATTGGTGGCCTCGCGCAATGCCTGTTGTGTTTCAAGAATTGATTTTCGGCACATCATCACCTCAGACTCTAATTTATCGTGTTCTTTATGCACCTCCTGATCTTGTCCGCGCTGACAAATCAACATTAAACAAAAAGCAAGCACGTTGAACAGCAGCAACAGCGTTATTATGCCCACAAGTTGCCATTTAAGCGAACTATCTGCCACAGTAATAGTGCTCATAGAAATCCGCCACCATACCACGGCAGCTATCAACACATGAATAGCTACGGAGATAAGCACGAAAACTATTGGTCGCGTTTGTAGCAATTTGATTATATGATGCTTGTCTAATGACATAACCTACTTTTTATCGTTGCTTCGATGGAAACACAGTTCCAAATTTACCTTTTTTCATAAGTTTGCTTGCCACAAATCCTATTAGCACAAATGTTGCCAATGTTACGCCGGTGGCTATTGCGGTGTGGGTAAAAAACTTGTCTTGAAGCATTTGTGTGGGAACAATTGTGCCGCTAACATAAAAATAGTTGTAACAGAAAAATGCAGCGGCGGCTATTATGCCCGTAATCCAAAACCATACGCGGCGTTTTTTTGCATCGGTGGGATTTTTGCCGCCTTGGTAGGCTATCATACTGCTAATCAGTATGGCTATACCCACAAATACCAATGCTGCTACTATGGCTAAAATATAGGTGTTGGATATCAATCCGTCTACCTGCATTATGTTTTTGTACTCGTAATTCATATTCTAATAAGGTAATGTGTATAAATAATATGTGTAAATTACTTTATCTTTTGGGTTGGCGGCGTTGAGCGCACCAAGAATGCTGTTGTACATACTGCGGTTTTGCTTTACCTGCTTGCCTTCCCAAATAAACTTGTCGAGGTTGGCGTTTTGTGCATTTACCGATACATCACTGAGTATCAAATCAATACGCAAGAGATTGAAGTCGGTGTTAGATAATCCTGTTTCAGAGAAATTGGAATTGAGTTTGATGCATACCTCGCCTTTTTTAGTAGTGTTGTAGGTTTCGGCAAAGTGCTTTTCGTCGAATTTAAAGAGGTCGGGAATAAATTTGGTGGACTGAACGGGCTTAAACACAGTGTCGTACATAAGTTTGCCGTCGGCGGTGTACCCTTCGTAATGACCAGGACAAGAGATTATGGGCAAACGGTTTTCGTCTAACAGAGGCTCGCCTTTTTCGTCGGTAACAAATGTGGGGGGATTTGCCTTTACCTCTGCCACCATATTAAAGCGGTTGAAATCGGCAGTAACGTTGCTAACCTTAATGTCAAGAGTTTTAACGGTGTAAAATTCCATCTTGCTCAAATCCACATTTAGGCGGCTGAGTAGCGGCGCACCATCGGGCACAGGGTTTCCGTTTTGGTCGTAACTCTGTCCGATATATTTATAAAGGTCTTTCCAACGGTTCATAATTGGCACAAACTCAAAGTTGTCGCCGTTGACAAATGCGGTTTCGTCCACACCTGCGTTTTCGTTTGCGCCGCCGGCGGTAACGCTGTAATCTTTGGTAATGTCTACGGCGTTGGCAGTGAATGCAAAATGCGTGTAGGCGTAGTTTCGTGCCTCGATAGAGTTTTGCAGATAAAACATAAAGTCGGCAGCCACATTGTTGGAAGAGTTTTTGGGCACAAAGCAGATATAGAAAATATGCTTCTGCTTGCCTGCGTCGGGATGGTCGGTGATAAAAAACTCGATGGTGTTGCCGTCGCGTAGCCAGCGTTCAAACTCTTCGCGAGCCCAAGGGTCGTCGCGTTCGCCGTTTTCCCACAGTTCGCCGTCGGTGATAAACACTGCGGCAAGTCGGCGGTTTACGATGTCTTTTACAGCGGTGTTGAGCGGAGCATTGTCGCCTTTGAAGCGTGCCGCCTCTTTGATTTTTTTGTAGAGTTGGCTTTTGTCTAAGTTCTCTATTTTGTCGATGCTAAAATTGTTAACTTCGTAAAAATCAACGGTTGAGATTTTCAGACTATTGATAAACAACTGATAAAAATTGGCGGTGTTGGCATCCTTAAAGGCCGTTTTCATACTGCCGGAATAATCCAAGTAGATGGCAAACCGCTCGGCGTTGTTTTGCCTAAACGGCGGAAAATAGTTGTAATGGTAAGCCTTAATCAACTGCTTAGGCTCGTAAGTTTTCAATGGGCAACCGCTCTTGCCGCACGAGGCAAGCACCATAGACAAAACCATCGCCAACAATACCAAATGCGTATTTATAATCTTCATTTGCAGAATCCTTTTTCACATTTTTAAACCGTGTAAATATACGGATTCTTTTTAAAGTTGGCGATGATTTTTGAAAAAAAATTATGGCAAACGGTTAAAATACCATAACGGTGATAATTATCAAAATGATAGTAATTATTGATGTACCCCAAGTGAGCCAAAAGCCCGGTTTTTGCCCAATGGCTCGGCGGATTTTTTCGCTACGGATTTCGATGTTTTCCATTTTTCTAATTATGAATTATGAATTGTGAATTATGAATTAGCACCCTAACTCCAATTGGTTTTTTACTAAGTTGTAATATAGTCCTTTTTTTGCAGAGAGGGTTTCGTGAGTACCAGTTTCCGTAATCTGGCCATTATCAAGCACAATTATTTGGTCGGCATTTTTAACGGTGCTGAGACGGTGCGCTGCCACAATAACGGTTTTGTTTTCGTAAAATTTAGAGAGGTTTTCTACAATTTTACGCTCGTTTTCGGCATCGAGGGCGTTGGTGGCTTCGTCTAAAAATATGAAATCGGGATTTTTGTAAACCGCACGCGCAATAAGAATACGTTGTTTCTGCCCCTGCGACAGTCCTATGCCGTCTGCACCTATCTGCGTGTTGAATTTCAACGGCAACGACATTATAAAATCAAAAATGCAGGCGGTTTCGGCGGCTTGAACCAAACGGGCACGGTCAATCTCACCGTCACCGACTGCTATATTACGGGCAATTGTTTCTGAAAAAATAACACCCTCTTGCATTACCACGCCGCACCTTTTGCGCCAAAAATCGAGATTCAGATAGCCAAGGTTTGCACCGTTTACTGTGATTTCGCCCTGCGTGGGATGGTAGAAACCAAGCATAAGTTTTATCAAAGTGGTTTTGCCGCTTCCCGACGCACCCACAATGGCGGTCTGTTTGCCGAGGGGAAAAGTTATGTTGATGTTTTCCAAAGTGTTTGTGAGGCGGTGGATGTTGTATTTGAAATCTAAGTTTTTGAATTCTATGCCATTCCCGTTTTCGGGGATTTGTGTTATGGTTTTGGAATAGTTTTCGTCGGTTTTTTCGTGGATTTCGTTGATGCGTTCAAGACTGATTTTCACATCCTGAACGCTGTAAAAGAAGTCCATCAGTTGCTCCACAGGCGAGTTTAACAGTCCCATAATGTACTGCACCGCCATCATCATACCAAGTGTCATATCACCCGCAATAACCGACGTGGCAGCAATAATGGTGATAACAATGTTTTTGGTTTGATTCACTAACACTCCGCCCGCCTCTTGCAATTGTTGCAATTTAAGAGATTTAGCCTTTGCTTCAAAAACCTCTGCCTGAGAATCTTCCCACTCGTAGCGGCGACGAAGACCGCAATTTTGAAGTTTAATTTCCGGCACAGAAGTTATAAACTGATAGGTTTTGTTGTTGGTATCGGCTTGTTTGGCAAACGTAATGTAATCCAACACTTTGCGACGATTTAAAAACAGCATTGACCATAACCCATAAAGCGCACTACCCAACAGAAAAATCATAAAGATTTTAACGCTGTAATAAAACAAGACACAACCAAAAACAACGAAACTTAGCAACGAAAATGCAGCGTTGAGAGTTTTGCCTGTCAGGAAATTTTCTACACGCTCGTGGTCTTCGATACGTTGAAGAATATCGCCAGTTTGTTTAACATCAAAAAACCTCATCGGCAAGCGCAAAAGTTTTATGAAAAAATCGCTGATCAACGAGATATTTATTCCCATACTGATATGCAGCAAAAGCCGCCGCCGTATAAAGTCAATTGCAGTTGCGCTAACAATAAGAACCATCTGACCAATAAGAATTAACCAAATCAATGGAATATCTTGGGTTTCGATGCCACGGTCAACAACAGCCTGCATAAGAAACGGCAATGCCAACTGTATCAAACAGCCTACTATCAATCCGATAAATATCTGCGAAAAAAGTAGTTTATATTGTTTTAAATAATTGAATAGAAATGAAAAAGAACGTTTTTCGGTATAATTATCAGTGTTACTTTTATTTTGAAAAAACTGCGGAGTAGGTGTAAGAAACATTACCACGCCTTTTTCTTCGCCGTTGGAATTGGTAGAAATCCATCCCTTTTTAAACTCATCTTCGGTGTAGGAAATAGCACCTGCGCCGGGGTCTAAAATACGGAAATTTTTACCATTACGCGAAATTTTATCCAAAACAACGTAATGGTTTTGATTCCAATGCAGAATGGCGGGCAATGGGGCATTTTTTAATGCCATTATGTTGCTGCGACCACTAACCGCGTGCAGACCGAGATTTTCGGCAGTCTGCGCCAATCCCAATAGGCTCATTCCTTCGGAATCGGCCTGGGCAAACTGTTCCAAATATTCTATGGAATAGTTTCGCCCATAATGACCGAAAACCATTGAAAGACAGGCAATGCCGCATTGCATTGCATCGTGTTGGAGTGTGAAGTGCATCGTTACATTCTTTCTTTTTCGTCGTTGCCTGCGCCAGTGCCTTTATATTTTGATGAGGCTGGGTTGAAACGATACTTAAATGTCAATGATACAAATCGTGTTTCAGAAAGGTCGGTTTGATGAATAAAAATGTCTTCGTTGTAGAAATCAAGTTTCTGAGCCGACTTGTTGAAAATATCTTCAACAGCCAATTTAACATCAAAAGTATTGTCAAAAAACGATTTCTGAATACTGAAATCAGCCTTGAATATTGGTTTGAGTTCAACATTTTCGTAATTTCCTTTGCCTGTGTAATCCAAATCCAAACTAATTATCCAATCTTTTGAAAGTTCAAAGTTGTTGTAGAATTGAATTAATGCAAACGGTGAATCCATATTTTTCTGTTCACCGCGATAATCCACTTTAAACTTTTGACCATAAATACCTGCATTGAATGTTGCCGACCAAATGCCTGCCGATGGCTGACAACCCAAAATCAATTGATATTGAGTAATTTTATTGAAATTTTCAAATGTTATTATTTTTACTTTTGAATCATTGGCATAAACTTTTGAAAAATTTAAAACAGGATCTTTTACTATAGAATATACACCTTGGAAATATACGAACTGATAAACTGCCTGAAATTCAAAATCATTTGATTTTGATGGTTTAAGCATCGGATTACCACAACTATAAGAGTATCTGTCGTTGTAACTAACATTACTACTTAGTTGATAATATGTAGGACGTTGAGTCTTACCGCTGTAACTAAGCGATATATCCACATCGCCTAAAGGAGCTGAAAAAGAGAACGAAGGAAAAAACTCATTGTAGGTTTTATCTGCTGATTTTTCGCCAAAAATATAATAGTCAAAATCAATGTGTTCGTAGCGTACCCCTGCTGAAATTTCGATATTTTCATTTATTGCTAATGAATATTCTGTAAAAAAAGCATTGTTGTTTTCTCTCACTTTGATATCGCTATCAGAAATGTAGCCTTCTGTATTATTGTATGTTTCTTTGGAATATGAATTTGTGTATTCGCTACCCAAATCGATATTGCCACCAAAAACAGGATAACTAAGCACAAGTTTTTCGGCTAACAACTGACGATTGCATTTTGAAAGAGAATTAACATCGCGCAAACCAAATGTATTACTATTTTCCTGACCCGACGTATTGTTTTTGTTTGTTGATGACATATAATCGAAGTTAAAATCAATACCGAGGTCACCAACTTGACCATTGTAGTAAAAGTTTGATGAATTTTTTGGATTAGTTTTATCGTGATCTACATTAATCATTTTGCTAAAATCGTAAGGTAAGTCGTTGTTAGTTACATTAAAATCAGAAAAACTATGAAGGTTTGAATCATCAGCATCGTATTGATAAAATGCACCAAAAGAGTGATTTTCGTTAAATTGATAGTTGAATCCGCCTTTTGCCATATATTCATAACTATCAGAAAATGAATTATTATCTATCGTATTAAACTTCCAAATTGTTTCGCTAAATGTAGTCTGTTGATAATTTGGACCACCTTTTTCTTTAGAATAATCCATCGAAAAGTTTGTAAATATATCGAGTTTGTTTTTTCGGTAATTAAGGTTTAATTGGTTTTCGGTAGAATAATAATGACCCGCAATATGTTTATTCTTAACATCAAAAGAGAAACCTTCGCCAACATTATCTATTGTAGTAATTATTATTACCGCTTTGGTTTCGGCAGAATATTTTGCGCCCGGATTGCGTATAACTTGCACATTTTTAATGTTTTCTGAGTTTAGTTGCGATAATTCGTCTTTGCTCTGAACCTTACGACTATTGATATATATTTCGGGAGTTCCGCGACCAAACACTTCTATATCATTGCCTTTTTTCATTACACCAGGCATTTTGGATAACACATCCTCTGCACTACCCTCTTTTGAAAGAAGAGTGTTTTCAACGGTTGTAACCATTGCGCCGTTTTTTATTTGTGTAAGTTGGCGGCGACCTGTTACCACTATTTCAGAAAGGCTTATGTCGCTTTCGTCTAACACGGCGGTGATTGTCTTTTCGTTTCCGGTTATTTTTTGCAAATAATCTGAATAACCAATGCAAGTGATTTTGATACTGTTCGCATTTTGAGTGTCGGAAAAATCAAATTTCCCGTTTTCGTCGGTTATAGTTCCTGTAACAATCAGAGAGTCATTTTGCAAAAGAATCACATTTGCAAAAGGTATGCAATCTCCGTTTTTGTCAGTGACAGTGCCAGAGATTTGCGCAAATGACGACAAACTGATTGCTATAAAAAACATTGCTGTTAAAAATGCCCGTTTCATATTATTATTTTTTATTGTGTGTTTATAATCATTGAAATAGTTATTAAATATTGCATAGTTGCTTATTTAAAAGGTGAGGTAAAGGAAGAAACCTTCACCTCACCGATGTGCGGAATTAATTAATTATTAATTTGATTTAATAACAATAACAACTTTGTATTTATATCTGGGCAAATTACCGCCGTTGATTTTTTCCGCTTCTTTGTTGTTCATTGGTTCAAAACCTTTGATTTCTGTGAGCTCGGTGCTCTTTTTTGCTGTGTTTTTCATTTTTGTGTGTTTTAAGAATATTAAAATAGTAAGTTATTTGTACGCCATTCGGCGCGGCTAATTGCTACGTCTAACAATTTCGCCAGTTAATTTGAGTACTCAATAAGTTTGTGCCTACTCTGTTTGGGCTTTTCGGCTTCTGCCATACAATTAGATTTTAAAAATTATTCTCTATAATCTACCATAACAATAGGTGTCCCAGAATTTGGCATTCTATTACCCAACAATCGTTTTAGATATTCAATAGGATTAGGATAGAATGTTATAGCTACGATTACTATTGATGCAGTTAATACTGTTTTTAAAAAAGTTGATTTCATATTTCAATGAGCATTTGTGTTTGTTATTTCGATTACAAATATAGAATGGCAGTCAAGCGATTTCCAAATTTTTAGCGTTGCATTTGCTTGTTGGTTGCTGCAATGTAAATAATTGATATACACATCGTAAACCCCATTTCAACTGATTTTTGGAGCGAAATTGCAGCATTTCGCATTTTAATGCAGCAGTTTATTTATTTTATAATCAGAATGATACCTCAAAAATGCGCTGCAAATAAAATGCTATTTTGTGAGTGAATGGATTGTAATTATTGGATTAGTGTAAAATATAAATGACTTTTTTAGAGTTTTTTTCGGGTCTTTGCAGCGGTAAAATTTGCAATGATTGATTCTTTTTTTATCTTTGCAACGCTAATCTACATACTATGAAAAAGTTTGTTAATTTATATATTAGTCTTTTGATTTTTGTCTTGTGCGTTTTATGCGGATGCAGCACTTTTAAAGATACTAAATCAGAGGTATTTTTGCGGCTTGAAACAGTAGATTCTCTCCTGACCGCAAATCAAGATAGTGTGGCTGCTATTATCTTTGATGACATAGCACAACCAAAAGACTCTACCTTTGATTTTGCTTATTATACATTCCTCTCTGTGAGGATGCGTTGTAGACAGAATAAGAGTGTTGCTCCTAATGAACTTAATTTTCCTATAAAAGTGTTTTCAGAGCATTGCGATACATTAAAACTCTGTTATTCACTTAATTATAAGGCTTCTACACTATTAGATAACGGCTGTAAAGACAGCGCACGGATGTATAACGACAAGGCTGAGGCTCTTTTATCAGGTGTGGATGATTATTTATTAAAGTCCAATGTCTATATTCTCGCTTATGAAATTGGTCTGTATTATTATGACGGCAGTTACTGTATTCATTATGGTCTTAAAGCGTTGGAACTTGCTGAGGAACACAATGATAAAAAGCGAATTGCACATTCTTCGCATATGTTGGCTATGTGCTACGAGGAACAAAATCTTATTGATGAAGCCGACAAATATTTGAATAAGTGTGTAAATTTTATTGATTTTTTTAACGATAAGGGGAAGGCTGCCGTGTATTCTCTTTTGGGTTCTATTGCGGAGAAGAAGGGGCAATTGCTTCTCGCCGAACAGTACTATCTGAAATCCGAATCCTATTACGATTATTATGCGCCTAACAGCCTTTCCAAACTCTATTTTTCGCAAGGAAGAATTGCTGATGCCGAAAAATATTACCATCAGGCTCTGACCCCTACGGCGTACAATACCAACGCCGAACTTATGCAGATGTATGCTGAGGCATTGACGAAAAAAGGCGATTATGCCAAGGCAGCGGAAGTGTATTCCGACCTTGTTTTGCAAAAAGATTCTCTTATTGCTGAGATGGAATATAAAGAAAAGGAAAATGAAACGGTAAAAACAGAGGTTCAATCATCTGAGACCGTTCCCGAATCAAGCAATAATTATTTTTTGTTTGTGATAGTTGGTTTGGTGGTCTTGCTGCTTTTGGCATTTGCGTTGGTTTACCATCGTCATCAAAAAAACAATAATATTGCCTTGACAACTGAAATATCTAAACGCGATGCCGAAGTAGGTCGGCTGCAAACTGAATTATCTTTGCTTCAAACAAAGATAGATGATTTTCAGCATATTATTGATGATAAGAAAAATGATTTTGAACGATTGTATTTTTCTGGTCAATGCCTTTATAACGATATTTGCAATGGGCGGTGCATTAGATATTGGACAATGGATGATGAAAAAATATTTGTAAATTATTATAAATTGTTGGATTATAAGTTTATTAAACAATTAGACGACCAATACGACAATCTTTCTGACCATTACAAGGTGATTCTTATTGTAGAAAAAATGATAGAAGACAAAACACAACGACTTGAAATTTTAGGTTTGGCGGCAAGTTCGTACCGCAGTGCAAAATCACGAATTGAGGCACTTAAATGCAAAGATTTCTAAAAAAAAGGAGATGCACATTGTTGTACATCTCCATTACAAAGTTTTATCTCGATATATTTTATTCCATATAAAAATGCGTAATCTTTAAATCTCTATCGCGGCTGCTGCTACCTACATAAACCAAGAAATTGCCGGATTCAAAGATTTTTTCAAGTTTTTCGTTGTAAAACATCAGGTCGTCTTTGGTTAGGGCAAAGGTAACTTCTTTGCTTTCTCCGGCTTTGAGGTAAACTTTGCGGAAGCCTTTCAACTCTTTGATGGGACGCACTACTGATGAAAACTCGTCGCGGATATATAGTTGAACCACTTCGGCACCGTCTACATTTCCGGTATTAGTTACTGTGGTGGTAATGGTAACGGCAGAGGTTTGCGGCACAGTGTCTTGTGAAACTTTTGGCTGCGAAATATCAAATGTGGTGTAACTCAATCCAAAGCCAAAGGGATATGTGGCGTGGTTGGTTTTGGGTTCCCACGATTGATAAACAAAACTATAAGTTCCTTTGGCAGTGTCGCATACGTAGGGGAAGATGGTGTCGCCACGGTCTTCAAACACATAACTGCGAAAACGGTTGGGCTTCATATTATAGTAGCAGGGCAATGCGCCAGCCGAAGAGGGCATCGTTACCGAAAGTTTGCCTTCAAAATTGTATTTACCAAAAATCACGTCGGCAACGGCATTACCGCATTGCTGCCCAAGGTAAAAGCACTGCACAAGGGCATTGGAATTTTCTGCGGCGGGACGGATATTGAGCGGACGGCCACCAAAAACGAGCGTTACCACGGGTTTGCCTGTGGCTTTGATTTTTTCTACAAGTTCGTTTTGAAGTCCGAGAAATTCAAGATTGTCGCGGTCGCCACGGTGCGATTCTAACCAAGCCTCGCGCGAATACGATACATTTTCGCCCACGCACAAAATCACCACGTCGGCTGTTTTGGCAACGCTTACTGCCTCGGAGATCATTTTGCGAGCACGGTCGTCGGAGATTAGTGCCTGATTGTCGTTTTGCCAAAATGACGGACCAAAATCGCTCAAACGGCATCCTTCGGCATACGAAACTGCAATATTGTTGGCATCTCCAAAGGCTTTAATTCCATCATATACTGATACTCCGGGAGTTACAGGTTCGGCTGTGTATCCGCCATAGTCGAGTGTCTTGGCATTGGGACCAATTACTGCTACTTTTTTAACTTTGTTGGTAGCAAAGGGCAACACTCCATCGTTTTTGAGTAGCACCATAGTTTTGCGAGCAGTTTCGCGAGCAAGGTCCAAATGCTCTTGACATTGGTTGATTTCTAACAATGCAGGTATGTCAACGGGTTTGTCCTCTTCAAAAAGTCCAAGACGCCATTTGGTAACGAGCAAACGCACCAAAGCCTTATCGATGAGCGATTCGCTGATTTCGCCTTTTTGTACAGATTCTTCTAACATTTGAAAAGTACCTTCGCTGCCAATGATGTCGATTTCGATACCTGCATTAAGAGCAAGTTCAGCTGCCTTGCGATACGACGGAGCAAGATGGTTGATATCGTACATACGATCGATAGCGTTTTGGTCGGAAACTATAAGTCCGTGAAAACCAAATTGCTGGCGCAAAACATCTTTCAACAGCCACGGATTTACCGTTACGGGCACATCGCAAACATCGTTGTAGGCTGGCATTACACAGGCAACGCCCGCTTTTACGCACATTTCAAAGGGGATAGAATGGTTGTTCATAAGGTCGTTGGCAGAGCCGGGGAAACATGCCACATTGCGTCCGCCTTCTACCTGACCGTGACCCATATAGTGTTTGAGGGTGGCTGCCATTTTCAACCGTCCGTTTTGCGATGCCTGCTGAAATTCTCTCACCGCTGTGCAACCATAAATGCCGCAGAGAAACGGGTCTTCGGAATACATCTCTTCAATGCGTCCGAAACGAGGCTCGCGGGCAAGGTCGAGAATGGGCGAAAATAGCATATTGATACCCCTTGCTCGTGATTCTTTGGCGGTAACGGCGTAAACCTTGCTAAGGAGCGTAGTGTCCCAACTGCAACCAAGGGCTATTGCCTGCGGAAAAACTGTGGCGTCAACGCCCATCAAACCATGAAGACCTTCGCCAATAAAAATAATCGGAATAGGATGTTCGAGGGTGTTGTTGTATTCTTTCAAAGAGTTTACCGTGCGGGCGTATTTTGCCGGAGGACATCCGCCAAAGTCGATATTCATCAATCCCATACCGTAGGGATAATATTTGCGCAAGGTGTCGAAATTGAGGTTGCCCACCGAATCGGACGCCGTTTTGATAACATAAATGCTACCCGACTGCAACTGAGCAAGTTTTTCTTTGAGCGATAATTGCGATACTATGCCAAGAGCTTTATTTATAGCCGAATCAACATAAGATTGGCTTTTGGGATAATCGTTTATTTCTTCGGTACGATTGCTACACGATGTTGCCGAGAGTGCAACCACTGTCGACAGAACTATGCTTTGAAATAATCTTTTCATATTCATTTTTTAGATACTTTGTATAATTTTTTGTATGCGCAAATATAAAATAAAAGCAATAGGTTGGCAATTCTTTAAAGAAGATTTTTCGTTTTTTGAAAATACATCTAAAAAAAAGAGGCAGAGCTTACTCTGCCTCTTAGACAATGGCACAAAAATGCCTTGTTAAGTCATTTTATCTCACTATAATAATCATAGACACATAGCTAAGAGACAAAGCAGCACAATAATAAAAATCACAGTTTTCCATCGAGATTTCTTTTTGGGCTTGGTTACCACCGCTGCCTGACGCGGTTGCGATACGGCATAAGGCTGCTGATACGATGTGTTTACTATGGGTTTAGCAGGCTCAGGATTTACATACTGCGGGGGTGTGAACATGTTTTTAGCAGGCTCAGGATTCACAAACTGCGGAGGCCTTGGCGTTGGTAATGGTTTAGGCGTTGTGGTGAAATACTTGGCAATGTCGCCTAAAAAAGTATCGTAATTAATAGAAGATGCGTTCTGATAGTTTATTGCGCTGAAAAACGTATAGAGGTTTCTGATGTCTTCGAAATAGAAGCCGTTCTGATATGCGGCTTTCTCCACACCTGAATGTTCGCGCAAACGGTGGAACTCAATTTTTTCGTATTTCTGTTTCTGCGCACGCCAGAAGTCGTCAAGGTCCATAATGTAGTCAGGGTCGGACAAATCGAAGTCGCCGCTCTTGATGCACATCATTTTTTTGTTAGGAAATTGTTTGTATGCGTTCCTAATCTGCGTAAACTCATACATACAGTGCATAGAACGGAAATACTTGTCGGAAAACACAAGCACCACCATTTCGCTTTTCCAACCGATTTCTTCCTCAAAAGCCGAAATCTTGTCGCCTGTACCTATATCCTTTTTATCGAGGCGGTATTCGATATTCTGAGCATCAAAAAGTTCCAAAACTTTGTCTACACAGTCGGAGATATGTTCCCACTCAGGTTTTTTGCTACTATTGCGAGCATAAGAAAAGTACACCGGACGCCCTTTGTTGAGACATCGTACATTTGAATTATCGTTTGCCATATTCGGTAAGATTTTTTCACAAATATATGTTTTTTTTGCTTACGAAATCTTTGTTTTGTCGTTTTTTTTTAAACTTTTCTTGTGCAGGCTCTTAATTAATGCTACAAAGCCTTAAAATGCAAATTTGGGAATCGTTTGCTATATTCCGCTATGAATTTTTTCTTCACATATATTGTGAGGTCGGGATTGGTATTATCAAAAATAGATGAACTTACAAGTTCGGGGTTGCCTTCAAAAATAACTTCCACAAGATTGGGGTTGTTGGCAAAGGCGTAATCGGCTATCTTCTTAACGTTTGCAGGGATGGTAATGCTGTTGAAAGTGCAACCTTTAAACGCATTTCCACCTATTCCCTGAACAGTTTCGGGAATGTATACGCTTTTTAATGCTGTGCAGTCTTCAAAACAGTTGCCACCGATAACAGTTAGCGAAGGATTTCCTATCAACACAAGGTTGAGTTGCTTGTCGCCGTATTGCGAAAAGCGATTCAATGGCATAAACCGGTTTTTATTATCCCAACGCGACATATCAGATATGGCAAATGATATTTCAGAGTCTTTAACATTGTTAGTCAAGTAATTGAGATAATAAGAAAGATCGCTCCATGGTATTACACTCATAACCACAAACTTGCGTCCATGTCCAAAATTGAGTTCGGTATAATTGTATTTTATTTTGCACTTAGGATAAAAAGGGTTTTGTGCCATGACTTGCGCCGAAAAGCACAAAACCGCTACCAATACAATTATCCTATTCAAAAAATTCATATTCATATTTCAAAAAGAGGTTATTGTTGATCAAACTTCTTCATCAAATTGAATGCGAGGTCGTTTTGTTCGGGTGTGCCAACGGTGATGCGGATGCAATTATCACACATGGGCATTCCGTGACGGCTTCGGAGTATTACGCCGTTTTTGATCATAAACTGCTGCAACTCTTTGTGTTTGGCAGTGCGAATCATAAAGAAATTGGCATCGCTGCGGAACACTTTTTCGATGTAGGGCAATGTGGCGATGTTTTTCATAAAACGGTCGCGCTCGCTTACAAGGAGTTTTACGGTGTTTTTGAAACCTTCCACGTCTTGCAGTTTCTCCACGAGCGACTTTTGGGTAAATCCGTCCATATTGTAGGGCAGTTTCACCTTGTTGATCATAGCCGCCAACTCTTTGCTCATATAGCCAACGCCGGCACGGAGCGATGCAAGTCCCCAAGCCTTTGAAAATGTTTGGATAACAACCAAATTATCGAAATCTTTGAGGTAATTGATGCACGACTCCACGTCCGAAAAATCGTTGTAGGCCTCATCGACAACCACCAATCCTTTGAAATTCTTTACCACGTCGATAATCTGCTCGGTGGGATATGCTATGCCAGTGGGATTGTTTGGCGAACAGATGATTATCATTTTGGTGTTTGGTGTAACGGCTGCCAAAAGTTTCTGAGTATCAAACGAAAAATCATCGTTGAGCATTACCTCGTTGAACTTCACATCGTTGAGGTTTGCCAAGGTGTAATACATACCGTAACTTGGAGCAAGCGACAGTGCCTCATCTTGTTGAGGATTGCAAGCCACACGATAAACAAGGTCGAGAATTTCGTCGCTACCATTGCCCATTACCATATTAGCCACTTCAACGCCTTTGATTTTAGCGAGAAGGGTTTTAGGGTCGATTTGCAGAGGGTCGGGGTAGCGGTTCCAAGTGCCAAAAGGATTTTCGTTGGCATCGAGAAAAACGTAGTCGCCCTTGCTCACAAGGTCGCGGGCGGCGGAATACGCCTCCATAGAGACGATATTTTTGCGGAGAAATGTTTGTAAGTTCATATTAATCAACTATTTAAATAGAAAGTCAGACACCCAACGGCATCATATTTTGTCAAGGCAAAGATAAATGTTTTTTTGTAAGAATTTTACAACAAACTTACAACTTTTCGATATCAGGGAGGGGAAGAATTATTTCCCCTCAATCACCTCCATCTCCACTTCGTGTTTGGATGTGGATTTGTTGTAGTTGATGCCACAGAGGATGATTTGTTTTGAAAAACCTTTGAGCGATGCGGGATATTCTTTGCGGTGGATTTGGTCGATGGCAGAGTCGGCAGATTTGTCGTATTTGAGTTCTACAACTATGGCAGGACGTGATGAGTTATGCAGGGGGATAAACACCATATCGGCAAAGCCTTTGCCTGTGGGGAGTTCGTGGAATATCTTGTAAAAGGGTTTGGCGGCGTAATATGCAAGAACTATGGCACAGCGCATTGAGTTTTCGTCGTTAAATTCAAGAAGGGACGATGCCTCAAAATGGTAATCATCGAATGCGCGGGCAATTTTATCTTTTTTGAGGGTGATTGTATCTTCCAAAAGGCGCAGAGAAGCACCCACTGATTTGGAGAGTTCGCCCCATCCTGCAACGCTTACGGCGTTTTTAAACTCAATGGCAACTTCGGTGTTGGGGATTCTTACTCGCTGAGTTTCAGGCTCGTAAGATAGATAACCAAGGTGCACCAATAGAGTCATTACATCGTCGCTGGTGTCGATGTTTTTCATATCGTTGCGGAAACTTGCTGGCTCTATCACCTCTGTGCCACCACTCATCATCTCTATTATCTTGGTTCTAACGTTATCAACATCGGTATGGAGGTAGGTTTCGATGGCCATAAACGAGGCGGTTTTTGACCAAAAACTATCATAAGTACGATAATCAATTGCCTGCATTACCGAGTTAGGATTAAACATAGACTTCTGGTCGCCGATGATATAGCCATCGTAGGCGTGTTTCATCAGAGCAAAATCCATATCGTTCTCTGAGCAGAGTTCTTTTACCTCTTGCTCCGTAAAACCGTAATACTTAGATGTTTCCCCCGGATGAACTATGCTGTATTCTCTAAAATTATTCAATGCCGACTGTGTCCTAATCTTAATAATAGGCAGTATGCCAGTCATATACACCAAGAGAAAGAGTTTGTTGGCATTGTTCGACTTGAACATTGCACGGAGGAAGTTGACATATTCATCTTGAACGTCTTGATCCACATCCCTCACAAGCATATCCCACTCATCGATTATGAGAATAAAGCGGTCATCTGTCTTTTTGTTGATTTCGACAAGGGCATTGGCAAATGATTCTTGTTCTTGCAAAAAGGGATACGATTCTTTCAAATCTGCTACGAAACATTTCTGAGCCTCTTTAAGTATCTCATTTTGGGGGATGTTGGCAAAACGATTCCAATCAATATAGATTGTAGGATATTTGTTAAGGTGGGTCTTGAAGTCGGAATTCTTGGTGATTTCCAAGCCATTGAAGAGTTCTGAGGAGTCGCACGAACGGTCGTAGTAGGCATACGCCATCTGTGCCGCCACAGACTTACCAAAACGGCGGGGACGGGATACGCAGATAAACCGATTGCGTGTATCAATAGCATTGTTTAGAAACTCAATAAGCCCTGATTTGTCAACAAAATTGCTGTTCAGAGTGCCTTTAAAATCGATGTTTCCATAATCAATAAACTGGCTCATAACTCTTGATGTTTATTATCTCCGCAAATATAGGATTATTTTTTGGATTTTCCAAGAAACAGAGAGGATTCTTTTTAGTTAGTGAGTTCGTAATTTGTACTGCTCTATTATGTTCCAATATTTTTCGGTTTCGGCGGCGGAGTAGATTTTGCCACGGAAGAGGTAGCCGTAACCAGCGGAATCTATGTTGGAGATAATCTCTTGTGTACATATACTATCGGGACATAGATGCCAGCCGTCGAAAAAGTCAGGATTGATGTTAGAATAAACCAAGAAATCATTTTCGGGATATTTTTTCATTTCTTCTGTTACTCCAATTGTTTTAGTGCCTTGATTGAAAAAATAAACTGACGCAAACCCATATTCCCCTCTGTGCGCTTTTAACACTATGTTTAACCCATAATATTTATATGCAATATCTCGCTCATATTTAGCGTATTCGTAAGAATCGTTGCCGAGTTCAACTTCTTTATTAATTATTTTTACAGGGTACTTATATTTTTCAATGTCTTGTGTTGACACATAATCATCTTTGTACAAATAACAATCTTTTTCTGTAACATAAAGAATTGACTTAATAATACTAGATGAATCACGTATAGGATATTTATTACTGTCGTATTTGTCATCTGTAACATCTATAAATGCTCGTTGCATTTCTCCGTTAATATCTTTATAATCATAAACAAAACGGCAAGACCGTTTATCCGATGTATGGGTTTTTCCATTGTATGTCGCAACTACTAAATAACCTTCATTAAAAACAGTATTTTTTCTGGCTACATAAATATGCACAACAAGAAAGACAGTAAAAAAAACAAAAAAATAAAATAAATTACCAACTTCTTTTTCGTTAAAATCTTCGGAATTTAAAACCTTAAATAATAAAACATAAGTAATTACCATAATAAATGGAATGATATATTCATAATACGAAGTTCGCATACAGAAAAGCGATAAGAACAATGGAAGAATAGTACAATAAAGAATTGTAGAATATTTGTATTTTTTCATAATGATTATTAGTTAATTCACAACAATCAATTTTATCAAATTCATTTTCTGCCAAAACATTTACTTTCGGGGTTAAGATGATTTCACTGAAATTATAATTTATTTTTTTCTCATCACCAAGTTGGTATTTTATTTAAAAGATAATCAGCCGCCATCAGGCGGCTGATTAAACCTAAAAAGTTCGTATTCTTACTTCAACCGCACCGTTACGGCGTTTTTGTGGGCGTCTAATTGTTCGGCTGCGGCCATTGTTTCGATGGCGGGACCGATGGTTTTGATACCTTCTTCCGAGATGGTTTGGAAGGTGATTTTTTTGGTAAACGAATCCATATTCAATCCCGAATAGGCCTTGGCTGCGCCGTTGGTGGGCAGGGTATGGTTGGTGCCTGAGGCATAGTCGCCCGCACTTTCGCATGCGTAATGACCTATAAACACGCTGCCGGCATTGGTAACAAGTTCGGCAAGATTGAGCGCGTCGTCGGTAGAGAGAATAAGGTGTTCGGGTGCCCAAAGGTTCGACAATTGCACCGATTTTTGGTTGTTTTCGGTAACAACGGCAAAACTCAGTGCAAAGGCTTTTTCGGCAATCTCGCGACGGGGAAGAAGTTTCAACTGACGTTCTGCCTCGGCAATTATCTCGTTTTTCTTGTCCTCATCGCACACAAAAAGACCTACTTGCGAATCGGTGCCATGTTCGCATTGCGAAAGCAAATCGGCTGCGGCATAAACTGCATTGGTGCTGCAATCGGCTACCACGGCAAGTTCCGACGGTCCGGCGGGCATGTCAATGGCTGTATTTGATGAGTTTACCAATTGCTTAGCCACTGTTACAAAGCGGTTGCCTGGTCCAAAAATTTTAGAAACCTTGGGAACTGTCTCCGTGCCGTATGCCATAGCCGCAATTGCCTGTGCGCCACCGATTTTAAAAATCTTAGTAACGCCCAAAAGTTTGGCGCAGTAGAGAACCACCGAATTGATGTTTCCACCGCTACGAGGAGGCGAACAAAGCACAATCTCTTTGCAGCCAGCAAGTTTGGCAGGAATGGCAAGCATCAACACCGTAGAAAACAACGGAGCACTGCCGCCGGGGATGTAGATTCCCACCTTTTCGATGCCCACGGTTTTTTGCCAACAGATAATGCCGTCGGATGTGGGCACTTTCTGTATCTGCGTGGGTATTTGGCTCTTGTGAAACTTTTCGATATTAGCCTTGGCAGTGAGGATAGCCTTTTTGAGGTCTTCGGGCACTTCTTTTTCGGCATCGATGAGTTCCTGTTCCGTTACCAAAAGATTGTCGGGACAAGAGTTGTCGAATTTCATTGTAAGTTCGCGCACAGCACGGTCGCCGCCGTTGCGCACCGAATCCAAAACCTGTTGAACCACAGGTATTATGTCGTCGGTTTTGGCAGCGGGACGTTTTGAGCGCAGTTCAAAATCTTTGTCGGTTGTATATTCTATTGTAAACATTATAGTATCATTTTTTCGATCGGAACTACTAAAATACCTTGTGCACCTTCGGCTTGAAGTTGGTCGATAATCTCCCAAAACTGATTTTCTTTAACCACACTGTGCACCGAAACCCATTCGCCGTCGGCAAGGGGAACTACCGAAGGACTTTTCATACCGGGAAGTAATGAGATAATTTTGTCTAAGTTTTTCTTAGGAGCATTCAACAAAATGTACTTATTAGACTTGGCGGCTTTGATGGCGTGAATACGGAAAAGAAGTTTTTTGATAATCTCCTCTTTCTCGGCGTTGAGGTTTCCGTTCTTAATCATCACAGCCTCAGAGAATACCATCTGCTCTTTTTCTACAAGACCGTTGCTGAGCAAAGTGCTGCCGGTGGAAACGATGTCGAAAATGGCGTCGGCAAGACCGATAACAGGGCAAATTTCTACCGAACCCGAAATTACATGAATGTCGGCTTTGATGGCGTTCTCGCTGAGTACTTTTTTGAGGATGTTGGGATAGGTGGTGGCGATCTTCTTGCCGTTGAACCAATTGAGACCAGTGTATTGAGCATCGCGGGGCACGGCAAGCGAAAGGCGACATTTGCCAAAACCAAGTTTCTCGATGGTTTCTACCTGCTTGCCTGTTTCCCAAATAACGTTTTCGCCCACAATACCGCAGTCGGCAACGCCATCTGCCACGCACTGAGGAATATCGTCGTCGCGAAGGTAAAGAATGTCAACGGGGAAGTCGGCAGCCGAGGCAAACAAAATACGTGAAGAGTTGCTCGAAATACTGATTCCGGCTTTTTCAAATAGGTCGATAGATTTGTCGCTCAAACGACCCGATTTCTGAATTGCAATTTTTAATCTTTCCATTTTTATGTGTTTTATTTAATTAATTACCAAATAAAAAAGGCCGAACCCCTTGTTGTGCGGTTCGACCTTTATATTTTACAAAACAAAAACAACCGATGTCGTACGCACACAACTATCTGCCTCCATAATGATGGTGGTGGTGATGGATTGTATGGCACTCGGTGTATTTCATCTTGGTTTGTTTTTACCACAAATATTACGGCGCAAAATTAATAATTATTTTTGTAAAACAAGGATATTTTTGTTTTTTTTGTAAAATTTTAAACTTGCTTCTAATAAATATTTAAAACAATGAATAAGACAATTTTAACGCTAACCGCCGCCATTGCCCTTACTACAAGCGCAGTGGCAAACGTAAAAATGCCTGCCCTCTTTACCGACGGTATGGTTTTGCAGCAAAAAACCTCCGCTCCCGTTTGGGGATTTGCCGACCCGGGCGAAAAAATCACTGTTTCAACCACTTGGGACAATAAAACCGTTTCTACCGAAGCCGCTTCCGATGGTACTTGGAAAGTTAAGGTGGCAACTCCATCTTTTGGTGGACCATACGCACTGATTATCAACGGCAAAAACACCGTTTACATCAACAACGTGATGATTGGCGAAGTGTGGTTTGCATCGGGACAAAGCAATATGGAGATGCCTATGAGCGGATTCCCCTACGGCACTATAATGAATGGTCCTGAGGATATTGCCAACAGCACCAACAACGACATCCGCATTTTTATGGCGTCGCGCAATATGAGTTTCAAGGAGGAAAACGAACTCGACGGCGAATGGAAAACTGCCTCGCCCAAAAACACTCCTCAATTTGGCGCCACATGCTACTATTTTGCCAAAAAACTCAATGCAGAACTTGGTGTACCTGTGGGCATTATCAATTCGTCGTGGGGTGGCACTCCCGTTGAAAGTTGGATTCCGCAAGAATACATCAAAAACGTTCCCGAATATAGCCAGATAGTAAAAGATATTGCAGCAAGTTCGCCCATTATCGACAAACGCAACAATTGGCTTAAACAAAAACAATCGGTTTCGATGTTTCCCCGTCCCGACCTTGGCGACGCCGACCTTGCAAAACCCTATTTCAACGACTCTAAATGGCACTCGATGAACGTTCCCGGACTTTGGGAAAGCAACAACGAGGTGCGTGCATTCGACGGCATTGTTTGGTTTCGCAAAACTATCAAAATCACCCCTGCAATGGTGGGCAAAGAACTCGTAATTTCGCTCGGCGCAATCGACGACGGTGATGAAACTTTCTTCAACGGCGAACTCATCGGACACACCAACAACTATCAAGCCGACCGCGTTTACACCGTTCCTGCCGACAAGGTAAAAGCCGGAAAAGCCGTTATCGCAATTCGCGTTACCGACAATCAAGGCGGCGGCGGACTTTATGGTCAACCTTCAAAACTCAAATGCTACACCAAGGGCAACGAAAAATCTGCAATTTCGCTCGCCGGCAGTTGGAAATATCTACCCATAGCCGAACTTTCAAGAGGAAAACTCTACAAATTTGACATTCCCACGATGGAATTTTATCAACGCCCGATAAGCCCAACAGATTTGAGCGAAATGACCGCCACCACACTCTACAACGCAATGGTTGCTCCGTTTGTAGGCTACGCAATGGCAGGCGCAATTTGGTATCAAGGTGAGGCCAACGTGGGACACGCCGAGGAATATACCCGCACATTCCCCCTTATGGTTAAGGCTTGGCGCGAAAAATGGAATCAAGGCGATTTCCCGTTCTACTATGTTCAGATTGCACCCTACGACTACGGCACAAACGGACATTCTGAGGAAATACGTGAGGCTCAACGAGTTTCGTTGTCGATGAAAAATTCAGGAATGGCATCTACCATCGACATTGGCAACAACAAAAACATTCACCCTGCCAACAAGGTAGAAGTAGGCAACCGCTTGGCACTCTGGGCTTTCAAAAACATCTACGGCAAAGACGTGGTTTGCAGCGGACCTTTATTTAAGAGTCAAGAAATCAAGGGTAACGCCATTTACCTAAGTTTCGACTACGCCGACGGTCTCAACGCCAAAGGCGGCACACTCAAAGATTTTGAAATTGCCGGCAAAGACGGCAAATACTACCCTGCCACAGCCGTTATCGAAGGCAGCAAGGTAAAAGTTTCGTCCAACAAAGTAGCCGCTCCCGCATCGGTGCGCTACCTTTGGAGCGACTGCGTAGACCAAGCCACATTGTACAACGGCGCAGGATTGCCAGCAAGTTCGTTCCAAACAACCAAAGCGTGGTAAAATAAGCAATTAAGCAAATAAAAAAGGGTGTGACAAAATGCCGCACCCTTTTTTATTAATCATAATCTATTACATAAAATATCTTTCGTAAAGACCTTTGAAACCGCTACCGTGACGGGCTTCGTCCTTAGCCATTTCGTGAACGGTGTCGTGGATAGCGTCGAGGTTTTCTTTCTTGGCGTTAGATGCAATGCGGTATTTATCTTCGCAAGCACCAGCCTCGGCCATCATACGGTTGTAAACGTTGGTTTTGGTGTCGGAAAGCACGTCGCCCAAGAGTTCGGCAAAACGGCTTGCGTGGTCGGCCTCTTCAAAAGCGTAACGTTTAAAAGCCTCAGCAATTTCGGGATAACCCTCGCGGTCGGCCTGACGCGCCATAGCAAGATACATTCCCACCTCGGCACATTCGCCATTAAAGTGAGTTTCAAGGTCTTTGCGCATCTCTTCCGAAACGCCCTTAGCCTCGCCAACGTGGTGCTCGGTAACAAATTTTATGTTGATTCCACCCTTTTTGCCAGCGGCAGAAGGTGCGGGCTGCTCCAATTCTTTAAATTTGGCTGCGGGAGCCTTGCATTTCGGGCATTTTTCAGGAGCCTCGTCTCCTTCGTGTACATATCCGCACACGGTGCAAATCCATTTTTTTGCCATAATTGTCTTTGTTTTTGATTGTTTGTATTTAAATTTTTATCGGGGTAAAT
>JAGCDD010000427.1 GCA_017651345.1 Bacteroidales bacterium | reverse complement strand
TTGGTTCTTCAATTGGTTTAGGCTCTTCGATTTTTGGCTCTTGCACAACGATATTAGACACGGTATCTTTTTGAGTAGAATCCGTTTGAGGAACAACTGCAACCTCATTGTCGAAGTGGCATTTGACAACGAAAAACAACGTAATCAACAAAAACAAAAGCACCCACCACGGGAACTTTTTCCGTTTCACCGTCAAAATATGCTCCGAATTGTCGTCGGTGTTGTAGAATGTGGTATTTTCGCTTTTCATAGAATTATATTTGGTTAAAAAACTCTTTTTCTTGGGCTTTCATTTTTGTTGCATAATCCAAAAATGTGCCGCCATTGTACTGAACATTAACGCCAAAGATGTGCATTATGCCGTCGTAGCCTGACAATTGATATTTTACTTTTTCAACAGATTTTTTTGACGGATAAATAAAACCGCCATTATTTGCCTTTTTGCTGTACATATATGTAACAACTTGGTACAAATCTTCGCGTCCTACACCACCTTCGAGCCGTTTATATTTTGCGTCAAGAATGTAATCGTCTTTCCAAAAATCAGGATAAAGAGTACGGCTGTTTTTACTTATAGTTTCATCATCTTCGGGTTTTGCAAACATCCTAAAACCGCCTTTTTGCTTCTTATTTTCAGCGTGTTTGAATCCATAATCTTTCAAAAACGTCGCCAAATACTCCTCCCACAGCCACGCGCCGTCGAAAAGGATTCCGTAAACCTTGTCTTTTTCGTTGCCAAATTTGATGGATTCGTGGCGGAGAATTTTTATGCACAGACTTTGCAAAGCCGTGTATGCCGAAAAATACGGATGGTGGACGGGGCGGAGGTTTTGACCAATGATTTTGTTGCGAAGATTCTGTTGGTACGTCGGCGTGGCTGCCACAATCTGCGAAACACACTGCCTCATTTCCAAATCGTTGTTGAGGATAATTTTGCCCAACGGTTTGGTCTTGATAAATTCGATGGTGTGGCGGATGAGTTGCGTGATTTCGTTGTCGTAACTATGCGTGCGGGTGTTGTAGGCAACCGTTCCCCTGAACGGAATATTTTGGCGGATATGGCGGCTAACATCAATCACGCCACGGATATCGGCATCGTTATGCTCAAAAGTGCGATACTTTTTGAATAGTCCCTGCGCCAACGCCTTTTTCAAATAATACGGAAAAAGATACATCAAAAAGTCGAAAATCTGTTCCTTGGTTGAGGTATGTTGAATGTCGAACAGATTGATACTGAATACCTTTTGCAACATATAATGCAGAAAATAATCCCTGCCGTCGTCTTGCGCAAACCGCGAACGAATGTCCAACTGCGTATCGTTGACACCTACAAAGCCCATAATATTGCCGGTGGAGATTTGGTTGTCGGCAAGTGAAATAATATTGCTGTCGCTGATTTCGTCGCCGTATTGGTGCAAATCTCGTGGAAAAATGAGCAAGTTAGGGTTGTCGTCGAGTGTCAAATCCTTGATTTTTACGTCGGCGATTTTGGCGAGGTTCAACAAGTCAGATTCGGAATCAATTTGCTTGTTGTGGTTGTCCGTTGTTATGATCTGACTCATCGTTGTAGGCAGTTTTGAGTTTTTCTATCTCGTTATCAACATTCTGAGTACCACGCAAATATTCGCGCAAAAGTCCTTCGAGATGATATTCCCAAAGTTTGTCGAAATCACCTTTGTAGTCATTGAGTTTCAAGAAATAACTTGCGCCAATGTGGTAAGCCGACGAAAGTCCATCAACCTTTTCGATGGCGGCGTTGAGTTTTTTCATTCGGTTGATAGCCTCGTCTTTTTGATCAAGTTTGTCCAACATTCCGACATTTTCATCAGCCTTGATTTCCTTAAAGGCAAACCTGCGGCGGAATGCAAAATCCATACTCTCCACACTTCGGTCGATGTCGTTCATCGTGCCAATGATATAGACGTTTTCGGGGACGAAGAACCCTTTTTTGAAAATGTCGCCATCCTCCACAATATTTTGATACTGAGTTTGAACGCGCCCCTTTTCGCCACGATACCCCGGGTCGATGGAGAAAAACAATTCACCAAAGATTTTTGAGATTTCACCACGATTGATTTCGTCTATGATGAAGACAAAATTTTTATCTGATTTTGTCTCAGAACTGCCTTCTTTATAAATTTTCAATCCCAAACTTTTTTTCATTTCTTCGACAATTGCACGTCTATAATTATCGTGTCCGCCCGAAGGTACGCCGGACAGACCTCTGTAAATGTTGTACAATTGGTCTTTGCTGAAAAACTTGGACTGACCTGAAATCCATCCTCCTTGCTCGTATGTGTCATTTGGATATGTTCGGTTTGCCAATCCTGTACCATATTCATTAAGTTCCACTCTGAAACTCTTGCTCTTATTGCTTAAAAATGGAACATCAATGTAATTGTTTTCATTAAGTGTGTCAACCAACTTATCCCACGTTTCGTTGAAATTGTCAATAGTATCATTTTTGGGAAACGATACGGCTTTCTTACAAAACGCCTTGAACACACCGTCTTTGCGTTCAAATCCGACATTGCCGTTGTCGTCTTGAATCGGTCGCAATCCTTCCACAAAATCGGTGTAGTCGTATGATGGATGGAATTGGACAAAACCGACTTCTGCACCCATTGCATCTGCAATTTGTCTTGCAAGATACGTTTTTCCTGTTCCGGGTGCGCCGGTAAGGATGAGGTTGTGGGTAGAGCGAAGAAGGTTGATGTAGGGTTGATACATTTCAATCGCTTTGTTTACAAAAACAGTATTAGATTCATACTCTGAAATAATTCTTTGGATTCTCTCTATAACACTTTTATTCTGAATTTTACTAATACCTTGACTAACGTGATAGTTAAATCGCTCGTTTATAGGCAATTCAATAAATTTACAATTAGCCACATAAACCCAACTTTTATATTCAATCTCATACTTATGAAATAACGATTCCAAATGTGGTAAATTCGTAACTGGTTGCCATTGGTTTATAATAATAGCAATAGCATTTACATTGTAACCAAATGTAATCGCTACGGCATCACCCACTTGCACATCACACTCTTTACAAATCACAATGGATTCGGCTTTGATGAGGTCATAAAAGACGAATCGACCTTTACCCCAATAGTCACATCCTAATTTCCAAAATTCCATATTTCAAAGTCATTTACACTTTCAACAAATCCTTCACCGAAAAAATCTTACTAATCGCCTCGAATGAAAAGTATTGGTCATCCATTATCATCCATTCTTCGCGTTGTTTTCGGCTAAGATTTTTGATGTCGGGAAACATTGAAACGGGTACAATAATCTCTCGTCCATCAGTAAGAAACGCCGCCATCGCTCCGCGTTTGACGTTGAAATCAAGTTTCTTGATTCCTAAATTGGTGTCTTTGAATTTGCACATAAGCGAATTTAGCGTTCTATTTTGTTTCCGCAAATATAACAAGTATTTTTGTGTTCGCAAAAACTTTTTTACACCGCCACGCCATACTCATAAATCGTATCGCTTGGCAAATCAACATATACGTCGTTGCGGATTATCCGAATTGCAGTTCATTGATAATATCATCAACTATATACAAGTCGCTCATTTGTTGGAGACCGTATTCCGACGA
>JAGCDD010000426.1 GCA_017651345.1 Bacteroidales bacterium | reverse complement strand
TTTGCGATTTCCGAAGAAACATTCAAGATTCTTCACCTCCAAGCCAGGAGACGACTTATCAAAGTCAACTGATACGTTGACTTTGAGATATTCGCCATTTCTGACGGTGTTCCAATTGTCTGCGCCTGAGAAAATCAGCGTTACTTCGGCGGGGTTCTCCTCTTCCTTGCACGAAAACAATGTCAGTGCAACAAGGAGCAGCAATAGTACTTTGTATGACTTCATAGTTTATGAGATATTTAAAACCTTTGAAAATAATGAACTGCCAACTCCCACATTTTCTTTGGCACTAAGTTGGCATACGGATAGTAATGACCGCCATCTGGTGTGAAATCCTTGTTGTAAAACGGCTGATTAGGTAGCACAAGTTCAAGGACAAAGCCCGACTCATCATCCCTGTCAACCACACCAATTCCAAAAGAATTGTTAGTGCCACCATTCAACTGATCCTTTTTTGTACCATAAAATCCCTTGTACAAATTGAGATTGTAACTGATGCCCGCCTGTATCAACGGGGACACATCCATTGACTTGATTGAGAATCTGACACCAAATCCGGGACGAAGTTGCAGCAGGAAGTTGTGTACGTAGTCATCGTGTTCCGGAAATTTGGCTTTGAAATACTGTTCAGTGGCTGACACATCAACATACACTTCAAACGGCATATAGGGGAAATCCACACCGCCCGAAATGTATTCCGTAAGACCATAGTTGTACTTGGTCTTAGCAATCAGACCATTTTCCAATTCAAGGAAATGCGACGGATGGAAGGCATAACCGAAATCGTAAGATGCCGTCCATTCCGGCTGTCCGTAGCAATAAAAACTGCTAAGTGTGAGACAGACGAAGACTGTCAATTTTTGTAGTAACTTTTTCATCATTTAACCTTCTATGTATTCTTTGAAATTTTTTGCTTTGCGTATAATATTGGCATTACCATACTTTATTGCCTTGTCGGCATATTCGCGTGCCTTTTTGTAACTTTTGGAGCAGCCAATGCCACGGTAGTACATTACAGCCATACGATAGTATGCCTCGCCATCCTTCGGATTAAGTTGCACCGCCAAAGAGTAGTCGTTGAATGCCTGATTCGTGTTGCCGTTGGTGTAATTGATTGCGGCATTTGTGTTTGCCTGAGACGATGTGTGTGCTATCGGAAGGTTGTTTGAACAACTTGTCAAACTCACAAAACCAATTTTGTTGCTTCCGATATTCACGTAAAACCTGAAATGCATCGTCTTGGAATTGTTTATCATTTGTGACGTTTCGATACAATACGAAACAGGCTCGCCACTTTTTGCAAGGTCAACGGCTCTTGCGTCTCCTGTATATTTGACATTCAGCAACTTGTACGAAGTAAGCCGCCTGCCGATTATTGAATTGGCAAGGACGGTGCTGAAATAACGGTCGAAATTTGTGGAACACCGTCCGTTAATGTCATCTGCCATACTCTCGTGTTCTGACAGTCCGGGTTCCAACAACCGTTTTACGTTGGCGGATGCCGACTGCAAGTTTTCCGCAAGCAGCTTAGAATCCACTTCGCCATTCGCAAAGTAGTTTTTGTTTACGGCAAACTCTATCTGCCTCATAAACGTTTCCACCACTTTTTTCGCATCCTCGGGCGTTGTCGAAGTGTCTGCCGTAAAAGCCGTTGCAATGACGGCAATTAACGCTAATAATGGGATCGCTTTCTTCATAGCACTTATCTGTTTGCTTGTCCGGGCGTTATGGCAAAGGTGATGCCTATCGTCCACATTTTAATTTCGTTAATTGTTGATTGCGCAAAAGCCTTGTCTTTCAAGAGGTTGTAGTGATTCATATCGAAAAACACGCCAATATCCTGAAAACCTATTGTACTGCCGTTGGGCGAAAAATGAAACGCCCAATGGGAGATTATTCCGTTGTTGAGCCCCGACTTGTCCGCACCGTAGGGATTTTGATATTTGGTTGCGATGGCATATCTCGCGCCCGCTTCAAAAAAAGCCTTGAAATCCCTTCCGTAACCGCCTAACTGCATCAACGCTGAAAGTCCGAACAAGACACGGTGAATACTGTGTTTTTGAAATTCTTTTGTCGCAAAATCCTCCAATTTGAATTGGTTGAGTTTGTAATGTACAGAACCGTAAAAGCCAATGTTTACAAAACTTTCATAGTCTGTTTTCACGCCTATTCTTGCCCCTGTCTGAATATCCTTGAATAGGTCTTCGGCATTGGTTTTGTTCCACTCGTAGTTTTTAACATCCGTGTTCTCCTTTGCCTTAATGTTGTTGATTGTATAGGCGTTGATGGAGAAACTTCTGTGAGTGGCGGCGTTCAAGCCTGCCGACACTCCGGCAAAAGCGGCGCACGTGAAGATGTTGCCGGATTCCAAATCAAGTTTAAAATAGAACCTTTGGTCGTGTCCTTGTGCAAACAAACTCGTGCCGATAGAAGCGAACAACAGCAGTAAAAGAATCTTTCTCATTTTTTTCCTAACAGTTTGTTTAAATATTCAATTTTGTCTTTATTGGAAATCCTTTGAAACCTCGAAATCAGCCACCCGTTGTTTTTGTCAAGGCGGTCGAATTTTGATATTTCAAATGCGTAGCCATCAATGCTCAGGATATGATAAACTACGTTTTTGCACTGTACGGCGGATATTTTGTTAACTGAACACAATGCCAAGAAGTACGACATTTGGTCGATGGCTTCCGATGTGCTGCGGTATTGTGTTATTTGGTTGTTTTGTGCGTTGACGGTTGGCGCAATCGTCGAAAAATTCATCTCATTGTCCACAGGACGGAAGACTCGGACAGTGGATGTGTCAATGATTCCGCTTTCTACAAGACCCGACACACCTACAATCTTCCAACCGAAAATATCGTTGCCGATAGGCTCGTATTTCAAGACGATTTTGACGTTACGTTCCTTTGCTGCGTATTTCATTTTCATATCTGCAACGGCAAAAATCATAGAGTCCTTTTCTATGTCAAGTCGGTGGTTGTTTTTGACCACATCCTTAACAAAATCCGTGATGGCAGAGAAAAGGTCGTTTTTGTCGCCGTACATTTTCTGATGAGCAAATAATGAGTCGCGTTCAAAAAGCGCAAGAATGTTCTTCTCGCGTTTTACGGGGTCGGTTTCAGATATGTCTGACGATAACTTATCGCCGTTAAAACGGTCAATAAACTCGTCGAGGCTCTTGACACGGGCATTGAAGAGCGTGTCTAACATTCCGTCTTCTATAAGGAATTGTGCCGACACACAATTGGCAATAGAAGTCAAAATTATCGCAAGTACGAAGATTTTTTTCATAATTTAGTCGTATTGTAATTCTTCCGGCACATCGCCGACACCTGTTACTTTGCAGTCTTCGAGACGGATGATATAATGCAGTCCGTATTCATCCTCTCTGATGTCGATGAAGACAGTGATGTCTTTGAACGTTATGTCTTGATAACTCGGACGGTCGGCACTACCCGCAACATACTTCTGTCCGATATGCGCTACCGCCATCCACTGATTGTCGCCTATCTTTTTCAGACCGTCCACTTGAATGTCTTTTGTAGCCGTGATAGAAACTTTGTATGGTCTTAAAGCCAAAGCCTCCAAGTAGGTTTTCACGAGTTTGCTGTATATGGTGTTCGGACGGAATCTGTTAACC
>JAGCDD010000425.1 GCA_017651345.1 Bacteroidales bacterium | reverse complement strand
CCAAAATTTCCCCATTTTTATAGAAAATAATGCATTTTACACATATTTACAAAAAATGATATATAAGAACACTATAATGGATGAAACTGTACTTAATATGCTGAGTATAAATGATTTTGCAAAAAAATTTAAGACATTGATTGATCGAAAATTAGAGGGAACATTTAATATTTGTTCGTGCAACAAAGTATCATTTAGAAGTTTTATTACTCGCTTCTCCAATTATCAATTATTATCCAAAATATCAAACGACTATAAAGAGTTTACCGGTAAATCAAACCTAATTGGTTGTGTTGAACAAGATGATTTCATTGCTGAAATGAACAAACTATTCCGTACCAATCCAACACTTTTTGGTTGTTAAAACCGGACAATAATACCTTTGCATTATTTTTGTGCAAAATATTGATTTATTACACGTTGAGCAATCGATATAATAGTCGGCTCTTTTGTTGAAACCAAAGACGGTATATTTACCAAATTGAGAACCGCAAATAATTCTATATTTGGAATTTAAACTGCAATCATAATTGTCAAGAATATTATTTTGAAACTTCTCACTAAACTTGCAAAAAGGCAAATCATAAAACTTGACGGTCTTATCTTCTGACAATAATTCCATAATCAGGTTCTCAGTAAATAGTAAAACGTTACTATCAATTTCAACATTTGGCTTTATAACCCTTGAAATAGAAAACCTGTTGTTCTTTTTCAAAATTTGCCAATCATCGTTTTGCAATAGGTCTTTCATTGCAGTTAAATCATTGATTAACAACTTCAATTCAATTTTGTCGGGGTTGCGTTCGATTATGTTTGTTAGGGCATTTACAGTCTCTGAATATGCCATTGAACTACCAACATAATCATTATGTCCCGACTCTGTTCCATACAAAGGAACTATTATCCGTTCAAAACATTCTGCATTGATTTTATGCAAGTTGCGACCATTAGTATATAAAATGATATGTTTTGATTTTGACAAACAATAATTTATGATTTCGTCAAAATTGTCTGCCACAGTCGGTTCTCCACCACTTATGACCCACACATCGCTTTCGGTACATTTGAACTTATCATCAATGACTTTGATGTCATCAACAGAAACAGTTCTTTTGTTTTTGTCGCGCGTATTATGCGAACAACAATCTTTGCATTTGTTGTTGCATTTGTAGGTTATATTGAAATAAAACAAGTTGTTCATATTTTCATAAAGTTATTTATTATTATCGAGTTTCAAAACAATCTCCCAATAGCCACCCTTATCAGGACCAACTCGGCGGATGATGTTTTTTTCTTGCAATTGCTTTAATTGCCATTTGATGCCGTCAGGGGTAATACCACAATTTTCAGCAAGTTTTTGACGACTTATGAAAGCATCTTGCTTTATGCTATCGATAATTTTCTGGGTAGTTTTCTGGGTAGTATCACTGCCATTCTCTTGGGTAGTTTTCTGGGTAGTTTCTCTGTTTTCTACGATGCTTTTTTCCGACACTCTCCACGCGCCATTTTTCCCTGAGCCAATTCTAATAATATACCCAAGTTGTTTTAACTCAGCAAGTTCGCGAAATATTGTTCGCTCCGAAAAGTTGAATTTCGATACTATATATTGGGTAGTTACATTGCCATTTACATTGCCATTACTGCCATTTACATTGCCATTTTCTGGGTAGTTTTTGGCAGTAATCTGCGATCCTTCTTTGATGATGGAGATGATATTTTTCTGTCTATCAGTGAGTTGTAAAAAATTTACATTGCCATCACTGCCAACTTCGGCATCAAATGCCTTTTCGTTGGTGGTTATAGTGCTGTGATTCTGCGACTTAAAGTAAATAGTGGTGCGGATGAAGTTGTTCATAAAGGTAAAAATATCCTTGCTGTAAACTTTCTGAATCCGTTTCATACCCGAACCGAGCGATTCCACCATATCAACGTCGCGGAACACGCGCATTAATTCCTTGTTGCGCGGCGCACTGATGCCACTGAAAAAATCGTCCTCAGACATACCAATTGGCAACCGTCCGGCAGATGTGATTTCGATGCGGTCGGAAAAAATCTCAAACTTCGGCGGCACTTCGTTGGTGTAAAAATCGTTGTGAACGATGGCGTTGATTACAATTTCGCGCATAGCACGCTCGTCCCAAAGCGGCGTATCGATGCGTCGTTTATAGGTAATTTTGCTACTAACATTGTTTTCAACTTTCAGTTTGTCAAGCACTTGGTCGGTGGCTTTGAGCAACGAACAAAAACCGTACTCATAGTTGGCAATAAGGACAACACGGTCTGTGCCTGAATATTTTGCAACTTTTATCGACATACTGTTTTCGTCGGCAAGCAAATACGCAACGTAATTGAGGTCGCCATTGTCGGTAAGCAAGTCGAGATTTTCCAAAAAATGTTCGTTTAGCGCAAGACCTTTGCTCTCGTAATAAATATGCAACTGACGGAAAGTCAAGTTTTTGCGAGGAGAACGGATACTGCGCAACGAATTGCGGACACGGTGCGCGTAGAGGTCTTCAATCATTGCAGTTGTCATCGGTTCTGCCGCCGTTCCAACGCGAATAAAACACCCCTTTTCAGATAGTCCGTATTTGGTTTTGTAATACGGTTTTTCGCTGCCCGACGCCACAAAAATCTTTATCACAGGCACCCCGTCAATGCGTTCCATCAAAACATCAAACAATCCCATTGGCGACGGCAAAATGTTTTTTCGGATTCGGTCTTTGATTTTGAGCATATCGCCATCAATGTCTTTTACGCCAACGGGAACACCGTTTTTGTCGATTCCAATATACAAAATGCCGCCTTCCCTGTAATTGAGAAAGGCTATAATCTCCTTCTCCAAATCAAGGGAGTCGTTGAGTTCCTGTTTAAACTCAATGCGGTTGGTCTCTGTAAGTTTTTCGGGCATTGTTTTGATATTTTTGGCAAATATAACAATAGTTTTTGAATTACCGAAATTATTTTTTACTCGTTTATTTTTATAAAAAAATACCGATTTTATGGTATTGCCGCAAACATTATTCCTCAATAATTTTGCATCAAAAATCAATAATAATTCAAAATATTATGAAAAAGTTTTTATTGGCAATTGCAGTTTTGATGACTGCGTTTTCGGTTGACGCTCAGACGCTTACGGGCAGGGAGATTGTCAAGAAAGTGAAAGACAATCCCGATGGTGAGACTCGCTATGCGAAGTTGGATTTGGTGTTGGAAAAGGCCAACGGCTCCAAGCGTGAGCGCAAGGTGGAATCGTGGGCGATGGACATCGGCGAAGACACCAAGACGATGATGTTTTTCACGT
>JAGCDD010000424.1 GCA_017651345.1 Bacteroidales bacterium | reverse complement strand
GCACCGTGGCGCATTAGATTCGCGAGTGGATGTGTTGCAGGGCAGCGGCAACATTCTTGAACGTGGAATGTTAGACCGTATCAAAGAGAAACCGTCTTTCGTTGGCAAAGGATTGATTCTCAACAAAGTATATGCAGCGGGACTTTTGATTGGACCTTTTACACCGGCGGAACTCATCGGTGGAATTTTGGAATATCCCTTTTCGTGCGCACTTTTGGGCATTGGCACTTTCGAACAGGAATCCATCGCCTTTGAACACGAACACAAGGTGCTGCATTTTTCGTTTGATGAAGTTTTGCAGCGTTTGCGAAAGACCTTTGAACCAATAGGTTGCACTCGCTGTCAACGTTGCGTCTGTCCCCACGGACACGAGATTCACACCTCTTTTCGTCAGTTTAATTACTACAACCTCGGCAAAGAATTTTGGGCAATCAACAAACTCAATATGGATCTCCGTGAAACGTATCATCACTGCCTCACCTGCACCCATCACAACTGTATGAAACACTGCCCGCAACGTATCTATATTCCCGAAGAAATCGAGCTGATTTATGAGTTGGTTAAGGCGTTTGGAAGGGTGTGAAACAAAAAAAAGTTTTGTCCGCAAGAAAAACTTTTTTTACCTTTACGCATTGATATCCCACTGCGGCGGCACGGGCTTGAATCCCAAGGCGTTGGAATCAAAAATCAACGGCAAGAACATCGTGGATTACGGCAATATGACGGCGGCGGAATTGTTGGCGGAATTGGAAAATTTGATAAGAATATCAGAGGAGAAAGAAAATTATGGAGAAAATAGAACTCAAAAATATCAGTTTTGATGTCAAACATGAGGAACTCAGAAAAGTTTACGGCAATTTTAATTGGAACGCCATAAATAATCCACTTCTTCAAAAAACATGGTGGCAACATGGAGATCAATCCAAATATTCAGACAATTCATATTCTTTTATCATAAAAGACATTGATAACAAAGATATTTCTAAAAAACATATTGATTCCATAAAAGATGTTCTTACAGATATATTTGGCTTGTCAGAAAAGACGATATTCGGAGATAAATTGAAAGAAGCATGTTCGGGGAATGGCGATGAGGCTCGGAAAATCACGACGGTTCATTCATCTTCGTTGTGTGCGTTACTGTTCTTTTACAAAGTTTCAGAAAGCAATCCTATAATTCTTGATATAAATAATGAGAAAATTAAGTTTACAAATGTCTTTTTTGAATTTAAGAATGTGTGCATAGAAGGACGGAATCCCTCGAATATAGATATTTTGCTTGTAAGCAAGGATACCAAAACCGTTCTTATGTTGGAGTCAAAATTTGCTGAGTATTTGTCGCTCAGTAAGGCATTGAAAATTTCAAACGCATATTGGGACATAGAAAAATGCCCAATCGGAAATAGAATTTATACACAAGAAAACATAAAAAAGATTTTTGGTGATAATTCTTTCCTAAAAAATGATCCAAATAAAGAGTTTTCAATAAAAACAAATTCGTATGCCTATATTGACGGAATTAAGCAAATGATTTCTCATTTCATTGGTGCTGTAAATTTATCTAATCACAAATATTATGACAAGCGTTCTGAAAAAATAGCCCAAAATGCAGAAGACATTTATCTTGGAACTATTCTATTTGATTTTCCCAACGAAAGTGATGCTCTAAATAATTATGAAGAATTGTATTCAAGGTTTTGTAATGTTATCAATTCAGAATTCAAAGAAAAAGTAAAACTTTTATCCAAGCCTTTGCATTATTCGGAATATGCAAAACAAAATAAAAATGATATTGATTTGCAAGTTTATCAATTTTATTTATCACGAACTAATTAACTGACTATGGAAAACGAAACAAACAAAACGGAAATCAAAAAACTTACTCCCGACGGAATCGCAATTGCAAAGTAAGTATCGTCTTATTTAAGGAAAATGGTGGATGTCGGTATCGGCTACCTCTCTTTTTCACGCAAGACCGCAACGCTTTCGAGCGGCGAAGTCGTATTCCAAGGCACCCCGCAAGAGATCATCCATTGCGACCGCTCCAAGACGGGACGGTATCTGAAATAAAACAAAGCGCACCACGTGCCGGAGTCGAGCACGGAGATTGTGCGCACCAAGATGTCCGACAGTTCAATTACTACAACCTCGGCAAGGAGTTTTGGGCAATCAACAAACTGAATATTGATCTCCGCGAAACCTATCATCACTGCCTCGCCTGCACCCACCACACCTGTATGAAATCCTGTCCTCAGCACCTCTTCATCCCCGAAGAAATCGAACGGATTTATAGGTTGGTCGACGGGTTTGGAAGGGTGTGATTTAGTGATTTATTTAGCAAAAAATATTTTCAAATATTTGCATTTTCAAAAAATCATCCTTACATTTATTGTCTGAAATATACTAATTATATTACGATGAAGAATTTATCAATAGACATTAGCAAAGCGTTCGGATTTGTGTCCGAAAACGATTACAAAGCATTGCAAAACAAGGCGTTGGAATGTAACGCCGCTCTTTACGACAAGAACCTCCCCGGCAACGACTTCCTCGGTTGGGCCGACGTTAAAAACATCATTTCCGAAGACGAACTTTCGCAGATTGAGGCCAAGGCTGCCGAACTCCGCAAAAAAATCGACGTGCTCGTGGTTATCGGTATCGGCGGAAGTTACCTCGGCGCTAAGGCTGTTATCGAGGCTCTCAGCAACTCGTTTGTGCAGATGAACCCCAAAAAGGGCAATCCTATTATCCTTTTTGCTGGTCAGAATATCGGCGAGGACTATATCAGCGAACTTATGGACGCTATTGCCGACCGTAGTTATGCCCTCTGCGTTATTTCTAAGTCGGGAACTACCACTGAGCCTGCCATCGCTTTCCGTCTGCTCAAAGCCAAAATCGAAGAAAAATATGGCAAGGCCGAAGCCGCAAACCGTATTGTTGCCATCACCGACAAGTCGCGCGGCGCTCTCCGCACTCTTGCCGATTCAGAGGGTTACAAAACATTTGTTATTGGCGACACAGTAGGAGGTCGTTTCTCGGTGCTTACTCCCGTGGGACTTTTCCCAATCGCTGTGGCTGGTTTCGATATTCGTCAACTGTTGCAAGGCGCATACGACATTGAGGCCATTTCGCAAAAAGGTAAATCATTCGACGAGAATATTCCCGCTCATTACGCCGTTGTTCGTAACTTGCTCTATCAAAAGAAATTCTCTACCGAAATTCTTGTCAATTTCCACCCCAAACTCCACTACTTCTCCGAATGGTGGAAACAACTTTACGGCGAGTCGGAAGGCAAGGACGGCAAGGGCATTTTCCCCGCTTCGGTAGATTTCACTTCCGACCTCCACTCTATGGGTCAATACATTCAAGAGGGCGTTCGCCTTATGTACGAAACTGTTATCTCAATTGCCGAACCCGACCGCAAGGTAGAAATTCCGTCAGATGCTCAAAATCTCGACCAACTTAACTTCCTTGCTGGCAAACGTGTAGATTTTGTCAACAAACAGGCAGAACTCGGCACTCAACTTGCTCACCTTGATGGAGGCGTTCCGCAAATCCGCATCGAGATTCCCAAACTCAACGAATATTATCTCGGTCAGATGATTTATTTCTTTGAAAAAGCCTGCGGTATAAGCGGTTACATTCTTGGTGTTAACCCCTTCAATCAACCCGGTGTTGAGGCTTACAAAAAGAATATGTTTGCCCTCTTAGATAAACCCGGATACGAAGAGGCATCTAAGGCAATTCGCCAACGTCTTGCTAAATAAGCACACCTTATATAATAGTATAATTTATTCGCCGGAGAGTTTCTTCGGCGAATAATTTTTTATCCTTGATTTTTTCCCTTTAACTACCTCATTCACAATGACCCGCCATTTTTGGAACATATCCACCCACAAGTCCACAGTAGAGGCTCTCCACAATATCGAAACCGCTGTCCGTGGTTTTGGGTATATTGTTGATTATAAGAAATTTGCCTCCGACTATCATATCCTAAAAATCGAGATAGAATCGGGCAAGGTTTCAAAACTGCTTTCGGCTGTGGGCAAAGATTTTGCGGTGGAGCCTTACAACAAGATTGCTCTCAACCGAGAGGATGACGACGAAATATATCTGAATATAAAGATTTTGGAATAAAAAGAAGCGGGCCTATAAGCCGGATTCTGTTCCGCCCGAGAGCGGTGCCTGCCATTTATCTACTGCCGTCGTTGCCGACGACCTCTAACGACCTACCCCCCGGCTCGGGCGAGCAACCCGAATATACCGGTATATTTGGCCTTTCAACCCGCCGATGCACAACTACCGACATCACTGCCGATATTGGTAGGCTCTTACCCTGCCTTCTCACCCTTACCCTTGCGGGCGGTTGTTTTCTTCTGCATTTACCACAACCTCGCGGCTGTCTTCCAGTTAAGAAGGGCGGTGCTCTGTGTTGCCCGGACTTTCCTCTCGCACGTATGTGCCAGCGGCAGACCGGCCTGCTTCGTTAATGGTGTGTTTGAGCGGGAAACGGGGGTCGAACCCGCGACCTGCGGCTTGGGAAGCCGCCGCTCTGCCAATTGCGCTATTCCCGCTTGTATCGGCTGCAAAAATATACAACTTTTGTGTTTCGCAAAAATTATTTGCACATTTTTTCGTATTCGCGCTTTATCATCTCGGTGATTTCGTAGTTTTTTTTGCCGTTCCAATTGGGAGCAACTACCATATTCATAGGCGATTCGCTAACAAACCGTTCAAATATCATATCCTTTCGTACGCGCTTGGAGTAGCAGGCGGCAAAGGCGGCGTATTCCTCTACCGTGGGCAGGGCAAACTGTTCGGGATGCTCATTGTATTGCCGCTCCATAGCCGTGCCTTTGATCACTTGCAGTTGGTGCAGTTTTAGAATCTTTACGGGTAATGCCGACATAATGTCTGCCGTGCTTAGCATCATCTCCTCGGTTTCGCCGGGAAGATACATTATAAGGTGTGCGCAAATGTCGATGCCGAAACCCGCAGCGCGGTTGATGGCGTCTTCCACTTGGGCAAACGTGTGTCCGCGGTTTATCATCTGCAATGTGGCATCGTAGCAACTCTCCACGCCGATTTCCAACACGGTGTAGTACTTTTCGGAGTAATGCGCCAATAGTTCAAGTGTCTGATTGTCAACGCAGTCGGGACGGGTAGCAACTGTCAGTCCCACCACGTCGTCGCGTTGCAATGCCGAATCGTATATGGTTTTCAACTTTGCGGTGTCGGCGTATGTGTTTGTATACGACTGAAAATAAGCGATATACTTTTGACATTTGTACTTTTTGGCAAAAAACTCAATGCCTTCGTCCATTTGTTGAGCAATGGGTTTTGAAGCCTGCCCGTAAAACGGACTGAAAGTCAAATTGTTGCAATACGTACAGCCGCCTGTGCCGATGGTTCCGTCGCGGTTTGGACAGCCGAACCCCGCATTCAGGGCTATCTTCTGCACCCTCGTGCCGAACTTCTCTTTAATAAAGGCGGCGTATTCGCGGTACATTACAGTTTTTTGAGAATCCGTTTTACACACGCCGGACCGTTGTAGATAAAACTTGTAAATATTTCTACAAGACTTGCTCCGGCTTCGAGTTTTTCTCTCACGTCGTCGGCATCGAAAATGCCTCCTACGCCAATAATCGGAATTTCGCCATTAGTCTTTTTGCTGAGGTAACGAATCACTTCGGTGCTGCGTTTTTTTACCGGTTTGCCGCTCATTCCGCCGTTGCCAAAAGCCTTAATTTCTTCTTCGGTGTAATCAATGCCGCTGCGCTCGATGGTGGTGTTGGTGGCAATAATTCCGCTGATACCTGTGGCGCGAACAATCTCCACAATGTCGTCTAACTGTCCGTCGGTAAGGTCGGGAGCAATTTTTAAGAGGATGGGTTTTTGCACATCGTACTTTTTGTTTTCCTCGGTGAGAGCCGACAAAAGTTTTGTCAATGGTTCTTTGTTTTGCAGTTCGCGGAGGTTGGGAGTGTTAGGCGAACTTATATTAATTGCTATATAATCGACATAATCGTGAAGGGCGTTTAAATCTTTCAAATAATCGTTTACAGCAAGTTCATTAGGCGTTACTTTATTCTTGCCTATATTACCACCTATGATAACTTTACTGTATTTTTGTTTAATCTTTTTTACCATTTGTTCAACACCGTTATTGTTGAAACCCATTCTATTGATAAGTCCCTGATTACGAATAAGTCTGAATAGACGTGGCTTGGGGTTTCCGGGCTGAGCCACAGGGGTAACGGTGCCCACTTCTATAAACCCGAATCCCATAAATCCCAATATATCAATGGCTTCCGCGTCTTTCTCGAGAACAGCGGCAAGTCCTATGGGGTTTGGGAACTTGATTCCGAACACTTCGCGCTCAAATTTTTTGTCCTTTTTTTGGTACAATGCGCGAATCAGGGGATTGAAAATTCTGATTTTCTGAAAAAATCTCAAAACGCCGAAAGTAAATCCGTGTACGCTTTCGGGATTGAATTTAAAAAGTATCGGTCGGATAATGTGTTTGTACATTGCTTTAATTTTTTTGCAAAGATAGAAAATTTGCGCAATGGTTTTGCAGTTAAGAAAAAAAATCAGAAAAAATGATATGACAAATTGTCATAGCGTTTTTGTCATCGGAATGTCATTAATGGGGGAGATTGCTCGCAAAAATCGAGATTTTTCGTTTTCAGATTTCGCAAAACTTTGAAAAAAACTTACTCTTACAGAATAATGCTCAACTCAAAATCCTTGTTTTATCCGATGAGGTGTTAAGCATTTGTTTGTGTAATCAATTCTAATGGAGATATTGTTTTAATTTACTAAATATAAATATTTGATTATCAATAATTTATCTATGGGTAAAAAACTTCTTCCAAAAAAGGCATTTTAGAGTATCAACGGTGGGTAAGGGGCTGATGCTCAATAATGCGCTTTGTAAATAATTGATTATTAATTAGTTACAAATGAATTACAACTGTTTATCCTTATTTCGCTGAAATTCAGTGCTGTTATAGATTTGGATTATCGGTAACGAGCCAAAAATTAAAAAAAGTGAAATCTGTATTTTTCGAATTTTTCAGGAATGTGAAACCCCGTGCTCCGTTTTTGCCAAATGGAGCAACACGATTTTTGATTGTAACCTTCGGATGGATTTTGTAAAAATGCTCTTTTTACAAAACTGACTATTCGCCCGAAGGAGAGTACAAAGTGAAAGTTTTGTTTGAATAGAAAACTATAATCTTTTCGGGATCGGTCTTCATAATGTTAACCGGCTCAGGTTGTTGAGTCTGCACTTTGGGTTGGGAGGGTGCAGGTTGGTCAACTGGTTCAGGCTTGGTTGCATTTTGTTTAATCTCCTTATTATCTGATGGTTGGGTTTTTACAGGAGAATCTGCTTGCGCAACTTTCTGAGTTTTTGGTTGTTGCGGTTTGGGAGTTTCCACTGCCACGGGTTGCGGCTTTGCAGGTTCGGCGTTCACGGGTTCTGCATTGGCATCCGAAAATAGGAGAGTGGTCTGCAAAGATTGCCCCAACTGTTGCGGCTGATGTACAGATGGTTGAGTCGGAGTCTCAGGCTTATGCACTTCGTATGCCACCTCGTAAGTAACATCGGCTGTTGGCTGAGGTGTGGCAGAGGCATGAGGAGTTCGGTACATATCGCCCAAACCAAGAAAAAGCCAATCGCTACTAATCTCGGGAAACGTGCGCAGGATTTTTACCATAAACTCCTTGCTCGGTTTGTTTCTTCCTGAGATTACGTGGCTGACGCTCGATTTTTGAACACCGATTTTTTCGGCAAAAGCCGATGCATTGAGTTGTTCACTTTTTAAAATTTCGAGTATACGTTCTACGTCTTTGTCTTCTTCTTCCATAATGGTTACAATTTTAACTTGTTTTGATGTAACAAATATAATTAACTTTTGTGATACCGCCAAATTTATTTGCAACTATTTTTTAGAAAAATGAAAATATTTTACAAGTTTACAATTGTAACATTGTAAACTGTTTTTGTGGTTTTGATTCTTAGGTTACAAAAGTAACGGTGATATATTTTATTATTACCAAAGGGAAATTCGGAGTATACAACATCTTTGCCAAACATTTTGAGTACTATTGTATACATAAATCACTGATAATCTTGTAAATAACACTTGTCTACTATATGCTAAAATCCTTATTTTTAGTTACTTAAATACCGTAAATATTTAAATAAATAAGCAACATTGGCTTATTTTTTGCCGTATATATAGTACGAAGAACATAACCAAAAGAGAATAAGATATTTGTTCGCTACCCGGTTAGATGCTATTTATACATTACATATCGCTATGTATAACGGACAAAAATAAAGTAGCCTTACTTTAAATAAACGCTGTAAATGCTTGGGTATTAGTCATTTACGACTAATTTTCTGGTTTAAAAACACGGATTTTTAACAATTTCTTAACAAATTACCAAAATTCCTTAATTATTTACTTTATATAACATACGTTAAAGTATTGGTTATGTGATTGTTACATCATTAAAAACTTATTTCCAAAAATCCCTTAACACAATTAATATTCCTGATTACACAATAAAATACGCGGTTATAAATTATTATCACTATGTAAAATTGCTCCGATTTGGAGATAAAAATAGGATAATTCTTTATAGTTTACAAATGTAACAAATGTAAACTTTTTAAGGGTAGAATTATGTGATGTTACAAATGTATATACAATTGTAAACTTTTAGAATATTCGATACTTTTGTTCGATTTTAAGTTTTTTCTTTTATAGTTGTAATTTGTATTTTGTACTTTTATGCAATTTGGTTGTTTGTAAAATTGATTTTGGTTTTTATTTTTACAATTTTTACTTATCTACTTTTGTAAAAACTTGATTTTGTTTACTTTTTTTTTATCGTTGTTTTTTTTTGTATTCACATATTCCCGATGTTGCATTTTTCATTTTTACAATTTTTCGGATTTGATTTTACATTTTTCTGATTTGTGTTTCTTGGGTATTTAAGTTTTGACTTTTCGTTTTCCGATGAAGGCTGTTCCGCTTTTGCCATTCCCATCTTGGTGAAGGTTGTTGCTCTTTGGTCAGAGTGGTTTTTATGTACCTGAGTTTCCGCTATGCTTTACATCATTCTATAACATTTGTTCTATATGTTTATAAACTATTATATATCAGTTAGTTACATTGTTGGCTTTGGGGCTTCGTAACTTCTTTTGATTTAACCCTTTATAATCGATGTGTTATAGTTAATTATCTGATTATCAGCGTATTTAACTATGTTATTTGTAGTTTTTTATCTCGTTTTCTTTTGATTTGCGCCATCAAGGGTAGGAGTGAGGTAAAACCGTTCGATTTATTTTGAGTTATTGTTTAAACTGTACGAATTGCTTTTTTATTACTTTTCGGACTTTATAAATATGACATTTTGACAGTTTTTCTACATAGTGCGAATATTTCGGATTTGTATTGCTTATTATTACTTTTTTGATACTAAATATCTGTCTAATCTTTATTAGTAAACATTAAACAAGGTTTTAGTACTATTGCTATGCGTTTACTATATCGATGTTTAGGCCTATTATATATTTTTATGCTTTGATGCTACGATGGTTTTTGTTTTTCTGCGGAGATGCTATTCGCTTTTTGATGATTATCAATATTATATTTTTTTATAATAGCGAATTATTCTCTTTCGCCGTCGGTCATAACGGTTATTTTGCCTTTACCTTCTTTGGTGCGACGGTTTGCGGTTTTGATTCTCATCTCTATTTTGCGAAACCAACGTTTGGGAATAAGGTCGGTGTGTCCGGGCACTGCGCCTTTTTTGTCCAACTTGCGTTTTTTAACGAGAGCCGAAAATGCATTCTGAGCCACATCGATGCACGATTGCCCTGGACCGATTATGCCATAAAGAGTTACTGAGGCGGTGTTGATGGATGCGGAGAGTGCGGCAGAATCTTCTTCGGCGGTGGTGCGAATGCGTTTAAAGTGTCGGTATTGGTGGTGTTCTTTGGGATTGATTTCGCAGGCGCGACGTATTGCACGGCGGAGGTTGCGGATGTGCGCACCCGATTCGTCGGTAATGATAGTGCCTGTGTCGGGATTGGTATTGATGCCCCAAGGTGTTGGCACAGAGCCTGTTCCGTTGATAGATACGTATCTCCATCCGGTGTTTTCGCTGCCAATTAGCACCGCAATGTGTCCTTGGTGAAACGCCGCATCGTTGTCTAAGATAAAAATGATGTCGGTACTTTTGGCGCTACCAGCAATGGCGAGCATTAATAATATAAGTGTGGTTGCAATTCGTTTCATTTCTGTTTTTTTTGCTAATTTACGGCTGTGGAGGCTAAACTGCAACTTTTTGGCTGATTTTCAGAGCCATTGTTGGGATAGTGCATTTTTTTTGGCTTTTAGAAAATTTTTTATCAATTTTGCAATTAAAACTCCGTTATCGCTATGCACAACATCGACATTATAAAAGGTGAATTTTCGACACGCAAGAGCCTTCATTTGGCGCAGGGCATAAAGGCGGGATTTCCATCGCCTGCCGAAGACTATGCTCACGAGAGTCTCGATTTTAACCGCGACCTTATCCGCAATCCCGCAGCCACTTTCTACGGGCGTGTGGTGGGCGATTCGATGATCGATGCAGGTATTGCCGACGGCGACATTGCTGTTATCGATCGTTCGGTGGAGCCTTCCGATGGCGATATTGTGGTGGCGTTTATCAACGAGGAGTTTACCATCAAGTATCTCGACCTTGCGCACCGTGACGAGGGATATATCGAACTCAAACCCGCAAACCCTAAATATCATCCAATAAGAATTAGCACCGACGACGAGTTTGAGGTTTGGGGCGTGGTGCTGTGGACTATCAAAAATTGGAGGCGCTACTGATGTATGGCATTATCGACTGCGACAACTGTTTTGTGTCGTGCGAGCGGGTTTTCCGTCCCGACCTCGAAGGCAAGCCGGTGGTGGTGCTGTCTAACAACGATGGCTGCGTGGTGGCTCGCTCAAACGAGGCCAAGCGGATGGGCATAAAAACAGGTACGCCTTATTACCAACTTGCCGAGATATTTCCCGGGCAGAAGATAGAGGTGTTTTCGTCGAACTACGAACTTTATGGCGAACTTACAGCGCGCGTGGTGGAGATTATCAGCGAGGAAGTTCCTGCGTTTTTTCGCTATTCGATCGACGAGTGCTTTGTGCGTTTGGACGGATTTGCTGCCGACGCCCTGAAACCGTGGGGCGAAAAACTCCACATTCGTATACGCCGCTCGGTGGGAATGCCCGTGAGTATCGGCATTGCGCCTACTAAAACCCTTGCCAAAACCGCGAGCCATTTTGCTAAAAAATATCCGGGATATCGGCATTGCTGCGTTATCGACAACGAAGAAAAACGTGTTAAAGCATTGAAACTGTTTAGTATAGACGATGTTTGGGGTATTGGACGCAGATATTCTGCCCGGCTTGAAAGTATGGGCATAAAAACGGCTTACGATTTTGCCCAAAAGCAGTTTGAATGGGTGCGGGCGGTGTTTCGCAATGTGGTGGTGGAGCGCACTTGGCGCGAACTCAACGGTATCGACTGCATTCCCGATGAGCAACCCGCCCCAAAAAAGAGTATCTGTACAAGTCGCAGTTTCAACGGTATGATCAACAGTATTGCCGACCTCCGCACGCATATCGACAACTATTCCGCTCGCTGTGCCGAAAAACTCCGACGTCAGGGTTCGGTAGCGGGCATTGTGGGGGTGTTTTTAAACACCAATCCGTTTCGCAACGACCTTGATCAATATGCTAACTATAAGGAAATAAAATTGTTGACCCCGTCGAATTCTACCATTACTATAACCAAAGCCGCCAACGATGTGTTGCAGAGCATTTTCCGAAAAGGATTCAGTTATAAAAAAGCGGGTGTGATATTGGCAGACATCGTGCCGGACAGTCCTGTGCAGCAAGATATGTTTGACCTTTCGGCTGCCGACTACCACCGTCTGCACCGTTTGGATGCCGTTATCGACCATATCAACAAAATCAACGGCGACGAAACTGTGGTGCTTGGTTCGCAGCAATACAAGCAGAAAGCCGCCAACGGCAAAGCCGAGGTTTTTGCCAACGCCATCCGCCACGATTTCCGTAGCAAAAATCCCACCACCCGATGGAGCGATATTATTTCGCTGAGGTGAAGGTGGTATATGCCATAAATCCTCCATATTTACAATTCCGATTAAAAAAAATAAATTCAAACGATTGTAGTATTTAAAAAAAGGTGTATTTTTGCCTAATTTCAATGATTAATATGAATCGTTTTATTAAAATATTATTGATAGTAGCTGCGATAACAATAGCCAATGCAGTGCAGGCTCAGCATTATTATGTTGTAAACTCTAAGGGTGTGATGCCAAACGATACTGTAATGGCTTTTGTGCCAAAGGATTACAGCGTGGAGTGCGGACGGCAGTTCCCGGCTGTGATTCTGTTGAACGGTTTTGGTGGCAACTACCGTCAGTGGAGTAGGGTGGCAGATCTGCAACTCTACGCAAACGAGTACGGTATGATACTGATTTGTCCCGACGGTTTTGCTGATTCGTGGTATATCGACAGTCCTATCGACAGCACAGCCCGTTACGCTACATTTTTTAGAGAGGAGATTTTGCCATCAATGTTCCGCCATTTTAATATCGACAGTTGTAACCTGTTTATCACGGGACTTAGCATGGGCGGACACGGTGCGTTGACATTATATATGCAAAATCCCGAAAGGTTTAGGGCGGCGGGTTCGATGAGCGGTGTGATGCACCTCAGGTCGTCGTCGGTTAGCGGAAGTATTGCCAAAAAGATTGGTCCTAAGACTCCCAGCAACGACAATTGGGAGCGTTATTCCGTATTGTACAACACCGAACTTTTGAAAGCCGCAGGTAAACCTATTATTGTAAACTGCGGTTCGGAGGATTATTTGGTAAAAGTAAACCGTCAGTTAGCAGCCAAATGCAAAGAACAGAATATCAACATAGTATATTCCGAATCGCCCGGCAAACACGAGCGTGACTATTGGAAACGCACCTTGCCCGGACAGTTAATGTATTTTCGTCAATTTGTAAACAAGCCATTATACAATGAAGATTAACACCGCCGAGTTTGTAATGAGCAACACCGATTTTAAGAAGTGTCCCGCGCCAGAGATGCCCGAATACGCATTTGTGGGTAGGAGCAACGTGGGCAAATCGTCGCTCATAAATATGATTTGTGGCAACAGAAGTCTCGCCAAGACCTCCGCCACTCCCGGCAAGACTCAATTAATCAACCATTTCCTTATCAACAAGGAGTGGTATATCGTAGACCTTCCCGGATATGGATACGCCAAAACCGGCAACAAACTTATAGCGCAGTGGAATAAGTTTACAACCAACTACCTCCTGCACCGCGAAAACCTTATGTGCACCTTTATATTAATAGACGTACGCCACGAACCGCAGCGTATCGACGTGGAGTTTATGGAGCGTATGGCTGTAAACGGCGTTCCGTTTGTGATAGCGTTTACCAAGGCCGACAAAATTGGCAAAACAATAGTGCAGCGCAACATCAGCAACTATTTTAAGCAGATGCGCCAAACGTGGGAAGAACTTCCGCAGTACTTTGTTACATCGGCAATGGAGAAAACTGGCGCAGAGGCAATTCTCAACTTTGTGGAGGATACCAACAAACTGTTTGTGCCGCCTGCCAAACCTCAGCAGTCCAACAAGAAATTTAATATCAAAAACTTAATAGAATAAAAAATGATTTGGAACGAAACCATAGAATGCGCTTCGCGCGAATATCTTAGCGAACTGCAATCCAAACGTCTGCGCGACTGTGTTAACCGTGTTTATCACAACGTGCCTTATTACCGCAAGCGTATGCAGGAGGCAGGTATACTGCCAGACGACATCCGCACTATCGACGACCTCAAAAAACTGCCTTTTACCTACAAGCAGGACCTCCGCGACAACTATCCTTTCGGAGTGTTTGCCGCACCGATGAGCGAGATTGTGAGACTTCACGCTTCGTCGGGTACAACAGGAAGACCTACCGTTGTGGGACGTACCCGCAAGGACCTCGGCATTTGGTCTGAATGCGTGGCAAGGGCGCTTTACCTCTGCGGCGTATCAAACAAGGATATCGTGCAGGTGGGCTACGGCTACGGATTGTTTACCGGTGGTCTCGGACTTCATTACGGCGTTGAGAATATCGGCGCAGCGAACACGCCGAAGGGATAGTTGT
>JAGCDD010000423.1 GCA_017651345.1 Bacteroidales bacterium | reverse complement strand
TCGCCTCTTTTGCCTCCTTGAAGTAAACGCGGAGGGGCTTGCCGTTTTCGTCGATTTCAAACTTGATTTCGGGACGTTCAAACGAGATAGAGCCATTGCGGAAACGTTCGTCGCGGAGAATTTTGGCGAGGTCCCAACATTTTAGAATCTCTTCCGAAAGGTCGCCCTTGCCGGTTTCAATCACAGCCTGAGCCTCTTCGTAGCAGAAACGGCGGTCGGAATTGATGATAGTCTTGCCGAACCACTCTTTTTGAATATTTGCGTTTTGGTCAAGTTCAAAAATTGCCGAAAAACAGAGTTTGTCCTCGTTGGGGCGAAGACTACACAGAATGTTGCACAGAGCCTCGGGAAGCATAGGCACAACACGGTCGACAAGGTATACCGAAGTGGCGCGTTCCAAGGCTTCTTGATCCAATATAGAACCTTCTTCAATATAGTAAGTTACGTCGGCTATATGAACTCCTACTTCAAAGTTACCATTTTCGAGAACGCGGAACGAAATTGCATCGTCGAAGTCTTTGGCGTCTGCGGGGTCGATGGTGAAAGTGGTAACGTTTCGCATATCGCGGCGGGCTTTGATTTCACCCTTAGGAATTTCGGTGGGAATCTCCTCGGCGGCACGTTCCACAGCACGGTCAAACGCATAAGGAAGTTCAAATTCAGCAAGAATTGCGTGCATTTCGGTTTCGTTGTTGCCGGTTTCGCCAAGCACCTCAACTATCTCGCCGATAGGATTTTTAGCACCTGCGGGCCATTCGGTAATTTTTGCAACAGCCTTGTCGCCCTTTTTCGCCTTCATAAGTTTGCCCGACGGAAGGAAAATATCGTAAGGCATTGTCTTATGGTTGGTTATGAGGAATGCAAAATTCTTGCGTTTATCCACAGTGCCCACAAAAGTGGTGCGGAAACGTTCAAGAATCCTTATCACCTCGCCCTCTTGCATACCGTCGGTGGTAGACGCAAAAAGACTCACCTCTACCCTATCGTTGGTAAGCGCATTGTTGAGATTACGCTCGTCGACAAAAATTTCAAGGTCGCTATCGTCGGGACGTACAACGCCGCCGCCCTTACGCAACTCTATCACACCTTCGATAACGCCGGTTTTGATAAAAGCCTTGTATTTATTGTTTTCGTAGAGGATACGGTTTTGTTCCAACATTTCGGCAATGGTCTGCTCAAAAAGTTCCTTTGCATCTTTGTCGGTGATTTTCAGATACTCCAACAGTTGTTTCTTGGTATATTCAGCGGTTGGATTGTTTTTGAGCAATTCAGAAATCAGTCGCAAAAGTGTGCGCTTGTTGTAACGCTCAGTTATAGGGGTCTTTGTTTCAATAGTTTCAGCCATAAGGTATATGTTTTTACAAATTATAATACAAAATTAACCAAAAAAGTGGTATAAACAAATATACGATGAGAATTTTTTATTTGTTGCCAAATACAAACCGCAAAAACCTCTCAGCCTTGCGCCAATCGTTTTTGTTGAATTGCGAAACCAAGAGCATTATCCGTGCAAAAATTATTAGATAAGCCTTTAATTTAGAAGACGTTATGCAAATAGTTTTAAACACATTCGGCAGCATACACTTAAAATATTTTTCTTCCTCGTCCATAGCGTCCATCGAGGCTCCACCAAGATGAATAATTGAGGTTTGGGGAGTATAAAGGTTTTTATAGTCTGATTTTCTGAGCATTAAGCACCAAAGCATATCCTCGGCATACATAAAGAAGTTTTCGGGTAATTTACCTCCAAACACTTTATCAATCAAACTTTTACGGGTAAAAAAACACGCTCCATAAATCCAATCACATTCTGTGGGCAGATTATAATTGTGACGCTCGCCAAGATAGAGTTTTGCAAGTTTGTCGGCATTAGTTAACTTATTGATTCTAAACAGTTGACGGAGCTCTAACCTTAGCGATGGAGCACGGTTGGCGCAAGGTTGAACACTGCCATCAGGCGAAAGCAGTTTTGGCGTAAGGCTTCCGCAATCTGGCTGACTGCGAAAATAATCAACACAAATTTTAATAGTGTTTTCGGTAAAGATGGTGTCGCTATTTAGCAAAAGTATGTAATCGCCATTGGCACAGGATATTCCAAGATTATTTCCCCCTGCGAAACCAAGATTTTTAGGCGAATAGAGATATCTGAAATTATCTAAATGCTCAAACCGAAGATAATCGAACTTTTTCTCAGAACCATTGTCAACAACAATTACTTCGTATTCAATATCTTTGGTATGGTTAATTAAAGAATTGATACAATTAAATGTAAGGTCGGGAGTGTTATAATTAATTACTATAACGCTTACTTCGACCATTCTACCTGATAAATAGAGTTTTGATATGGCGAAACCGACGACTGCTGGTCGATAAGTGCCTGAGCACGAGTGGTTACAGCCACTACATCGTTGTTAGACGATTTGCCACAGCCTTTGTAGTCGCGTTCGATAAAGAATCCCGGATTGGCAAACGCATCAAATTCTTGCGGTAAATCTGCGGCATTCTCCACATTCTGCAACCAAAGCGAATAGATGTTTGAGAGGAACATTCCGGCAGAGTTGTCGACAATTAGTTTGCGCATCGAAACCGACTCGTCGCTATTTTTGGTAAGTCCGGCAAAAAACGCTGCCACATTTAAACTTGCATCGGCAGACCCAGCAAAATTGAGCGAATAACCTTTGTTTTCGGGACTATCAAACCAAATATATGGGAAATCGGCTATGCCAGAGTAGTTTATGATATTTGAGCCCGATTGTTCGGCGGTGAGAGTGATATTGCCCACATAATTGATATTTGAGGAGTGCGCCTTGGTGGTAAATCCGCTGAGATGGCATTTATTTACCACTTTGTCGGTGCTGCGGGTAAACTCAACCTCACATTTCACATTGCTTCCAAACCTCTTTTCGGGGAAACGGATACGGTCGAAATCCGACGGGCTAAAAACCATATAACCCTTTGTAAAGTCCACATTATAAAATAGTTCAAGAGCAGGACGGAGGTCGGCAACTTCGTTTTCTACAAAATCAGAAATAAGGAGATGAAAGTCCCAATGCTCGCCATCGCGCACAGCGTTGGAATCTAACTGCCATTGTTTGTGACGACTATCGCCCGGACTTGTATACGCACCCAAAATCGGCTCCGAAAACGAAATCCAATTCTGAGTTTTGTCGGTAGAGCGGTTGATTTCCACCAACGAATTATAAACGTATTGATTTACAGAGCATACATAACTGATAACATCCACAACGTTCATATAAATAGTGGTGTCGGACGGAAAACTCGAAAGAATATCGCTCGTGGTGGTATCATTCACAAACGCAGGCTTTTCTAAAAACTGAGGAATCGAAACCACAAACTGTTTGAGTTCGGGAGTCGATGGTGTGATGTCAACGTCATCGTTTCCCATACCGCACGATTCAAAAAGAGTTACCGCAGCCACGCAAACTACTGAAATACACTTAAATACAATATTTAAAAATTTCCTTTTCAATTTAAAAAACGGTTATTATAATACATTACTCCACAAAGTAAGACACGCCGAACGTGCAATACCCTAACTTTGGAACGCCTTTTTTACATACAAAAACTATAACCTTTATTTAAGCAAAATAGTTACACAAAATTTATACAATTATTGTTAATTCGCGGCGCAAAATTAAAAAATATTTCGTGAAATGACATCAAAAGCAATTTACACCGTTTTGCTACTCTTGTGCAGCAACACATTTATGACATTTGCGTGGTACGGACACCTAAAAATGGCGCAGATGCCCCGATTCGCCAATATGGGACTAATGGCATTCATACTCATCAGTTGGGCGATAGCCTTTGTGGAATACTGTCTGCAAGTACCAGCCAACCGCATAGGTTTCGACGGCAACGGAGGACCGTTTAACCTTATGCAACTAAAAGTGATACAAGAGGTTATCACACTAACAGTATTCACCGTCTTCTCTATCCTTGTATTCGGCAATATGCACCTGCAATGGAATCATTTTGTGGCATTTATATTACTGATAGGGGCAGTATTTTTTGTGTTTTATAAATAAAGCAAAAAAATCTTGCCCAAATGTGGGGTAAAAAAGGTAGATTTGGGCAAGATTTTGAAATAAAAAAATACTTTTGTAATTTTGCGGTACAGATTGTAGCATTATGCTTAAACTATTGTATCACATAGGGCGGTATTTTACGCTGTTGAAGAGGGTTTTCTCTAAGCCGGAACGTTGGACGGTGTTCCTCAGGCAGACAGTGCGCGAGGTCGATAAAATCGGTCTTAGTTCTATACTTATCGTCATTATTATCTCAATTTTTATGGGTGCGGTGTGCACCATTCAGATGACAGCCAACCTCGCCAACCCCATTATCCCCCGCTACCTCATCGGCTTGGGAACACGAGAAACTATGCTTCTGGAATTTTCGTCAACCATTGTGGCTCTGATACTTTCGGGCAAAGTGGGCGGCAACATCGCAAGCGAACTCGGCACTATGAAAGTTACCGAACAGGTTGACGCATTGGAAATTATGGGTGTCAACAGTGCCGAATACCTTATACTTCCCAAAATTGTAGCATCAATACTTTTTATCCCCCTGCTAACGGTAATATCAATGGCTGTGGGCATTTGGGGCGGATATTTGGCTGCGTTTTTTACCCCGGGAGTAACGCCTCACGAGTTTGTAATAGGCATAACATCGTATTTTCAACCATATTACGTTACCTACTCGATAATCAAATCGGGCATATTCGCCTTTATAATATCGTCGATATCATCGTACCACGGATATTTTACCAACGGCGGCGCGTTAGACGTTGGACGCAGCAGCACGCACGCGGTGGTATACAGCAGCATTGTGGTTTTGTTGTTCAACGTAATTCTCACCAAATTAATGCTTTAAACTATGATTGAGGTAAAAAACGTATTCAAAGAGTTTTCGGGACATTTGGTGTTGAACGACATCAGTACAGATTTTGAGCCGGGCAAAACCAACCTCACCATAGGTCAGAGCGGTTCGGGTAAAACCGTGTTGCTCAAATGCATAGCAGGACTGCACTCTGTATCCAAAGGCGACATTCTCTACGACGGACGCTCGTTTTCAAATATGGACGAAAAACAGCGCAAGGAAATCCGCAAGGAGATGGGAATGGTGTTTCAAGGCGGCGCACTTTTCGACAGCAACACCGTGGAAGAGAACGTGATGTTTCCCCTCGAAATGTTCACCAATATGAGTTTTGAAGAACGCCGCGAACGTGCCAACTTCTGCCTCAAACGCGTAAACATCACCAATGCCAACGACAAATATCCGTCGGAAATTTCAGGAGGAATGCAAAAACGTGTTGCCATAGCCCGTGCCATTGCATTGAATCCCAAATACTTATATTGCGACGAACCTAACTCGGGACTCGACCCCGTTACCTCAATAGTTATCGACAACCTAATCAAAGAGATCACCATCGAATACAACATCACCACCATAGTCAACACCCACGATATGAACTCGGTGATGGAGATTGGCGACAAAATTATCTTCATCTACAAAGGTCGCAAATTTTGGCAAGGCGACAGCAGCGGCATCTTCGACACCGGCATCAAAGAGTTAGACGACTTTGTGTTCGCATCTTCAAGAATGAAACAGTTGCAGAAGATGTATATATCGGGGAAATAAAAATTTTATCAAGGTCGTTGTATATTTAAATAAATATTTCTATTTTTACCCAAAATAAATTTGGATAATTATGTGCGAAACCGCTATCATATCACAGCGAATAGGCAAAATCGGACGACGTTCATTTGACCGTCGGTTAAAGATTGCCTCACCTTTTTTTGTAGAAAAACGAGGAGAAATGCCGCGTCTACTAAACGAGGTGGACAAACTATGCGAATTGTTGCACAATGAATTTCCAACCATCACAAAATCAGACTACAATGCGTTTGCAAGCGAACTAAAAATCGTAATAAGCACATTAAAAGCACTTTACAGTGAAAGTCAAAATCAATTAGCCTGTAAGCCATACAACGAAAGGTTGAGACAACAAATATCCGACCTTGAAGAACTCGATCACGACATCCGCACATTCAGGATTGCCGCCCCACAAAACGCTGCGTTACAGGCTACATTATCGAAACTTAGCAAGATGGATTTATCAAAATTTGCCGGATGATATGATACATTTTGCAAGCATTGAATCATTCCGCAAACGGTTAAACGAACTATTAGAGGTTAAACGTGGCGTTTACAGTGGCGTAAAGGATGAAATATGCAAGGAGTTTTGCTCATCAACTATTGAGCAAATCCGCCAAAACCGCGATATGATTCTCATCAGCAACGACAGTATAGTAGTAAAACTGCGACTGCCCGACAAAAAACAACGTTTGTCAAAAGCCGACGGATACCGACTCATATATATGGTGATGAAACAAGTGCCTTTGGTAATCTTCCTCGACATCTACCCCAAACGCGGACCTAAGCAACAATTAGATATAGAAGATAACGAACTCAACAGCCTCATATCTGATTTCATCATCGAAAACGAATCTAACACCATCGTTCTGCACGATATTAATAATAGTCTTGCGGAGATATAGATTTGTCGGAATTTTGTTATCACCCAAACAAATCATCCAATGTAACAGTATATTGGAATCAGGAAAAATACATATTGTTCAATTTCGTACATAAAATTTCTGCCACGAAACTAAAAATTTTCATTTCGTGGCAGAATTTAACCCAAAAAATCTGCCACGAAACCCAAAAAATCAATTTCGTGGCAGAATAGAATCCTCTACTTTGAATAGCGTTGTTCGATAACGCTCCAATCTACTATGCTCCACAAAGCCTTTAAATAGTCGGCGCGGCGGTTTTGATAGTCAAGGTAATATGCGTGCTCCCAAACATCAAAAGTCAAAAGCGGCGCAAGTCCTTTTTGAATAGGATTTGCGGCGTTTACCTCCTGAGTGATTACGAGCGAACCGTCGGGATTTTTGGCAAGCCATACCCAACCCGAACCAAAAAGAGTGGTGCCTTTTTGTTCAAATTCGGTCTTAAATGCGTCGAAACTTCCAAAAGCCTTATTTACAGCATCTAATAGTGCACCCGTGGGAGCGGATTTCTTGGGCGAACCCGAAAACTGCAAGAAATAAAGATTGTGGTTGAGAATCTGTCCTGCATTGTTGAGCACTGCGCCCGAGGCCTTGCAGACAATTTCTTCAAGTTGCATTTGAGCATATTCGGTACCCTTTACAAGTCCGTTGAGGTTTTTAACATAACCAGCGAGGTGCTTACCGTGGTGAAAAGCCACAGTTTCGGCATTGATAACGGGTTTTAAACCATCCAGAGAGTATGGGAGGTCGATAAGTGTAAAAATTTCGTCCTGTGTCATAGTAACCAAGTTTATATGATTTGTAACTACACAAATGTACAAAAAAAAGAGAACGGAGATACTATTTTGGAGATTTTTTTATATTTTTACGGAGAAAAATAAAACAATATGAGCACACACGAATTACAATTAACGGTTATAGACCAAATTAAGAGCCTGAATCTTAACAACACGTTTGATTTCAAACTATTAAAATCGATTCTCGGCATATTGGACACGTTCCGTCTACAAAAGACAGAGGCAGAGGCAGCAAAAAATTCCTCAAAAGCCAAAGAAATAACATTCAAACGTCCACAAACTCATTCCGCCGAGGTTACCAACTTTTTAAAAGAGATTGACCTCGGAATTACTCTTCCGCAAGATTTGGACGAAAAAAATGCAATTGCAGACTACTTAAACGAAAAATACAAATGACGATATTTTTAGACACCAACATAGTACTTGATTTACTGTCTAAACGGGAACCGCACTACACAAACGTAGCCGATTTGTACGAAGTGTGCTACCAAAATGGACACACCATCTGCTGTTCGTCGTTGACCATTGCAAATACGGCTTACACCTTAGTTAAATATGTTCCAAAAAACAAAATCATACACACGTTAAGCAACTTTGTTTCTGTATGCAAAATAACCACAGTTGACGAAGAAACAATAAAATCGGCATTAAACTCTGATTTTAAGGACCTTGAAGATGGAATACAATATTATTCTGCACTCAAAGCCGGCGCAGACATAATCATTACACGCGACACAAAAGGGTTTGCTCCATCTAAAATTACAGTAAAAAACTCATCAGAAGTATTTGACAATTAACTTACATATTAATAATTATGAAAAAACATCTATTATTACTCCTTCCAGCATTGGCATTGATGGCTTGCGGAGGAGGCAGTCAGGGCGGAGGCTCTGACCAAAACAGCGACTCAACAGCAGCCGTTACAGAAGAAGAACAACCCTCGGCACCGCTTTTCAACTATGTGGAGCCGCAGGAAGAAATCGCCAAAATCATTTGGGAAAAGATTCAAGCCACTTATCCCGACATCAAAAAAGAGGTGGCAGCGGCTAAGAAATGGCAGATGGACGAAGACCTCGGCGATTATTACAATGGTGCATCGCAAAAAGAACGCTACCCGCAGAAAACCCGGATGATATTCTACAACCTTGTGGACGGCGCGGAAGGCTCTTGGGAGGACCTTGTTTACTACAAACTGCAATGCTACCAAAACAACGACGGCTCGTGGACTGCACTGTTCTATGATTTCGTAGACAACTATCAACAAGGCGCATCGCTCAGGACATTCCTTTACAAAGACGGCGAACTCACCGACAACTCTGCACAAACCGACGTTCCCAAGGCTTACGACATCAAGGGAAAAATCAACTATACATTTGCAGCGTTGCTATGCTACACCACAGGCGTAACAATGATACCCGATGATAGTTGGCCCGTGCGATACAATTGGAACGGCGAAAAATTCGTTCAAGACCCCAAATCGGCAGAACTCCGCAACGTAATTGATCCTTACGGCAGCATCAGGTGGGTAAGGCTCAATTACGAACCCAAAATTGAAGGCTGGGTGTCCGAAGAAGGTTGCAAATTAGAAAACAACGTGCTTACAAAGGCAGGAAAAAAGATTGCCGACATAGAGGTTGCCGACAACAAAATCACTGCAATCAACATCGTTGGTCCCGAGTTGGGATTTGCGCAAAAATATGAGATCTCAAAGGACCGTTGGGGCAACAGTTATGTAAAAGTGTACACATCCAAACCCGTGGCAGTAGGCTACCCTATCAAGAATGTTTTTGACAAATCAGACAGCGACCCCGAATACACCACCGAGAAAAAAGACGGCTACTACGTGGCCACACGCCGCACATACCGCGACAAGTACAACAAACGCGACGTGATGATTTCATTCTACGCCAAAGACGAGAACTCTAACATCGAAAAAATCCGTCTCTACAACGTTCCTTTGCAGGTTACTCTTCTATCCGACATAGAGGACGAGACCAATATGCCAAAAGAAGTCAAGGATTTGTGGAACAAATTCGACGCTCAATACAAAATTACTGCGGGCTTGGGCGAATTTCACAATAGTTGGACAAATGCGAGCGGCTTTTCGGCAAGGTTTTTCGACAACGGACAATATACTCCGACAAATCCCAACCAACAAATCGACATTGAGTTTAAATGGTATGCGTTCAAAAAATCCGACGGCTCGTACCTGATTCTCACGCAGAAAAACGTTGACAATATCTACATTTTGCCCGACGATGTGCAAAAAGGCTTGAAACGTGAGTTTGCACAATACCTCTACAAAGACGGCACTATCACACAGACCGAATTTGACCTTCCGCAAACCACAGCCGAGGACTATCCTGCGGGCAAAAGAGATAAGAAAATCATCCCCGTGGGAAAAGAGCACGTAGAAAAAGTTGGTTCTTCATTGACCGTTACCGCACCCATCTACACTTGGGAAGACGGCTGCAAACCCGACATCAAAATTGAAAATTACGGATTCAGTCTATGCGCCGGCACAACCACATATCAAGGCTACGGAGAATTTCCAGGCGATCCCTCGAACTCATATTGGTACACAACCAATTACGAATGGGACGGCGATAAATTCGTATACAGAAATATGAATGAATAATACCGTCTACCGATACCAATCGGCATACATAGCGTAATTATCAACAATACGGTTGATTAAATCTTTTTGCAGCGTTTCGTCCACGTCCTTGATTTTTTTAGCAGGGCATCCGGCGTAAACGCTGCCTTTTTCTGTCTTGGTGCCTTTGGTAATTACGGCTCCGGCAGCCACAATGCAGTTTTCCTCTATCACGGCGTCGTCCATCACAATTGCGCCCATACCAATAAGCACGTTGTCTTTGATGGTACAGCCGTGCACAATGGCATTGTGTGCAATGGAAACATTGTTGCCGATATTCAGGGGCGAAGTCTTAAAAGTGGCGTGAAGGCAGGCGTTGTCTTGAATATTTACGCGGTTGCCAATGCGGATATAGTGTACGTCGCCACGGATTACGGCATTGAACCAAACGTTGCAATCATCGCCCATAACCACATCGCCGATTATGGTGCAGTTGTCGGCAAGCCAAATGTTTTTGCCAAACTGAGGAGTATGTCCCAAAAGAGGTTTTATAAGAGCCATTATTATATAAGGTGTAAGAATTATTCAAAAATCTGTTTGCTTAAAGCGGAGAAACCATCGGAGAGGTAAAACGAAATCAAATCTTCGATTCTAAGCGCAAAATCGGCGTGAAGCATTCCACCGTCGGTATTTTTGGCGCAGGCTATTTCGGTAACGCTCATAGCCTTAGTAAGTTCCAAAAGTTCGGCAAAATCCACATCTGTTTTGATAATAGCATTTGTGGCGGTAACGATATTGCCGGCAAAGAGCAAACCAAGGCGGTCGGCATAATGGCACATCAGGCGCGACACAGCAGCATATTCGCACACTTTGAGGTCGGCAGGCGTTGACGGCTTGTAATGTATAATCGATAGTTTCTTTTCGAGCGAAACAAGTATCTGCTTGTCGGTAGATTCAAAACTCTCCCACAGAGGATACCCGCAGAAAACATTTGAGGCAAAACGGTATTTGTCGTAATAATCTGTGTTTTTGGATATAAACGACGGAGCGGGAATATAAGTAGAAATCTTGTCGATATTCATTGCGCCGGAATTGAAGAAATCGCGGAACAATTTATCGCTCAGCAACTTGGTAAATCCCGATTTGATATTAGCCATTTCGCGGGCAAGAGCAAAAAACAGTTCGTTTGGCGAAAGGTAACGCTCGGTGTCAACATCAAGATGGCTGAAACCAACGGCAATAAAAGGTTTTGCAGCGTTGTAAGATGTTACGCCAACCGATTTTTCACCCTTAAACACGTAAACATCGGGAGTTTCTATCTCAAAAAACTTTGCCACATATTCGGCAGCCTCGGCAAGAGCGGGATAATTGGCAGAGGTAGCCTTTTCGCCGAAATTGGCAATAGAGTCAAAAAGTTCGGGTGTAGTTTTGTCGAGCCACGATTTTAAGTCGGCAAAGAGCATCTTCTTATTCATAGCAGGATGATTAAGAAGGCTTTCGGTGGTTTTTGCAAATGTACCTTTAATTTTGCGTTTATCCACACGGATATTCTGAGCGGCAAATTTTTCGTGGTCGGAAAGCAGCAGCACCTCATTGGCACGGTCTTTAAGAGCCGAGGTTGAAATTGCTGAAAGTTTAGATATATTATTCTCGCTCAATGGCTTAACGCAAGCCCGGAGCGCACAATATTTTTCCGACTGTTTAGGATCACCAGAGGCATTAAACATTACCTCGTAAGCAAGGGGCGAAATAAACGCACCCGAAAATTTTTCGTCGGGAGTGTGCTGAGCATCAGGAGCAAGAGACAAAGCGCTTTCGTCGGCAATGCGGTTGAGAGCCGATTCTGCAATTTGTTCTGCCGATTTGCGGTCGCCGGTGGTGAGAAGTTTTTTTGCTGTCTCTATTTCGGCTAATATAATATTAATAGTGTCGGATTCGAGTTTCAGATAGCGGTCTTTGAGCATTACAAGAGTCTTGTTGTATTGCTCGTATTGCTCTTGCGGCATTTTGGTGCGGTTAAAAATGTGCATCAGCACCGCAATATCCTGTTTTTCTAATTTAAAATCGGTGGTAAGGGTCAATGCTTTTTTATACAAATCAGCATCGGCAACGGCGGCAGAGGCAAGCGAAATAAGTTTAAGCGTTACCTCGTCGTCTACATCGTCGAAACTGTGGTTGGTAGCCTTCATCACCAAAAACTGAGCGGCAAAGGTGAAAAATCCATCTTTCGACTCCTCGGCATATTGCAATAGGAATTGCGAAGCAAGAAGAGTCTCTTCGTTGGTCTTGGCAAAATTAAAATTGAGAATTGCCAAGTACTTCATTTTCTCGGCTTTATCGGCATTGTTGAGTTTGCAGATTTCGTCGTAAAGAAAATCATTATCGCGATTGGTAATCCACGAAGTAGAGCCGCAAACCACGGTGTCGCGACCGATACGCGATTTTACCTGCATCTCCACGCCGCTGAGGTCTTCGGCATATTTGATATTGAGATTTTGGTCGAGGCAAAAAATATACGCGCCGTTGGTAGTGAGCACGTAAAACGATTTGGCAGCCACAGATGTAAGGGCATTCACCTTACTCTGTTCCACCTTATAAATATTAAGTTTGGCAAGCAGACCCTCGTCGTCGTCTAAATGGAAGGCGATAAGCGGACGAATGCCCAAGCCCATTTTTTCAAAATAACGTCCCTGAGTGCCAACAGATTTCTGCACAGCCTCAGGATAGAGGGAGAAAATATAATCGTCGGCAAACTGAAAAAGTTGCTCGGTGCTTCCCGAAGTTAAAAGTTCCGAAATTTTGCCCTCAGAATAATTTGCGTCTTCGATAAATTTGTATGGAACAACGTTGATATAAAGATACTTACCGTTAACAAAATAAACCACCGCCTTTTTTAATCCCGGGGGAAACGAGCGGTGAAAAGTAACAATATTAAGGTCGTGGTCGGTAGATTGTTGAGATTTAAGTTTCAGAGTATCGGTAACATACTTAGATAGCGCCACTGTAAAGGTGTTAACATCAAACGAAGGCGGCACAGCCAGCACCTTACCGTTGTTGATAAGGCTAATTTTGATGTTGTTGATTTTTTGCAGTTCGGCAGGAGCATTGATAAGGCTGCCGAGAAGCGTCTCTTTGTAAGCCGGTGAAATTTCAATCTGTTTCATACCGCCCTAAAATTAGCATTTACTTATTTTGGAACTCTTGCGTGGCAATAAAATTAAATTTCATCTCCAACACGTCTTGGTAGTCCTGACCGTACTCAAACAGTTCGTCGTCGTCGTAATACCAATTGATAATAAGGTTTTTACCTTGTTTTTTCAACTGAGTAACAAATTCCAAAAATCTGATGAGATATTTGGCAGACGATGAGTTGAAATATTCAAATTTAATATTTACTGTGGTAGTAGGTTTAGGATCTTTTACATACTCCTCCACCCACTCCAAAAGCGGTTTGTAAAGGCTTTCGGTGTTCTCAGGAATAGAGCGTCCGGCGAGTTCCAACACGCCCGTCTCGGGGTCTAACAGCACCGAGGGGGTCTTCATATTGCCGGTTATTTTTATGGTTTCCATTGTTCCTAACTTATAGATTTTTTCTTCGGGTAAAGATAGATATTATTTTTTTAAAAGCAAACAAAATTTTCAATTTTTTACATCAACTTTTTAATTGCGTCGATATTTTCTTGGCAGTCGGTTTTGCCATCGGCTGTGTACATTGATTTCAGCACATCGGCGTAATTCTGTAAAATTCTGAACCTTACGAGTTTCATTGTGGAGTTCATCATTTGATTTTGCTCGGTAAATGGTTCGGGAATGATGCGGAAAACCGACGGAATCCACTGACGGGGAAATTTATTTTTGTACGCTCCGTCGGTGGTAAACGAGAAGAACGATTTCTTTACGGCTTCGAGCATTTTTTGCGGGTCGGTGATGTTGTTGCGTTTGGCGTAATCCTTAATGCGGTGAGCGTCTAAGGTAACGAGCGCAGATGTGTATTTGCAGTGGTCGTTGTAGAGAACTGCCTGATAGATAAGTTCTCCGCTGTTTACGATTGCATCTTCCATTGCCTCGGGCGAATATTTTTCACCGTCGCTCGAAATCAGGAGTGCTTTTTCGCGACCTGTTACATAAAGGAAATTATCTTTGTCGATATAGCCCATATCGCCTGTATTGAGCCAAGTGCCGTTGATAACTTCGGCTGTGGCTTCGGGATTTTTAAAATATCCTTTCATAACGTTCAATCCCTCAATACATAAGATACCTTTCTGACCTGCGGGAAGTTCGTTGCCATCGGGGTCTACAATCTTGGCTTTTATACCTGTGAGCACACCACCCGACGATCCAAATTTGTGTGCGTAAGAGGTGTTAACAGAGATAATCGGCGAAGCCTCGCTAAGTCCATAACCCTGATATACAGGCACTCCGAGAGCGTTGAAGAAAAATTGCTGCTTGATATCCAACTGAGCGCCGCCTCCCACAAAGAATTGGAAATTGTTGCCGAATATCTTGCGGATTTTCTTAAACACAATGGCATCGGCAAGTTTGTAGATAGGATATTTCCACATACGTAAAAATATGTTGGGCTTGTTGTAGCCGTTGCCGTAGAATTTTTCACCTGCCTTTATACCCTTGTTAAAGAGAAACTTAGCAATTCCACCTTTGGCGTTGATGCTGTCTTGAATTTTGCGCATAAAGTTGCCTGTGAGGGCGGGCACAGAGAGCATAAAGTCGGGGTTGGTCTCCTTTATATTAATAGGAATATTTTTGAGTTGGTTGATTGCTCCGCCGCGACTGTCTACAAATGAGATATGAATGCCGCAGAGGGTAGCCACGTAGAAACCTACCGTGTGGGCAAACGAGTGGTCGAGCGGAAGCACCACAAACATTTTGCTTTTAAACTTTAATTTAAAATATCTTAGAGCGTCGTGAGCATTTGCCCAATAGTTTAGTTGGGTAAGCATAATGCCCTTGGGATTGCCGGTAGTGCCCGATGTGTAACTAATTGTTACAACGTCGTTTTCCTCAACGGCGGCAATGCTCTTGGCAAGTTGTTCTGCATATTTTTCGCGGTTTTTGCGACCGTCTTCCATAAGGTTGTCGTAGAGGTAAACGCGGTTGTTGATATGCTTCAACGATTCGTAAGTGTCGGTATCGTTGTCTAAGTAGATGATGCCAATGCCAAGGTGAGCCATCTCTTCGGCAAGCGAGAATGTCTTGCTAACGCAGTTTTTTGAGATTACAACAAACTTGGTTTCAGCGTGCTTGATACGGTACATCAGTTCGTCGGGCTGCAATTTAACCGATAGCGGCACCGAAATACCACCGGCTTTGAGCACGGCATATTCCGACACTATCCACGACGAGCGGCCTTCGGAAATAATAGCCACTGTCTCGTTTTTTTGAAGTCCGAGTTTCAAAAGGCTGATGGCAAGGCAATCAGAATGTTCTGCCACTTGTTTGAAAGTGAGGCTCTTCCATCCCTTGTCGGTTTTATCTGAAACATAATCAACGTCTTTGAATTCATCATTCTGCGACGCCGAGTTAAGCATTTCAAGCACTGTGCGTTTCATCTTCTTATATAGATTAAAGTTCTACGATTCAAAAGTTGTGTATTGTTCGTTTACTTCGATAGGTTGAATGTCGATATTGTCGACACGCGCCCACACTGGACCCTTCTTGCAAAAATCGATAAACTCTTGCAAGTTTTTTTCCTCGCCCTGAGCCTCGATGTATACAGAGCCATCGGCTTTGTTTTCAATCTTGCCCTTGATGTCGTAATCTTGGGCGGCAAGGCGGGTGTAGTGGCGGTATCCTACCTGCTGAACCCTTCCTGATACTGTTATGCTAACTGCTTTTTCCATTTTTTATCGTCAAAATATATTGTTTCAGTCAATTCTAAACGCTCTAAGTTGGCGGTTCAACTCTTTTTCGTGTCCGCCGCAAACCCTGTTTAAGAGGGCGTGAAATTGTGTGCCGTGGTTCATCTCAACCGTGTGGCAAAGTTCGTGAAGTATCACAAAATCAACAAGGTGCATCGGCAACCGCATTAAAAAACACGAAAGATTGATATTCTTTCGCGATGTACAACTGCCCCAACGTGTACGCGCACGGTTGATTTTCAAGGTGTTGTACCTAAAACCAAACCTCTCGGCAATAAACCTAACCCTCTCAGGAAGGTATTGCTTGGCAGATGAGCGCAGGCGTAGCAGTTCTGAGGGGTCAACAGTGCGTTTTGAGGTAGGCACGGGCGAGTTTTCGGCTCGTCGGGCGCAACGTTTTTTGGCGTTCTCAATCCACGCAGAGTGCTGACGTACAAAACATTCCACCTTGTTTTTAGCAATGCCGGGACGGAGTGTTACTGTTACAGATGTGTCGCGATGCACTATTATGCGCATTCCTTTTGATGTGGAGAACTCCTTTACGGTAACTTCGCCCACGCCATCGATGTCCATCTTGTAGTTTTTCCTTCGTAGCCTGAACATTGCATTGATGTTTTCAAAATGCAAAGATATGATAATAAAACAATAATTAAAGCGAATTTTAAAAAAAATTTGTTTTAAGCCGTAAGGTTTACTAATTTTGTAAACTCAAAATAATAGACAAAAACGAAACAGACACAACAATGGAAATTGCAGTAAGAATAGGGCAGTTGATCCTGAGCCTCAGCCTCTTGGTAATCTGCCACGAGTTCGGACACTTTATCACAGCAAAGATTTTCAAATGCCGGGTGGAGAAGTTCTACCTCTTTTTCAACCCTTGGTTCAGCCTTTTTAAGATACAGCGTGGCGAAACAGAATACGGCATAGGATGGCTTCCGCTTGGCGGATACGTAAAAATTGCCGGAATGATCGACGAGAGTATGGATCTCGAACAGATGAAAAAAGACCCGCAGCCGTGGGAGTTTCGCTCCAAACCCGCTTGGCAACGCCTTATTATTATGGTGGCAGGCGTGGTGGTTAACGTGCTGTTGGCTATGCTGATATACGCTATGATGGCTTTTCATTGGGGCAGCGACTATCTCCCCGTGCAAAACCTCAAATACGGCATAATGGTAGACTCAGTTGCATACGAATTTGGTCTCCGCAACGGCGATAAGATATTGGAAGTTAACGAGAAACCCGCCGACAGTTTCAACAGCGTATTTATCGACCTACTTCTCAAAGACCCACGCACTATTACCGTGGAGCGCGACGGCGAACGCAAAACTTTTACCCTCACCGACAGCACCATAGCCAAGATGCTAAGTCTTGAAACACCCTGCATTTCGCCCCGTATGCCGTTTAAGATTGGCGAATTTGCCGAAGAAAGCACAGCCGACGAAGCAGGTTTTCAAAAGAACGACCTTGTGATTGCTATCGACAGCGCCGATTGCAGATTTTACGATCAAGTGCGCGACAAATTACAAGAAAACAAAGGCAAGACATCAGTATTCACAGTTGTTCGCGAAAACAACGACACCTTAAATATAGAGTTTGCCATTCCCGAATCGGGCAAGATGGGCGTTTACACCTACGGATTTGCCGATTTTCTTGAATATAAGCACATTGACTACGGATTTTTTGAGTCGTTTCCCGCAGGTATAAGCAAGGGCGTTGACAAAATAAAAGAGTACTGCCGTCAGTGGAAACTCATCTTCAACCCCGAAACCAAGGCTTACAAACAGGTGGGCAGTTTTATCACAATGACCAAGATTTTCCCCGGCACGTGGGACTGGTACGCATTCTGGAACCTCACCGCGCTATTCTCGATAATGTTGGCAGTATTAAACATTATTCCTATTCCCGGATTAGACGGTGGACACGCGTTTTTCACTATCATTGAGATGATTACAGGACGCAAACCGAGCGACAAATTCTTAGAAGTGGCTCAAACCATAGGAATGATTCTCTTGATATTGTTGATGGTTTACGCCCTTGGCAACGACATCATCAGGTCGATTTTTTAACTAAACAATATAAAAATATGAAGATAGCGAAATTACTGACAATCTGCGTTTCGGCACTTGTTGTTTCGTGCAACGGTGGAAGTGGCGCTATGGACAAATTTATGGCTTCGAGCGCAGGCAAAACCGGCGACGTTTTAGTAGTAATGAACGACGATTCGTACGACGGATATGTGGGCGACACAGTGTTTAATTGGCTCACTCAGCCGGTGTTGGTGCTTCCGCAAGACGAAGCCTCGTTTAAGGTAATACGCATTAAACCAACAGCCTACAACGATATGCTGCGCAAAACCCGCAATATTATCTATTGCGACATCAACCCTCAGAACGAAAAACCTACTATCAAAGTGGAGGGCGACCGTTACGCATCGCCGCAGATATTGATTACAATAAAGGCTAAGGACGATTCGGCATTTTACAACACGTGGCTCAAAGTAGAAAAATACATCTACGATACCCTCTCCTACGCCGAAAAACAACGCTATCTTGCATATTTCAACAAATACCGCGAGGCAAATCTCGAAAACGAACTCAGCCAATCGCACCCCTACTCGGTATACATTCCCAAGGGTTACAATTTAGACGTAAACAAGCCTAACTTTGTGTGGATCAGCAACGAAACAAGCATAAGCAGTCAGGCATTACTGATTTTCAATTTTCCATACGAAGGTCCCAAATCGTTTGAAAAACAGAGCCTTTTGGCAAAAATCGACAGCGTGCTGATGCTGAATGTTCCCGGTCCCGCCGATGGCAGTTATATGGCTATCTCAAAATACTTTGAACCTATTCAAGAGGCGTATATGCGCCGTGGAAACTATGTTTCGGAAATGCGCGGACTTTGGGAAACCAAAGGCGATTTTATGGGTGGACCATTTGTGTGCCAATCGCTCGTAGACACAGTTAACGCACAGATGATTAATGTGTTTGCCTACGCTTACGGCGGCAAGAAAGACAAAAAACTGCTCGTTTGGCAGTTGGAGTCGATTATGAGTACTTTTGAAATAAAAAACAAAACAATAGAAAATGCAAAAAAAGATTAGACTTACCAAACAATTCGGCTTTGAGGCAGCCCACGCACTATATAATTACAACGGTAAATGCTGCCGTCTGCACGGACACAGTTACAAACTTTTTGTAACCGTTATCGGCACGCCAAACACCGACGAAAATTCGCCTGAATATGGTATGGTGATGGATTTTGGACTCTTGAAAAAGATTGTAGACGAGGAGATTATCAGCAAATTTGACCATTCGGTAATGCTCAACCGCCGCACCAAGGCTCAAATCGACGAATCTGACGTGCTGTTTAGCAATGTGATACGATTTGAAAATCAGCCCACTTGCGAAAATATGCTCATACTTTTTGCCGAAAAAATCTCTGCACGCCTTCCCGAAGGTGTAAAATTGCAAAACCTCAAACTCTACGAAACCAGCGACTCGTACGCAGAACTCAACGCCGACGATAATTAATTAATAATCAATAAATTTAACGCACTATGCCACGACTTTTCCTAATTGACGCATACGCGATGATTTATCGCGCCTACTATTCGTTTATCAACCGTCCTATGACCAACAGCCGTGGCGAAAACACGTCCGCGATACTCGGTTTTGTCAACAGTATCAACGACATACTCAAAAAGGAAAATCCGTCGCACATAGCGGTTGCGTTCGACCCGCCGAACCTCACTTTCCGCAACGACCTCTGCCCGAGTTACAAAGCGCAGCGTCCGCCCACGCCCGAAGGCATCAAGTTTGCCTTGCCGTGGATAAAAAAAATCATCGACTTGCTTGGTATTAAGCAAGTTATGGTAGAAAAATACGAGGCTGACGACATAATAGGCACTCTTGCCAAAAAAGCCGAAAAAGAAGGTTTTGAGGTGTTTATGGTAACGCCCGACAAAGATTACAACCAACTTGTATCCGACAATATCAAGATTTACAAACCCAAAAAAAACAACGCCGATATTGAAATTATCGACGCCAACGAATTTCGCAAGCAAACAGGGCTTAAAGACCCATTGCAATTTATTGATATTCTTGCACTTTGGGGTGATGCATCCGACAATGTGAAAGGCGTAACAGGCATAGGCGAAAAAACCGCTTATAAACTGATTCAAGATTACGGCTCTATCGATAATATCTACGAGAATATCAGCAAGTTGAAGGGTAAACAAAAAGAAAACTTTATCAACGACCGTGAGGTTGTAAAACTTGCCCGAACCCTTGTAACCATAGTTACCGATGCGCCGATAGATTTTTCTGCCGACGAATTTGCCAAACGCGAACCCAACGAGGAGGCTTTAAAGGCCGTTTTTCAAGAACTTGAATTTAAAAACCTTGCCGAACGACTTTTTGGAAAAACAGCCGCACCGCAACAACCTCAATTTGAACAAGGTACGCTTTTTTTCGACGGTGGGATAGAAACCGTTGCACCACCCGAACCCATTCATTACGAAACGGCAAAAACCACCGAGCACACTTATCACCTTGTCAACACCGTTGAAAAAATAAAAGAACTTGCCGACAACTTATTGAAACAAAAAGAGTTCTGTTTCGACACCGAAACCGATTCGCTCACCATTCACCAAAACCGTTTAGTGGGAATGTCGTTTGCGTGGGAGCCTCACGTGGCATATTACATACCCTTCGACCCCAAAAACGAGGCGCAGTCAAAAGAGTATCTCGAAATACTCAAACCTGCCCTCACTTCGCCCGATATTCTTAAAATCGGTCAGAATATAAAATTCGACATTCTTGTGCTAAGAAACTATGGCATAGAAGTTTGCGGCAATCTGTTCGACACAATGGTGGCGCACTATATGATTCAGCCCGAACAGCGTCACAATATGGACTATCTGTCAGAGGTTTACCTAAAATACACTCCTATCCACATCGAGGAACTCATCGGCGAAAAAGGCAAGAATCAAAAATCTATGCAAGATGTTGACATAGAACTCATTAAAGAATACGCCGCCGAAGATGCCGACGTTACCTATATGCTCAAAAACGCCCTCCACGACGAGTTGGAAAAGACCGGCGTGCTCAAAGCCACTTTGGAAATTGAAATGCCGCTAATCTACGTGCTTGCTGAAATGGAGTACGCCGGTGTTTGCATTAATACGGAATTTTTAAAGGAATACACAAAAACTCTCAATAACGAAATTATTGACAAAGAGAAAGAAATTTATGATTATGCAAAGCATAACTTTAATATAGGTTCTCCGCGTCAACTTGGTGTGGTACTGTTTGAAGAACTAAAAATAGACCCCGACCACAAAAAGACCAAAACAGGTCAGTATGCCACTGGCGAGGAAGAACTTCAAAAACTCAAAGATAAGCACCCGATAATCAACGCTATACTTGATTATCGCGGTCTCAAAAAACTTGTAAGCACCTACACCGAGGCACTACCCGAACTTATCAACCCCGCCACAGGCAAGATACATACATCATTTAACCAAACAGTTACAGCCACAGGTCGCCTCAGCAGCACCAATCCAAATATCCAAAACATTCCCATCCGCACACCCGAAGGTCGCCGTATCCGCGAGGCGTTTATTCCATCTGCCGGCAACGAAATCTACTCTGCCGACTATTCGCAAGTGGAACTCCGTGTAATGGCGCACGTTAGCGGCGACGAAAATATGATTAACGCTTTTGCCCACGGCGAAGACATTCACCGAAGCACCGCCGCCAAAATCTACGAGGAGGATATCGAAAACGTTACCAAAGAGCAACGCAGCACTGCCAAATCTGCCAACTTCGGCATTATCTACGGCATTTCAGCATTTGGTCTTGCCGCCAACACCGGACTTTCGCGAACCGACGCCAAATCCCTAATCGACAGTTACTTCCTCAACTATCCGAGCATCAAAAACTATATCGAAACCACCATTGCCCAAGCCCGCAAAAACGGCTACGTGTCCACAATGTTCAACCGCCGCCGTTATCTGCCCGACCTCAATTCGCGCAATCCCGTGGTGCGTGCACAAGCCGAGCGAAACGCCGTTAACACCACCGT
>JAGCDD010000422.1 GCA_017651345.1 Bacteroidales bacterium | reverse complement strand
GCTATATATTTAATTACTTCGGCAGGTTTGCCGTTGTCCGAAAACATTATCAACGGCATAATGCCACCCGTTACCGTAAGAAATGTGTCCACTGGAAACACAGTGTAGTCCAGCGGCGGCACTCCTGCTTGCTCGAAAAAATTCTCCACAGGCACCTCATCGTTCACCTGCCAAAAGACAATCTTTACATTTTCAGAATTAATATTTTCCTTTTCCATTGCAATGTTTATTTTTTTTGCGGCCTTTTTGCAGTGTTTGCAAGTGGTTGAATAAAAACATATTATCTGCTTACCTTGCAAAAACTCTTCTTTGCCGTTGTTTCTCACGGCTTCGGCGTAGAGGTCGCCATCGATGCTGACAGTATTGCCATACAGGGCGTTGTTTATCACAGACGGGGTATTGATTGACATTGAGGCGATTACAGCCGCAAGCGACACCGCAAAAAACACCGTTTTGCTGTATCTTACTGCAAATCCGACGTCTGGGTTTATCGGCAAAACAATGGCTATCAGAACACTATTTTTTATTAAAGATTGTATCCTGTTAAGTGTAAAATTGTTTCCAAAGCAGTGGCAGTTGGTTGTGTCAACACCAAAAACAGGTTGTATAACAAGATATACCGTGAACGCGGTCAGCAAACCCAGCATTGCGTACTTTGTAAATCGCAAAAACACGCCTGCTATCATAAATATTCCCAGGCAAAGTTCTGCGGCTATGAGCAAGCGAGTGGTAAACTCGGTGGCCACAAACCCCCAAATTTGGTGCTCATATATGTACATATCGAAATCCTCTATGGAAATGTACTTCATTACCGCAGAAAATATGAACACTCCTCCGGCCAATATGCGAAGTGCCGCCGACATATATTTGTTTTTTGTCACTATCTTCTCCATAAAGTGCTATTTTATTAAAAAAACAAAGGGGCATCGTTTTGAACTTTGCCCCCCTTTTCGGTTTTTTCCTATGCTACTATTTTTCCTCGCAAACAATTTTCTGGGTCACACCCATAGCTGTCTGACTTGTGTTGAGGTCGCTGCAATCTCCTTCTTTGATAGTGGTTTCCGAGGATGCTAGCTGTTCGGTGCCTACATAGGTTTTGCATTCGCAGTCTTTTTCCTTTTTGCAGGAAGTTGCCAATCCTACCATTGCGATAACGCCGGCAATAATTAAAAACTTTTTCATTTTGTATTTTTTTTATAATTTGCAGACACTGTAAACTGCTGACCCTCACACAGTAGTATCCGCATAACCTGTGCTTGGGATTTGCCTTTTTAGCATTACAAAAATAATCCTACAATCGTATAACTTTCTATGACAACACCGTATCAAATAATTATACAGCGGAATTGTTCATATTACAGGCTGGATGTCGGTTACATGGTATTTTCCGTTGTCTATCTCCACGGTTATGGTGAATTTCAGCGTAATTTTAGGCGTTTCCTGTTGCGTGTACAGTTCAGCAACAAAGTCGTGTTGGAGTATTTTGGAGATGCGCTGAAGCAGCTCGATATCTACACTCCTACGAGCAAAAATATCATAGACATTCTGCCGGTTGCAGTGCAGCCTTCGTGCAAACTCGCTCACACTTATGCCCGATGCCGACACCTGTTGCTTTATTAATTCTCCAACATGCTTGTCCATTGTAATGCTGATTTCTTTTAGGCAATAAAAAAACCGCGAACTTTTTGTCAGGCTCGAGGCTTCTGGACTCACCTAAATACTGGACAAGAAAGCTCACGGTATTACCATGAGCGTTTCTGCTTATATTGCCAGTATTTATTGTGCTGAATTTGTCCAGAATTCGAGCCGCACACTAAAGCAAAAAACGCCTTTTAATGACTGTTTTTTATTCTATTTTATTTTATATGTTATTCCATTTATTATTCAATCAATACATTATGCAAAGTCGTATATTTTTATATCATTTTTATGTCTCCATTTTACTTTATCAAAGCCTCGATACGGTTGATAAAATCGCGAGTCCTGACTATCAAAGCTTCAATATCTTCTTTTGTTGCTGTGTAAGAGCATCGTAAAGCATAACTCATTGCAGTATAATTTTATCTTTTTCAACATTTTTGTAAAAAGGCAGAAACGACATCCCTTTCCACTCGTTTTTTGTGTAAATTATAGGAATTATCATCTCCGACAATTCCCAACCAAGATAGGTAAACGGGTATGCAATGGTGTCGTAGTCGCTCTGTTCCACAGTTGGCTTGTCGAGCAAGATAAGCAAATCCCAATCGGAATCCTTTGTGGCCTCGTTGCGGGCACGTGAACCGTATAGGAAAAGACGCGCATCCTCGGGCAATGTCTTTTTTGCCAACAAAAGGATGTTGCTTATAACGGCATTATTATCTGTAGATGTTAGGTTCTGCATACCAGAAATTTTAAAAATAACGTAACACCTTATATATTTATTGCATAACCCCAAATAACAATTTCCGAAAATTGTTCATCTTCTCCCCGCCGCAAACCGTGTCTTTCCCTTGAAGTCGTTGTGAAGCGAAGTTTCAAAGCTTTGGGCACGGAACAGCTTGGCGGTTTCCTCGCCGAGATTTTCATTAATCTCTACAATTAGTAATCCGTTGGGAACAAGATGTTTAACTGCTATTTCGGCAATGCGGCGGTAGAAAAGCAGCGGGTCGTCGTTTGGAACGAAAAGGGCAAGATGTGGCTCATAGTCGAGCACGTTGGGCTGCATCTCGGCTTTCTCCTGCTCACGCACGTATGGCGGATTGCTAACAATTAGATCGAAAAGTGGCAGTTCGGCAAGGTCGTCGCTCAGGATGTCGGCTTGCATAAATTTAATCTCGACTCCCTGATTCCATGCGTTTTGCCTTGCCACTTCGAGGGCTTTTTCCGAGATATCCACGGCAGTGATTTCGGCATTGGTGAAGACCTTTGCCAAAGCAATGGCTATGCACCCGCTGCCGGTGCAGAGGTCGAGAATGCGTTGCGGCGACTTCAGGCGGCTCTTAGCCAGTTCCACCAGTCCTTCCGTCTCGGGACGGGGGATAAGTGCGTTTTCGTTTACCGTAAGCGACATTCCGCAGAAATCGGCCTTGCCGAGGATGTGCTGTATCGGTCGGTGACGTTTCAGGTCTTTGATGGCGAAGTTTATCTTCAGCAGGTCGGATTGGTTGATGGTTTTTTGTTTGGAGAGGAGCCATGTGGTGAGGTCCCAGCCGAGATATACTTCGAAGATGATTCTCAGTAGGTTGCGGATTTCGTCGGCGGAATACACCTCTTGCAGTTCGCT
>JAGCDD010000421.1 GCA_017651345.1 Bacteroidales bacterium | reverse complement strand
TATGCCTCTGCAGTTGCTGAAGGCGTGGTGGCCCAGTTGGGTGAGTGCAGCGGGCACTACGAGGCGGCCGGTGATGCCGCCGCAGTCGCGGAATGCGTTGTGTCCGATGTTGTTGACGGAGCCGGGCAGGGTTACCGCCGTCAGCCCGCTGCAGCCAAGGAAGGCGCCGTCGCCTATGGCCGTCACTCCGTTGGGTATCATCGTGTTGATAGAGATGAACAACACCAAAATACGTTCGCGTAAGGATTTGGAGAATATGACCATTCCGTTTGTGGGCGAAATTCCTCAGCATACCCGCCTGCACCACAAAGGTGTTCTTAAATTCTTGAAACGCAGGGATTCGTCTAATGCCGACGTAAAACAACTGGTGGTAAAGAAAAATTCCAAGAACCTCACCAACGAGGCTTTCCGCATTGTGAGGAGCAATTTAGAATTTACCAATACTAATAATAAAAAGGTGATGCTTATCACGTCGATGATTCAGGGCAGCGGCAAAACATTTATTTCGCTCAACCTTGGTGCGTCGATGGCTCTCAAAGGCAAAAAGGTGATAATTGTAGACCTCGATTTGCGTAAGGCTCAGGCAAGTTCTTCGGTAGATAAACCTGAAAACGGCGTATCAACATATCTTGCAGGATATCAGGATAATTGGAAATCACTCGTTCACAATCTTACTCCCGGATTTGATATTCTTCCGGCAGGAATGATTCCACCCAATCCGTCAGAATTGCTTGGTATTCCGCTGTTTGGACAGATGATTGAAGAACTTAAACAGGCTTACGATTTTGTGATTCTCGACTGTCCGCCTATCGACATCGTTGCCGACACAAGCATTATTGCCTCTCACGCTGAAATGTCGCTTTTCATAGTTCGTGTGGGACTTCTTGACCGCAATATGCTGCCGATTGTGGAGAGTTATTATCTCAAGCACAAACTTCCCAATATGTGCATTTTGCTCAACGGTTCTAAAACAGTCAACGGTCGTTATGGCTATGGATATGGCTACGGTTATGGATACGGCTATGGTTATGGCTATGGCTACGGCTACACCAAAGAAGATGGGGAGACGGAGGAGTAAATATTTGATTTTTTGTTCACAAATCTATTTTAATTATGAAAGCATTGTTGTTAGCGTTATTCATTATGATTGGCAGTCTCAATTTTTATTGCCAAGAATCGAGTGATAAAATTCCTATCGCCTTTGACGGTAAAACCTATGGCTATATGATTCGCGTCCCCAGAGGCACGTTTACTATGGGGTCTAACGATAGTGATAGTGATGAAAAACCACCACATTCGGTGTCGGTTAGCACTTTCTATATTGGCGAAACCGAAGTTACCCAAGAATTGTGGAAGACTGTGATGGGTGATAATCCGAGTAATTTCAAAAAAGGTGATAATTATCCTGTTGAAAAGGTTTCTTGGAACGATTGTCAAACATTTATTAAAAAACTTAACGAAAAAACTGGCAAAAAATTCCGCCTCCCTACCGAAGCAGAATGGGAATTTGCCGCCCGTGGCGGAAAGAGTGGAGGTACTAAATATAGCGGTAGTGATAATTTGGCAAAAGTTGCTTGGTATGGTTGGGATGATAATGATAAAAATCGGACAATAACAACTACAACTACTATGCCTGTTGCCCAAAAGAAACCAAATTCCCTCGGCATCTACGATATGTCGGGCAATGTTTTGGAATGGTGCAACGATTGGTATGCTTTTGATTATTATAAAAATAGTCCTTCTAATAATCCACAAGGTCCTTCTTCGGGTTCTTACCGCGTGCTTCGTGGTGGCTCGTGGTACAGCTACGCTAACTACTGTCGCGTTGCTCTTCGTAACCGCAGCAACCCCGGCTACAGGGACTTCTTCTACGGTTTGCGCCTCGCCTTAGTTCCATAGTTTAAACTTTGGCATCCCGTCATTCTTTTTTAAGAATGCCCTTTATATCACCGCTTCATAAATCCTTTTACCTTCGTGTTCAATCCATTCGGGCTGTTCTTGTATTACCTTGTTTTTGAGGAATGAGAATGTGATGAGGTAGCCTTCGGAGAGGTTGCGGGCGGTGATGTAGCGTGCTATTTGGTCGCGTCCGGAGATTTCGTACTCGATACCGTACCAGAGTTTCAGTTCTATGACATACTCCTTGCCGTGGTAGTTTACGATGATGTCCATACGTGAGGCATCGTCGTTTTCTGGCTCTACGTAATAGAAACCTGTGCCGTTGATGATAGGTTTGAGAAAACACAGAAAGAGCAACCTTCCTTGTTCTTCGAGGAATTTCTCGTCGTTGCGGAATTTCTTGACTGTTTGTGCAAAACGGTCGATGACTATGCGCATATCGAGGTCGCCGTTTTTGTCGATGTAGATTCCCGAGCCTTTGTCCACAGTAATCTTGTTGAGCGTATTTTCCGAGATGAAGTAATTATATAGCATCTGTTGGAAAATCAGGTTGTGGATTTCCACCTTTCCGCCTTTGCCTTCCTTGATTATCGAAAACATATTGGCGAGGTCAAGTGTGGGATTGTTGGCGTCGAAGGACATCGAAAAATTCTCCAACAATAATGCCCTGAGGAAGGCTTTTAGTTTTGGGTAAATTTCGAGGTTTTTGGTAATGTCGTCAGAGAGTACTCTTTTTTCTTTGATGATTTTTTTCACCGCCTTCAATACGCCATCTTTTGTCCAGTCTTTGCCCAAATTCTCGTCAATCTCCTTGCAAACCCGGCTCACCAACACAGGATAGCCCGAAGTGTATTTGTAAATTTCCTCGGAAATCTCTTTTATGTCAAATCCGAAATGGTAGTCGTTTTCATAATCGGCAAGCATAGTGCTGATTTCCTGCGGGTTGAAAGTCATATCGAGGTCATATTCGGCGGCAACGTTCCACGGCGAATTGAATTGGTGTTGTTCTTCGGGGCGGATTTTGAGTTTCAGGTTTTTTACGTCATACACTCCGGCAAGCACAACCGACCAAAAAGTGGAGTTGTCGCCAGTCATATCTCTGTCGATGTACTTTTTGCGCAACATCGAGAGAAAATTGAGGAAAAGTTGGTTATTGAGGCTTTTGTCAACTTCGTCGATTAGCAATACAACTTTTTTTGACGACAATTGGCAAAACTCGGTTATCCTTTCAGACAAAGACTTGATGTCGGCATTCTCGATTTTTTTTGCATCGTTCCAAAATTTTTCGTATTCCTTGTTTTTGGTTAATAGTTTGTTTTTGAACGCCGTCATCATATATCCGCAAAAAGTCTTGTAGAATGTTGCGGCACTAATCCAATCATCCTCTTCGGTATCCTCAAAACTTATCGAAACTACCAAGTACCTGTCGTTGAGATTGTTGTATATCCATTTCAACGACGAAGTTTTGCCGAACTGCCGCGCACGTGTGATGGTGAAATATTTGCCATTATTGATTAGGCGTTCAAATACCTTCATCTTATTGGTGACATCCACCATATAATGTTTCTTTGGGTCGCAGGTAACCGACGTATTGAATTCTTTTGCCATAATGATTTCTCTTTTGTGCAAGTGCAAAGATAATAAAAAAATTGTTTTGTTAAAAAGTTTTTTTCTGGGTTGCCGTTTTTCGTTTTCTTCAACGTATTTAACAATTATTAACATATTTTCCGTTTCATTTCACTTGCCGTTTTGCAAAAATATAGTATCTTTACCTAAAAAATTTTTTGCTATGAAAAACCGATTGATGTTTATTATTTTCCCGATCTTGTTTTTGTTCGGGGCTGAGTATCTTAAAGATAATAATTTAAACCTGAATAATATGACAATTCCACCTGATGATTACAAGGCTCTGTGGCAGAAGGTTGACTCTTTCGACCGGCAGGGCTTGCCCAAAAGTGCACTCGAAGTTGTGGAGCAAATCTACAACTATGCCAAAACCGACAACAATGGCGACGAACTTATCAAATCGTCGATTTACAAGATGAAAATGAAGCAACAGTTTGAGGATTCGCTTTTTCAAACTCATCTCAACCGTCTTATCAAAGATGCTGATGAGGTGGCAATGCCTTCAAAATCTGTACTTTATATCCTTATTGCCGACCTCTACAAGCAATATTCAAACGAAAACTATTACTCAATTATCCGCCGCACCAACACCGAGGGTTTCGACAATCCCGACCTCGAAACGTGGACTATTGATATGATTAATACTGAGGCTCTTAAATACATTCACAAGGCATTGCAAGAGCCCGAAACATTGATGAAATACACCGCCGACGATTTTCCGAATGTGGCGCACAAGGGTACAAAACCGTCGTTTTGCCGCCCAACGCTCTACGACTATGTGGCTTACGAGGCTATTGACATTGTTAAAAGCTTGCGCACACCCACGCCCGAAACGTTCTTTTATGCCGGTGAGGAATATTTTGATTTACAGAAGTTTATAAATCTTGATATCAAATGCGACGATTCGCTGTCGATGAATTACAACGCAGCTAAAATTTTGCAACAACTTGCTCAACAACGCATTAACGCCAAAAACGATGATGCCCTTGTGGATATGGAGCTTTTCCGTTTGGAGTTTGTATCTAACAAATCGTCGCAAGATAATAAGCTTCAATTACTTAAAGAAACTCTTGAACGTTTGCAAAAACGTTTTTCTAATTCTAAATATAAAGCGGCTGTTGATTTCACGCTTGCACAATTTTATTATAGTCAAGTAGCTGACGTTAAGGAGTTTGGCGAGGGCAACAATCAATATCGCAAAATGGCTCACGATATTTGCTCCAAAATTGTTGCCGACGAATCTTCCGACAAGGAGTACCTAATCGCAGCCGATAACCTTATTCAACAGATTGAGACTAAGGGTTTTACCTTTAATGTAGAAGAAGTGGTTGCGCCCAATTGCAATTTCCCCGCTTTGGTGCATTACAAAAATATTTCTAAACTTTACGCCAAGGTTCTCAAAATAGACCGCGACAAATATGAAGACATCAACCAAAGTGATTACAATCGCCAAAAACGTCTCAAAGGCTATTTGAAACACGGCAAACAGGTGGCAGAATTTTCTAAGGAGATTCCCGACAAGGGTGATTTTCTTGATCGCACCACCGAAATTGTTTTCCCGAAACTTGCCGACAATGGTTTTTATTTGCTTTTGGTCAGCGACGATGCTTCTTTCGACGAAAACACCAACATTCAACTTGCCTCGCTCACCATTTCTAACTTGGTAATCAGTAGCATACCAACTGCCCAAGATTTTCAGCGTCAATATTATGTTACCTCGCGCACCACGGGCGAACCTTTGGAGGGCGTTACCCTTTCGCTTTATTACGATGAGTACAGCAAATTGCGCCGCAAATATGTTTTAGAAAAGGCTTCGGAGGTAAAAACCGACAAAAACGGCTTTGCGCTTGTAAAGCGTTATAGCGACAAATATTACCGTTACACCCTCAAAGCCACTGGTCCCGGCAAGGACACCTTATATAATGATTACGTAAATTTCAACACCTACATCGACAACCCTGAGGGCGAAACAATTCAGATTTTTACCGACCGCGCCATCTATCGTCCCGGACAAACCGTTTATTTTAAAGCATACACGTTACGCACTAATAAAGAGCGAGTTACCGAACCTATTGTGGGCAAACGTTGCGGCATAGGTTTGCGCGATGTCAACGACAAAGAAATCGGCTTTATGAACGCTGTATCAAACGAATACGGCACTTTTAGCGGTTCATTTGAGATTCCCACAGGTTTGCTCAACGGACGTATGACCATTCTTGTTAACCACACTTACCGCAAGGAAATCAGGGTGGAGGAATACAAACGTCCTACTTTTGAGGTAAATCTCAATAGCATAGAGGGTTCGTACATTGTCAACGACGAAATCACCGTTACGGGCAATGCCAAAAGTTATTCGGGCATGAAAATCGATGGGGCAGAGGTTAAATTCCGTGTTCAACGCCGTCCTAAGTTCGATTTTCACCGCTATTATTTCTTTATGCCTTTGAACCAAAACCCTGTGGAGATAGTTCACGGCACGGTAACAGCCGACGAAAACGGCGATTTTAAATTTACCTTTAAGGCAGAACCCGACCCCATGGCTGGCAATGCTCCCGAAGTGGCTTTCAACTATATTACCTCGGTTGACATTACCGACCACAGCGGCGAAACTCGTTCGGCAAGTCAAAGTGTAACAGTGGGTTACTCGTCGTTGCATCTTTATGTTGGAATGCCTTCGCAAAATTTCCGCAACTCTAATTTCGAGGCCAAAGTTTCTGCCGACAATCTCGACGGAATGCCTCTCAAAGTTAAAGGTCGCCTTACAGTTACCCGCCTTACCGACAACGGACTTTTGCGCCGTCGCTCGTGGTCTACGCCAAACTCACCTTCTTACACCAAAGACGAATGGCAAAAACTTCTTCCCGGATGTGTTTATGGCGAGGAAGATCAGCCCGAAAACTTTGCAAAAGGCAAGGTGATTGCCACTCGCGATTTCGACACCGAGAAATCTACCAAATACGTTATTAATGAATTAAAAACCGCTGAATCAGGTAGTTATGTAATCGAAGTAACGGCAAAAGACCCCAAAACCGGTCGCGAAATGAGTCGCAAATCGTACTTTACCGTTGCAGGCGAAAAAGATGGCAAACTGCCTCTGCCACAGTTTCTTGACGCCACTCTTCTTACCAAAGATCACCGAGTTGGCGACGTGGCAAAAGTGCTTGTGGGTACATCGCAAAAAAATGCAAATATACTTTACAAACTATATTACGGCAACACCGAGTTGAAATGCGAATATATTTCATTGAGTAATGCCACCAAAATTATCGAAATTCCTATTACTAAGGAACTTATTGGTAATATGAAACTGTTTTTCTGTCTTGTTGCCAACAATCGCCACTACGAACAAACCGTTAGCATAACAGTGCCCGATGTGGAAAAAAATCTTAACATCGAGTATCTATCGTTCCGCGACAAATTGCAGCCCGGCGAAAACGAAACTTGGAAACTCAAAATCACCGACAACAATGGTCGCAACGTATCAGCCGAAATGGTTGCCACGCTTTACGACAAATCGCTCGATGCTTTTGCCGCCAACTATTGCAACATCAGTTTCCCCAATAAATACATCTATTGCAACCTCTATTTTGACACCCCGTCGTTTGGCACTCGCGGTTCGGAACACGTTATGAGTCGCGATGTTGATCATATATATTATTCTTGCAGATACGGAGAACTTTATTGGTTTAATTATCACTACCGTACCCCGCGTCGAGGCGGATATTTTGGTGGTCATATTGCTATGGATGCGATGGTTGGTTCAGCTCCCCGTACAATGCGCAAATCGGCACGTATGGACGAAGATATGGCTGTGGAGGAATGTGAAGATGAGGCTCCAATGATGATGGCTCAGGCAGAATCAATGCAGATGAGCGCAAAGATGGCACCAAACGCTATGATGAATATGGCTACCACCGGCGCAGTTAAATCCGAAGCCAATGGAGAACCAGAACCCGAAGTTAAGGTTCGCGAAAACTTTAACGAAACTGCATTTTTCTACCCTGAACTCCGCACCGACGAAAACGGCGAAATTTCAATAGAGTTTACTATTCCCGAATCGCTCACCACTTGGAAAATGCTCGGCATTGCGCACACCAAAAAGTTGCAATATGCTAACACCACCAAAGAGTTGATAACGCAGAAACAACTTATGGTTCAGCCTAATCCGCCAAGATTTTTCCGCGAAAACGATAGAATAATTCTCCCTGTAAAAGTGGGCAACCTTACCGAAAACGCCATTTCGGGCAATGTAACAATAGAGATTTTTGACCCGTTCACCGATAAAAAAGTGGAATCGGTAGTTAAAAATCCCAATCAAAACTTTACATGTAAAGCCGGCGGAAATGCCTCGCTCGAATTTGAATTGTCAATCCCCGAACGTTACAGCGCATTGGCTTACAAAGTGATTGCAAAATCGGGTAATTTTGCCGACGGCGAACAAAAGGTAATTCCCGTAATGAGCAACCGAATGTTGGTTACCGAATCATTACCGCTGCCAATAAACGGCAATCAAACAAAGAATTACAAGTTTGAAAAACTCATTTCCTCGGGTAATTCTTCTACCTTGCGTCACCACAAACTTACTTTGGAATTTACCTCAAATCCCGCTTGGTACGCAATTCAGGCTCTGCCCTATATGATGGAATATCCTTACGAGTGCAACGAACAGACATTCAGCCGTTTGTATGCCAATAGCATTGCCGCTCATATTGCTAATTCATCACCCAAAATCAAGGCAGTTTTTGACGCTTGGAAAAACACCAACAGTCAAGAACTTATTTCAAATCTTGAAAAGAACCAAGAACTCAAATCAGTGCTTCTTCAAGAGACTCCTTGGGTAATGCAGGGCGCAAACGAAACCGAGCGCAAAAAGCGTGTAGGATTGCTTTTCGACCTTAACCGCATAGCAGGCGAGGAGACCAAGACCTTAGAAAAACTCCGCAAAAACCAAT